>NZ_CAMYKG010000036.1 GCF_947258925.1 uncultured Eudoraea sp. | reverse complement strand
CCATTGCCCAAAGTACAGATCTACCTATTATGATCTATAATAACCCGGTGGACTATGGCATTAAAGTCACTCTAGATATGTTTGAGGAAATCCTTCAATGCGACAACATACAGGCCGTAAAAGAATCTACCCGTGATATTTCCAATATTACCAGGATAAAAAACAGATTCGGTGATCGGTTAAAGGTTCTTACGGGAGTAGATACCCTTGGACTTGAAAGTATCTTAATGGGCGCAGATGGATGGGTGGCCGGCCTCGTCTGTGCATTTCCAAAGGAAACCGTTGCCATTTACGAACTGGCCAAAGCAGGCAGAATTGATGAAGCCCTGGAAATTTACCGCTGGTTTCTACCTCTATTGGAATTAGATATTAGCCCACAATTGGTACAAAATATTAAACTGGCTGAAGTTGCCACTGAACTAGGTACAGAAAATGTCAGGGCTCCGAGGTTACCACTTCGGGGAGAGGAACGCCAAAGGGTCCTGAAAATAATAGAAGAAGGAATGAGAACAAGGCCCTCATTACCGGATTATAAGGCCTTGCAGCATTCATCAATGCATACAGCTTAATCAATGGAGATATGATTACAGGAAAAAACTATATTGGCAATAAACAGTCTGGAAAAGGCAGCAAAAAGTACAAGACTTTCAATCCTGAATTAAACCTGGAGAATAAATGGACCTTTTTCGAAGCTACAGAGGAGGAGCTTAATGAAGCAGCAAAACTGGCCTCTGAAGCTTTTGAAAGTTACAGAAATTTTACGGCTGAACGGAAGGCGGGCTTTTTAAGAGTAATTGCTGATGAAATAGAAGCCCTGGGCGATGTACTTATTGAATCGTATTGCCTGGAAAGTGGTCTTCCCGAAGGCAGGGCCAAAGGGGAACGTGGGCGAACCGTAGGTCAGTTAAGAACTTTTGCCAACACTTTGGAAGATGGTTCCTGGGTAGAGGCCAGTATTGATACGGCCTTGCCGGAGAGAACTCCTGTACCCAAACCGGATATAAGAAAAATGCTTTTTCCCATGGGGCCTGTTGCTGTATTTGGCTCAAGTAATTTTCCACTGGCCTATTCCACGGCAGGTGGAGATACGGCTAGTGCACTGGCCGCTGGCTGTCCTGTTATTGTAAAGAGTCATCCCATGCATGCCGGAACCGGGGAGCTGGTAGCATCAGCCATTCTAAATGCCGCGAAAAAAACTGCTATGCCAAATGGTGTCTTTTCTAATTTGAACAGCAGTGGAATAGAAGTGGGGCAGCAACTTGTTAAGCATCCGGTAATCAAGGCAGTTGGATTTACCGGAAGTATAAAAGGTGGTACTGCCTTGTATAAGTTAGCCAATGAACGTCCGGAACCAATTCCGGTCTTTGCAGAAATGGGCAGCATTAACCCCGTGGTGGTACTACCCTCTGCTCTTGAAGAAAAAGGAAATTATTGGGCAGAGCAATACGCGGCATCCATTATGTTGGGAGCTGGTCAATTTTGTACAAATCCAGGACTTATTTTAGGGCTAAAAAGCAAAACCTTAGACACTTTTATCAGTTCACTGGGAAAAGAAATTGCAAAACTGGAACCCAGTTGTATGTTGCATCCCAATATTTATGGTAATTACGAACAAGGTAAGCAAACGGCCGTTGCACAGGCCGGTACCAGATCAATTACGGCTTTTGAAACTGAACCACAACCTTATTTTGCACAACAGCTTGTACTTACAACAGAGGGGGAAAATTTTCTGGAAAACCCTAAACTACACCAGGAGGTTTTTGGACCCTTCTCGATTGTAGTTCAATGTGAGGATTCTGATGAACTTACAAACATTTTGAAACATTTGGAAGGTCAGCTTACCGGTACCATTTTGGGAAATCAGGAAGAAGTAAGCAACCATGAAAATATTGTCGCTGCCTTAGGCAGCCGGGTAGGCCGGATTATTTTCAACGGTGTTCCTACCGGGGTGGAAGTTTGTCCTTC
Organism: uncultured Eudoraea sp.; assembly: GCF_947258925.1. Lineage (GTDB taxonomy): Bacteria > Bacteroidota > Bacteroidia > Flavobacteriales > Flavobacteriaceae > Eudoraea. The sequence goes on along the minus strand of NZ_CAMYKG010000036.1, from coordinate 91,180 downwards.
TATGGTTCATGGTGGCCCATTCCCTGCTTCAACAGATAGCAGATTTACAGCAGTGGGTCCTTATGCGATAAAACGATGGGTACGACCTGTAGCATTTCAGAATTGGCCCCGGGATTTGCTCCCGTCAGCGCTTAGAGATGAGAATCCCTTACAAATTTTGCGATTGGTAAATGGCGTTTATACAAATGCAGCTTTATAATAAACTATAAGCCCATGGCTAGGACTACCTTTAACTGCATTGATGCTCACACCTGCGGCAATCCTGTGCGGGTGGTGGCTAAGGGTGGTCCTGTTTTGAAGGGGTCTAACATGAGTGAAAAGCGCCAGCATTTTCTGGAATCCTATGACTGGATCCGCAAAGGTCTTATGTTTGAACCCCGGGGACATGATATGATGAGTGGCAGTATTTTTTATCTCCCCGCAGATCCTGCAAACGACTTGGGCATTTTATTTATTGAAACCAGTGGCTGTTTACCTATGTGTGGCCATGGTACAATAGGATCCATAACCATTGGAATTGAAGAAGGGCTAATACAACCAAAGATCCCGGGAAAAATACGCATGGAGACTCCTGCAGGATTGGTAGAAGTTGAATATCAACAGACAGGTAAAAAAGTGGATTGGGTAAAATTCAATAACGTAAAATCGTTTCTTGCAGCCACTGAATTAAGTATTGAAAGTGCTCATTTAGGCAACTTGGTTTTTGATGTTTCTTATGGAGGAAATTTTTATGCTATTATAGATCCCCAGGAAAACTTTGGAGGACTGGAAAATTACCGTGCTGCTGATCTCATTCAGTTTAGTCGCGAAATTAGGGAGGCTATTAATAAAAAATACCCCAATAGATTTATACATCCTGAAAATGAGACCATCAGAGATGTGAGTCACATTTTATGGACCGGTAAAACAATAGCAACTAATGCCTCGGCCCGAAATGCAGTTTTTTATGGAGACAATGCCATTGATCGTTCGCCCTGTGGCACTGGGACTTCAGCACGTATGGCCCAATGGCATGCTAAGGGCCTCTTGAAACCCGGTGAAGATTTTATCCATGAGAGTTTTATCGGGTCTCAGTTTACAGGACGAATTGAAGAAGTTACTTATTTGCAAAACCAACCGGCAATTATTCCGAGTATTAAGGGATGGGCCAGGGTATATGGACACAATAAAATATACATTGATGATGATGATCCCTTCGCAGAGGGGTTTCAAGTAATTTAATATGAGCAAACGCATAATTATTATAGGTGGAGGTATTTCCGGTCTGAGTTCTGCTTATTATCTCAATAAGGAAGGTCATCAGGTTACCGTTATAGACAAATCCGATATTACTGCGGGAGCTTCTTTTGTTAATGCAGGCTATATTACCCCCAGTCATATAATCCCTCTGGCTTCTCCCGGAATGATCGCAAAAGGTATTAAATGGATGTTTAATTCTTCAAGTCCTTTCTATATGAAACCGCGATGGGACCCGGATTTTTTAAGATGGTCCTGGTATTTTCACAGGTCTTCAACTCATACCAAAGTAGCTAAGGCAATTCCGGTAATCAAGGATATAAATATCTTAAGTCGCAGCCTGTTTGAAGATATTTTTACGTCAGGTGATTTAGGTAAATTCCAACTAGAGCGTAAAGGCCTTCTCATGATGTACAAAACGGACAAAGCAGGCGAAGGTGAAATGGAGGTTGCAGAAAAAGCCAGATTTCTTGGTCTTGAAGTAAAAAACCTTGATACGACTCAGTTAAAGAAAGTGGAACCCAATGTTGTATTGAACGTAAAAGGAGCCATTCATTATGAATGTGACCGCCATACAACCCCTACTGAATTCATGCCCAAAATGGTAAAATATCTCAGGGATGCAGGTGTAGAGATAAAAACCAATGAAGAGGTTAAAGAGATTTCAACTGTCACGAATAAAATTAATCAAATAATAACATCAAAGGCATCTTACAATGCTGATGAAGTGGTTCTAGCAGCCGGTTCCTGGAGTAGTAAAATTTCCAAACTACTAAAAGTAAAACTCCCTTTGCAGGCAGGTAAAGGGTATTCAATTAATGTTAAGGAACATACGGGAATAACTATTCCTGCTGTACTTATGGAGGCCAAAGCTGCGGTAACACCTATGCAGGGTTTTACCCGTTTTGCCGGAACCATGGAATTCTCCGGTATTAATGATACCATAAGAAAAGAAAGGGTTGAAGCCATTGCAAAGGCAGCAAATAGCTATTACCCGGAAATAGAAATAAGCATGGAAGATAAGGCAAATGCCAAAAGCGGGCTTCGCCCGGTAAGTCCTGATGGTTTACCATATATTGGCCGAAGTAACAAATATAACAACCTAATTTTTGCAACTGGTCATGCCATGATGGGTTGGAGCCTGGGGCCCGCAACCGGGAAACTCGTTTCAGATATTGTGGATAACAAAAAACCTGAAATGGATATTACGCCTTTCGACCCGGATAGAAAATTTTAAAGGGCGAATGAAATTAGTTCAATTGACAAATAATGGCTGACAAGTTGGTGGGTAAAGTAATTATTGATTCTCCAGGGAGGATCAATATTATTGGCGAGCACACAGACTATAATCTGGGATATGTACTCCCCACAGCCATAGACAAGAGAATTCGCTTTACCCTTGAAAGGAATAATACGGATACCCACTGTGAAATTAGAAGTAAGGGATATGAAAAGGCACTGGTGGTAGATCTAAAACATATTGCGCCTAGCCATGTGCAATGGGAAAATTACATTCTGGGCGTACTCTATGAAATTTATAGTAGAAGTAAGGAACTAAAAGGCTTTCATTGTGCTATTGAAAGTAATCTGCCGGTTGGTGCCGGGGTCAGTTCTTCGGCTGCTCTCGAATGTGGCCTGGCCTTCGGCCTGAATGAGCTTTTTGCCCTTGGCTTGTCTAAACATGAAATTGTGGAACTATCCCGGGATGCGGAACATAATTATGTAGGTACCAAGTGTGGGATAATGGACCAATTTGCATCAGTAATGAGTAAAAAAGACCATGTGATCTTATTGGATTGTAGAAATATGGAGTATAGGTATGTGCCCTTTGAGATAGCTCCTTACAAATTAGTTTTATTAAACAGTAATGTTTCTCACAGCCTGGCAAGTAGTGAATACAACACCAGAAGAAAAGAGTGCGAAGAAGGGGTAGCTATTTTACAAAAAAAATATCCCTCCGTAGCTTCACTAAGGGATGCCAATCCGAAAATAATCGAGGCTTGTAAAACGTCAATGAACCCCAAAGTCTTCAATAGGTGCAATTATGTGGTGCAGGAAAACACCCGGGTTTTGGATGCCGTAGAAGCCCTGAAAAAAGGTGATTTAGAAAAGCTGGGGGCACTAATGTATCAAACTCATGAAGGTCTTCGAGCTTTATATGAAGTAAGTTGTCGGGAATTGGACTTTTTGGTAGATTTTTCAAAAAATATTCCGGAAGTATTAGGCTCCCGGGTAATGGGTGGCGGCTTTGGCGGATGCACTATCAATTTAGTCCACGAAGATTCGGCCGACTTATTTATTCAATCAATTTCTGAAGCCTATAAAAAGGAATTTAATATTAACCTTAGTTATTTTGAAGGCCATCCCAGTGCCGGGACCACCCTTGTAGAATTTAAGGCTTAAAAAGTGGTGCTTTTTTTTGTACTTTAAAAGTGCAAAAAAACTATCATGAAAGTACCTAAACATAACCGTCGGGAATTTGTAAAAAAAAGTAGCCTGGGCCTAATGGGATTAACCCTCCTTCCTTCCCTGGCAAGGAAAGTAGCCGCTAGTGATCGACTACGTGTGGCCCATATTGGGGTTGGTGGTATGGGAAACAACCATATGAAATGGTTTGCAGGTTTAGATGAGGTAGAAGTGGTTGCCTTATGTGATGTAGATGAACTGCATTTGGCCAAGAGTTTAAAAACTTTAGAAAATCTTCAACCAGGATCTAAAGCGAGTGGTTACAAGGATTTTCGGAGAATATTAGATCGAAAGGATATTGATGCCATTACCTGTGCTACTCCGGATCATTGGCATGCACAAATTGCAACCCTCGCCTTCCAGGCCGGAAAAGATGTCTATGGTGAAAAACCACTTTCATATGATGTAAAAGAAGGGCAAATGATGCTTAAATCCCAAAAGAAATACAACCGTATTTTTCAGTTGGGAACGCAGATACATGCAACCGATAATTACCACCGTGTTGTAGAACTCATCCAGGCCGGGGCTATTGGTAAAGTTCATACTGTTAGGTTGTGGAAAACCGGTGTTCCTCCTAATTTAAAAGAAACAGTAATCAAACCTATTCCTAAAACATTAGATTGGGATATGTGGCTCGGACCTGCCCCTTATGTAGATTATATCCCGGCGAAATGCCATTTCACCTATCGCTATTTTATGGATTATTCCGGCGGCGTGTTTGCGGATTTCTGGTGCCATATAGCCGATGTAGTTTACTGGGCCATACAGCCAAAAGGCCTGAAACATATTTCAGCCAGGGGAGAAGAAGCAGATGGGATAGCCAATACCCCAAAATGGATTGATGTGGACTACGAATTTGAGGACCTTAAGCTATTCTGGACCTCTACACCTCCTAATGTTCCCGGTGCGGCCGAAAGAGGGATAGGGGCTTATTTTGAAGGCGACAAAGGCTCCCTGATTTGTGATTATGAAACCCGGGAGATTACCATCAACGGAGAAACAGTTACGGATATTCCCGAAATTGCTAAAACCCTTCAGCGTTCTCCCGGCCACCAGCAGAATTTTGTGGATGCAGTGAAATCACGTAATCCTTCAGAATCTAATCTGGCCTATGCCAGGGAGATGACACTGCCCATGCATTTGGGATTGATCTCATGGCAGCTAAAAAGAAAACTCGAATGGAATGCCGAAAAAGAAAAATTTATTGGCGATAAAGAAGCAAATAAGATGCTCTCTAGAAAACCCAGGAAAAAATGGGATTTATCCTGACCCAAAGAAATAAACATAATAATCCTTTAGAAAAATAATGCCTATGAATGTTGAAAAGCTACCCTCTCTGCCATTTAAAGATTGGACCAATACCAGAATCACAATTCATTTACTACTTCAAATACTGGGTAAGACAAGATTGAAATCAACTACCAGAAAGAACCATTGGTGGTACATTACACTCTATGTTACACCAAGGGGCTTTAGCACTTATAGCGTCCCCATAAATGATGGATTGGACAGCTTTGAAATGGAGTTTAATATAAAAAGAAAAGCGGTTATCATATCCCGAAGTTCTGGTGAAGATATTGTCTTATCCCTTAGTGATAATCCTAGTATCGCAGAATTTTATACTCGGTTTATGGCCGAAATAAATGGTCTCGGTGTATTTCCTAAATTTATTGATAGACCTTTTGATGTAGGAATCGAGAAACACTTTTATGAGATTACGGAGTACTACCATTATGATTGGAAGTATATAAATACTTTTTGGAAACTCATGTTGTGGAATAGCAATGTTTTTAAGGAATTTGGTGGTCGTTTTTACGGCAAAACCTGTCCGGTTCATATTTACTGGCACCACCTCGATTTAGTGGTAACCCGATTCTCCGGAAAAAAGTTACCTCCCATGGATAAATCCGCAAGGATTTTGGAAAAAGAAACCTATTCCCATGAACAAATTAGTTTTGGATTTTGGGTAGGTGATACCAATGTCCCTGAGCCAATGTATTATTCCTACACCTACCCCTCCCCCAATGGGATAGATGAAGAAGCTCTTAAACCAAAAGAAGCATTCTGGCAGGACAGCAATGGTAGCCCGATGGCCTTATTAAGATACGAAGATGCTAAGAATTCCATAAACCCCCGAAAAGCCGTACTCGATTTCCTTGAAAGCACCTATCAGGCAGGTGCAAAAAGGGCAAAATGGAATATAGATGAACTCACAGTACCGGATTTGGATCAGCTTTAATAAAAAAGAAAATATGAGATTAAATTTAATTCTGATTGTGCTGTTTTTTGGGATAGCGGCCTGCAAAAACGAATCAAAGCATATATCTGATGACCAAAATTCAATTGCTGGTAAAGACTATTTTAAAACATGGACCCATTATCTAGGTGATCCTGAAAGGACCCATTTTTCGGTATTGGATGAAATCACCACAGAAAATGTGGGGCAGTTGAAACTTGCATGGAGTTACAGTAGCGGGGGACTTGAGGAAGGGAGAAATTCGCAGATACAAACAAATCCTTTAATAGTTGAGGATAAACTCTTCGGCGTAAATCCGGCAAATACCCTCTTTGCCATCAATGCAAAAACAGGCAAGGAGCTCTGGACGTACGAATCGGAATCTGCAGACGAAACCGGCCTGGGTTTAAGTCGTGGATTAATGTATTGGACTTCAGAATCAAAAGAAAAAAGTAGATTATTTTATACTTCAGGTTTTATGCTTTACGCAATAGACATTGAAACCGGGACTGTAATCGAATCCTTTGGCACTAATGGACATATTGATTTAAGAAAAGGCCTTGGGAGAGACCCGGAAAAAGTTCCCATTGTGGTTACTACCCCGGGGGTGATCTATAAGAATTTGTACATTATGGGTTCCAGAACCTCCGAATCTCCCGGTGCTGCTCCAGGGCATATTCGGGCTTTTAATGTAATTACTGGCGAAATGGAATGGATTTTCCATACTATCCCAAAACCCGGTGAATTTGGCTATGAGACATGGCCGAAAGAGGCTTATAAAAATGACCAGATTGGTGGTGCAAATAATTGGGCTGGGATGGCACTTGATGAGGAACGCGGAATAGTATATGTACCAACAGGGTCTGCTGCTTTCGACTGGTATGGAGGTGCCCGGGTTGGCGATAATTTATTCGCCAATACCTTATTAGCCCTCAATGCGAAAACCGGTGAAAGGATCTGGCATTTTCAAATGGTTCATCACGATGTTTGGGACAGGGATTTACCAGCACCCCCTAACCTCCTCGAGGTAGAAAAAGATGGACAGAAAACCCCTGCAGTTGCTCAAATAACTAAAAGTGGCCATATATATGTATTCAACCGTTTAACAGGTGAGCCTCTTTTCCCTATAGAGGAAAAACCATACCCGGCTACCACTCTGGAAGGTGATACCACGGCAAAAACACAACCCTTACCTCTAAAACCTGAACCTTTTGCCCGGCAACAACTCAAAGAAGAAGATCTCTATGCTCCCAACCAGGCTGCTTTTGTAGACGATTTTATTGACAAAGAACAGAATACAAAAGGGTTAACGGTGCTCCAACGATTTAAACAGGTAACCTCTGAAGGACAGTTTTATCCCATTGATACAGCAGGTGTTATTTTATTTCCCGGGGCAGATGGCGGAGCAGAATGGGGCGGGGCGGCCGTTGACCCCAGAAAAGGAATTATGTATGTAAATTCAAATGAAATGCCATGGATTGTACGAATGGCCAGAGTTGGATATAAAGATGGCAAAAAATTAAGTTACGGTGCTACTCTATCACAAATACACTGTGCTCGTTGTCATGGCGGTAATTTACAGGGGTTGGGGGTTATCCCGGAACTTCAAAATGTCAAATCACGACTTTCCCCAAATGAGATTATAGCTAACATTAAGAATGGTAAGGGTGCTATGCCTGCCATGCCAAACCTTACCGATGACGAAGTAAAGGCCCTTTCAGAATATTTAAGCGGTATTGAATCAAACGATCATCGGGCCGAAACCTCAGACCACGCGCCTTACGGAATGGTTGGTTTTGGAAGGTTCAAAGACAATCGGGGTTACCCGGTCATTAAACCCCCATGGGGCACTTTAAATGCTATTGATTTAAATACAGGGGAATATCTTTGGAAAATTCCGCTGGGTAATGAGGAGGAATTAAATGATCCTGATTATCCGGTAAGTGGCACTGAAAATTATGGCGGACCTGTAATTACAGCTGGTGGCGTATTGTTTATTGCTGCAACCAAAGATGAAAAATTCAGGGCTTTTAGTATGAAAACTGGTGAATTACTTTGGGAAACAGATTTGGAGGCAGGGGGTTACGCTACTCCTGCCACCTATGAAATAGACGGGAAACAATATATTGTGATTGCTTGTGGTGGAGGGAAAATGGGCACCGCATCCAATGATGTATATGTTGCGTATTCACTGGAATAAGAAATTTAAAATATTTCAAAACTACTATGAATCGAAGACAATTTATAAAGAATACAGCGACCTTCGGTACTTTACTTTCCGTACCCTTTCCTTTTTCTAACAAGCTGTTTGCAGCTAATCTTCCATCCGATCTAACAGCCCTCAGCGCTTCTGAGCTCTCTTTAGCAATAAAGACCAAACAAGCAAGTTGTGTGGAGGTAATGCAGGCCTATCTGGATCGGATCCATCGATATAATCCCGTGTATAATGCCATTGTGAGTATGGTTAGCGATGATGAGTTAATAAGTCAGGCAAGAAAAGCAGACCAGGCCCTGGCCAGAAAGGAATATTGGGGATGGATGCATGGAATGCCTCATGCAGTAAAGGACCTGGCTCCGGTGGCAGGTTTGCCTTATACAAGCGGATCTCCCATGTTTGCTAATCGCATAGCTGAAGAAGATAGTGATTTAGTAGCCAAAATTAGAAGTCAGGGAGCCATCTTTATTGGCAAGACTAATACTCCGGAATTTGGTTTAGGTTCTCAATGCTATAATCCTGTATTCGGTACAACAGGAAGTGCCTGGAATCCAGCGCTCACTTCCGGAGGTAGTAGTGGTGGTGCCGCATGCGGGCTGGGCACTCATATGCTTCCGGTAGCTGATGGCGGGGACATGATGGGTTCTCTAAGAAATCCCGGTGCCTTTAATAATGTCATTGGTTTCAGACCGAGTACAACCGTAGTAATGGATGAGGGAGATGCCAATAATCGGCTTCTTTGGACCTCAGGGCCAATGGGTCGCAATACCCGTGATACTATAAATTTATTACAGACAATGGCTCTTAACCCTGTTTTTAAAGATATGAATCCCCTAAGCCTTGATAAGATAAAAATTGGCTGGTTGGGTAATCTGGATAATTATTTGGCGTTGGAACCCGGAATAATAGAATTATGCGAAGTCAGTCTTGCAGAAGTAGCCGGTGCCGGAGCTAAAGTTGAATCCATACAGTCCAATTTTTACATGTCAGATTTATGGGAGAGCTGGACCACGCTTCGCCATTACGGTCGAATGAATATGCTGGAATACTATGAAGATCCGACTACGCGAGAACTTCTCAAACCAGAGTTGATCTGGGAAATTGAACAAGGCCTTAGTATTGATGAGAAAGATGCAGAGAATGCCAATATAATTCGTGCCGGTTGGTATACCGAATTAGATAGAATGTTTGGTAAGTTTGATTTCCTGGTTCTCCCTACCGCGCAAGTATTCCCGTTTCCGAAGGAGATACATTGGCCTAAAGAAATAAACGGACGAAAGATGGACACGTATCATCGCTGGATGGAAGTAGTTATTTTAGGTAGTTTAGGTGGTATCCCCGTTGTTAATGTCCCGGTCGGATTCGATGCACAAGGCAGGCCAATGGGCATGCAAGTCATGGGTAAATTTGGAGATGATAAAAAGGTATTGGAGTTTTCATTAGCTTATGAGAAGATCACAAGTCATTTAGACAAAAGGCCAAATTTGATTGCTATTAACGATTAGAATTGACAGCTAATCAACCCAATAATCCTTCCCCCGTATATTAAGGATTCACTATCTTCGGCGAAAGATCCACATTAAAAAATTCAAAATCATAAATTCTTAAATCTAAAATAACAGCATGAATTCAAATTTAGCCGTACTAATCGATGGTGATAACATCCCTTCGGCTTACGTAAAAGAAATGATGGAAGAAGTAGCCAAATATGGCAATCCCACAATAAAAAGGATTTATGGTGACTGGACCAAACCTCGTTTGTCCAAATGGAAAAATCTGCTCCTTGAGAATGCGATTACTCCTATTCAGCAATATGGTTATACCACAGGAAAGAATGCTACAGATTCAGCGATGATTATTGATGCAATGGATATATTGTATTCCGGTAAAGTTCATGGCTTCTGCCTTGTTTCGAGCGATAGTGATTTTACGCGCCTGGCCACCAGACTAAGGGAAGCCGGAATGCAAGTGATAGGAATTGGAGAAAAAAAGACCCCGAATCCCTTTATTGTGGCTTGTGACAAATTTATTTATATTGAAATTCTTAAAAACCAATCTAAAGAGGCAGAATCTGAAAGTGAAAAAACTACAGCGAAGGATAGTGTTGATAAAGTAACTTTTAAGGAAATCAAATTAATTGCCACAACTATTGATGACACATCGGACGACGATGGATGGGCTTTTTTGGGAGATGTTGGTAGTTTGTTGCAAAAGAAACAACCGAATTTTGATCCCAGGAATTACGGTTTTCAAAAATTGACCCCTTTAATTAAATCCCTTGGTAAATTTGATATTGAGCAAAGGGAAAATCCAAAAAGCCGGCATAAATTAATCTATGTGAAAAACAAAAAAAGAGGCTAAAGATTCTGAGGTAGCTTACTCCCATAATTAATGAAAAACATGAAAAATAAAATTTCATATCTTTTTCTAGAATGGTCGCAGATAATCTTTAAAACCTCTCTAAAAAATCCGGGCCAATTGCACCTAACCTCTTTATTTTTTAAGTGCTTTATGGTTAGCGGACTATTTCTTATCGTTTCCTGTCAGGATAAAGAACCGCAAACTAATCTTGCTGCTACCAATAGTACCATTTTAGATTACCCTATTCAGCCCGTCCCTTTTACTTCGGTTCAAATTAGGGATCAATTTTGGACTCCCCGTCTGGAGACCAATCGGAAGGTTACATTACCTTATAATTTTAAAAAATGTGAGGAAACAGGTAGGATTCGAAATTTTGCCATTGCCGGGGGAATGGAAGAGGGTCAATTTGAAGGCATATACTTTAATGACTCAGATGTTTTCAAAGTAATTGAAGGAGCTAGTTACTCACTACAGGTACATGATGATCCCGAACTTAAATCCTATCTGGACGATTTGATTACAAAGATAGCGGCAGCTCAGGAAGAAGATGGTTATCTATATACGAACCGCACTATAGACCCTGAAAAGGCAGCAGACGGTGGAGGAACTAAAAGATGGACCAATCTCCAAACCTACCACGAATTATACAATGTGGGACATTTGTATGAAGCAGCAGTTGCACATTACCGGGCAACCGGAGAAAGAACTTTACTGGATGTCGCCCTTAAAAATGCAGACCTGGTGGAACAAGTATTTGGGCCCGGCAAAAACATGGGGGTTCCTGGTCATCAGGAAATAGAACTTGGGTTAGTGAAACTATACCGCGTTACTGGAGAAAAAAAATATCTGGACCTTGCCAAATTTTTTATAGATCAGCGGGGCAATGCAGAAGGTCATAATACTACAGAGGGGAAATATGCCGGTAAGTATCAGCAAGACCACGTGCCGCTCGCAGAACAAAAAGAGGCTGTTGGACATGCCGTAAGGGCCGGGTATTTCTATGCTGCAGCTACAGATATAGCCGCTCTAACCGGAGAGAGCGCTTATGATGAAGCACTCGATAAAATTTGGAATAATATTGTACACCAAAAGATTTACCTCACCGGAGGTATTGGCGCAGAACCCAGGCACGAAGGATTTGGCCCAAATTATGAACTCCCCAATGCAACGGCTTATACCGAAACCTGTGCGGCAATTGCCTTAATGCTTTGGAATCAACGCATGTTTCTTAAAAGCGGAGAGGTGAAATATATAGACGTTTTTGAGCGAACGCTCTATAATGGTTTTCTTTCCGGGGTTTCTTTTGAAGGCAATACGTTCTTTTATCCAAATCCACTTGAGGCCGATGGGTTCACCAAATTTAACCAGGGTGTTTGCGGAAGGTCCCCGTGGTTCGATTGCTCTTGCTGTCCGGTAAATGTTGTACGTATTTTACCTTCGCTTCCGGGCTACATCTATGCAACGAAAGAGAACGAAATATTCGTAAATCTTTATATGGGTAATAAGGCCGAGATTGCCCTTGGAGACCAATACCTGCAACTAAGTCAGACTACAAACTACCCCTGGGATGGGCAGGTTAAAATTGAAGTCTTAAATACCCCGACTGCAGCTGCAGTTTTTAAATTAAGAGTTCCGGGATGGGCGCGGAATGAAGTCATGGATGGCGATCTTTACAGTTATACAGATGAACATAAACCAGCAGTTTCCATTATGGTAAACGGCAAAAGTGTGAATCCTTTAATAGAGGATGGCTACATAACTTTGGAAAAACATAACTGGCAACGGAACGATAAGATAACTCTTGACTTTGAAATGCCTATTCGCAAAGTGATAAGCAATGAACTTGTAACTACTAATAAGGGCAAAATGGCCTTAGAACGTGGACCTCTTGTCTTCTGTGCTGAAGAAGTAGACAATCCTAAAGGAATCCTGAATTCGCTTGTACCTGCTGATGAAGTATTTGAGTATTCTTATGAACAGGACTTACTTGGTGGCGTAGGTAAAATAACAAGTCCAACGCTTAGCGCTATCCCTTATTATGCATGGGCACACAGGGGAAATGGGGAAATGGCGGTTTGGTTAAATAAGATTCCTGTTCAATGAAGAATACAGTTTCTCCATTATTCGTGATTTTGGTATTCCTTATCCTTTTTCAAAGTTGTGAATCCCCAAAGGAAAAACCTAAAAAACAACTTCCTCCAAATATTATTCTGATCCTTGCAGACGATATGGGATATTCTGATATTGGTTGTTACGGAGGAGAAATTAATACCCCTGTGCTCGATCAACTTGCAATGAATGGTTTAAGGTTCACTCAATTTTATAATGGGGCTCGTTGTTGTCCCAGCCGTGCCTCTTTGCTTACCGGTTTATATCCCCAACAGGCAGGAATAGGCCATATGGTATATGACAGGAGAATGCCCGCATTCAAAGGAGATTTGAGTAACAATGCAGTAACCCTTGCCGAGGTTTTAAAAATAGGGGGTTATTCTACCTATATGTCCGGAAAATGGCATATTACCCCTTACGTCATAGATAAGCCGGATAAAAGTAACTGGCCAAGACAAAGAGGTTTTGATAAGTTTTATGGAATGATCTCCGGAGCAGGCAGCCATTATGATCCTCGTTCTTTGGCTGAAGATAATGAATATGTGCCTCCATCAGAAGATTTTTACAGCACCATAGCCTTTACAGATTATGCAGTAAAATGTATAAAAGAACACAATAGGGATTCTCCTTTTTTTCTCTATTTATCATATTCCGCGCCTCATTGGCCCATGCAGGCACCTCAGGAAGCTATTGCTGAATACAAGGGAAAATATGACAAGGGTTGGGATGAAATGAGAAAAGTTCGTCTAGAAAGGATGAAGAAAATGGGGTTAGCGGTGAAACCCTGGTCTGAGAATGTGCCCGACAAAGCCTGGGAACTTGCGAATATGGAAACCTATGCGGCCATGACCACATTAATGGATGAAGGAATTGGTAAGGTGGTTGATGTGCTGGAGGCAAAAGGGCAACTGGAGAATACCGTAATATTTTATTTGCAGGACAATGGGGCTTGTGCAGAAGAACTGGATTGGATAGAAAACAGGCCCACTGAAAAAGAGGTGTTAACAATGGCTCCTGATGAAGTACAAACAGAGATGATCCCTTTTGCCAGCCGTGACGGAAAGCCTATTAAAATAATGAAAGAAGGTTGGCCCGGCCCTGCTGATGGATATACAGCATATGGTCTGAACTGGGCAAATGCCAGTAACACCCCTTTCAGGGAATACAAACATTGGGTGCATGAAGGAGGCATTGCGACTCCTCTAATTGTTCATTGGCCAGCAAAAATTAAAAAGGGCGGTGAATTAAGAAAAATCCCTACGCATTTAATAGACATCATGGCAACTTGTATGGATATGAGTGGTCTTGAATATCCTGTCAATTACAATGGAAATGCCATTCATCCTATGGAAGGCACAAGTTTAGTACCCGTTTTGGAAGGAAAAGATATGACCCGGGAAGCCATTTATTGGGAACATGAAGGCAACCGTGCGGTTCGAATGGGAAAGTGGAAGTTGGTTTCTAAAGCAAGTAAAAAAAATTCTTATCTCTGGGATAAAACAGCTGAGTTAGAATTAAAAGACTGGGAACTGTTTGACATTGAAAAAGACCGGATAGAAATGCATGATATGGCAGCTACTAATCCGGAAATGGTAAAGACAATGGCTCAAATGTGGCTGGAATGGGGAAAACGGACAGGAATTGTACCCAGACCCGAAAAAAAATAATTCCTTTTACGAAATGCAGAGAATATTTGGTGCTACCCCCTTCGCATTAAAAAAGCAATCTTTCGTATTCCTTCCTCGGTATCGTATTCCCTTACCCTTCTAAAATGAAAGCCGTAATATAAATCCTTAGCCGGTTCATTGGCCAGACCGGTTTCAACAGTAATAGTTTTTGTAGTATAGGTGTCCAGCACAAATTGAACCATTGCACTTCCAATACCTTGCCGAAAAAAGTCAGGATGTACTACCAGGCTTTGAATGTGGGTGTTGTTTTCTTCTGCTTTTACTTCAACCACTCCTGCTAACTTTTTCTCTTTATAAAAGCCGTAAAACACATTTTTACTATCTAAAAATTCTTCTAGCGTTCTTTTAAGAGGTGGAAAATCTTTCGCGTTTAAAAGCTTGGCCTCAATGGGGTAAGAATCCTGAAAAACCGATCGGATAACCTGGGCTATTTGCTGGTCATTATGATTTAGGGTTTGGATCAATTGGAGGCTTTAATGAGATATACTTTCATTCTTAAAGGGCGTTAATTTATGAAGCATCTGAAGTTTGTTTTAAAAATACATATTATATTTTATTCTCAAAAAAGTGCTTTCCTTATTTTCTAGGAGCAATTAACCGCTTTTTATTAGCCGTCTTCATATCGGCGTACCTGGGATCCTGGATCACTTCCTGCTTTTGCATCTTTATGGTTTCTATACTTAAAAAGCCAAACTCACTTACTACCCTGCCATAGAACCTATAAATACCCCTACCCCTAAAAAAGTATTTGGCAGCCACCGGAGGGAAAAGTACCGTATCAAACACCTCTCCATGCTGGTCCACACAGGTGGCAAAATGCATCCGTTTCCCCGTATGCGTATTCGTATTCTTAACAGTAACCAGATAGCCATAAATGTCTATATTTCTATTTAAATAGCGCTCCAGATCCCTACTCCCATTCGTGTTTTTAGGGACTTCCTTTAACAAATGAAAAGGGGAACACAGGCAGAACCCCAGTAACTCCAATTGAGTAAAGGCCGTCTCGAGGTCTGTCGTATGCAGGCGTGGGATCTTAAATTTTTGATTGGTGGGAGGGAACAGCTTGGGATGATCTATTATAGTTCCTTTAGAAAGAAACAAATGCGCCTCCCACAACAATTTGTGCTTATTAATTTTTGTAAACCTGAATGCGTTTATGCGAATAAGGATACTCAGCTGTTCTATTGAAATAGGCACCCGGTCTAAAAAGTCTTCCAAAGAAGTAAAGACTCCATGCAGCTGCCGCTCCTTAAGAATGCGGTCCATTACCCGACTTTCCAGTTCTTTCAGATACATATAGCCCAAATAAATGTCTGTGCCATAAATACAGTTTGCCGCAAAGCTCTTGTTAATGCAGGGTGCATGTATAGTAGCCCCCATCATACGGGCTTCGTGCACATAAAACTCGGAACGGTAAAAACCGCCCCCATTATTAAGTACTGCCACCAGGTATTCCAGGGGATAATAAGCCCTTAAAAACAAGGTCTGGTAACTCTCCACAGCATAAGAAGCTGAATGCCCCTTGGCAAAAGCATAGCCGGCAAAACTGGCTACCTGGTGCCAAATCTCTGAGATCAGCTTTTCTTCATAACCTTTTTTGCGACAGTTATCCACAAACTTGTCCTGCACCTTCTGGAACTCCTCCCGGGAACGGAATTTTCCACTCATGCCCCTTCGCAGTACATCGGCCTCACCAAGGGTAAGTCCGGCAAAATAATGGGCCACTTTTATTACGTCTTCCTGGTAGACCATAATACCATAAGTCTCGGGCATAATGTTCAGCATTACGGGGTGGCCTTTTTCCTCTGCCCTGCCCTCTTCACGGTGCCGCAGGATGTATTCACGCATCATCCCACTCTTGGCCACCCCGGGACGGATAATGGAACTTGCAGCTACTAAACCCAGATAATTATCTACCTCCAGCTTTCTTAGCAGCATCCTCATAGCGGGCGATTCTACATAAAAACACCCCATACACTGAGCTGTTTTTATCAACTGGTTAATGCGGGGATCTTCTTTAAATCTTTTGATATTATGGATATCTATTTCACGAAACTTTTCGGGTTTATTAAGCTGCAGGATCTGTAGGGTCTCCTTGATTTTTGCCAGGCCACGCTGACCTAAAATATCAAATTTATAGAGGCCTACATCTTCGGCAATGATCATATCAAACATAACAGTAGCAAAACCTTTTGGTGGTAAATGTGTTGCTGAAAAATAGTGGATGGGCCTTTGGGTAATTAAGATCCCCCCGGCATGTATGCTCAGGTAGTTGGGGAAGCCTTTTATTAACTGTCCGTATTTCAATACCAGCAGGGATACCTCATCTAATTGGGATAACTGGTAGTGTCCGTCGCTTAGAACATCAATCTCTGCTTTTGGCAGGCCAAAGACTTTTCCCAGCTCGCGTACAATGCCCTTATGTTTAAAAGTGACATAGGTCCCTAAAAGGCTAACATGATCAAAGCGGTCAAAAATATACTGGGTAATCTCTTCACGATCTCTCCACGAAAAATCAATATCAAAATCGGGTGGATTGGCCCGGTAGAGGTTAATAAAGCGCTCAAAATAAAGATCCAGTTCTATGGGGTCTACATCGGTAATACGAAGCAAATAGGCTACAATGCTATTTGCACCACTACCCCGCCCCACATAAAAAAAACCTTTTTCCCGGGCCTTGGAAACAATATCCCAGTTAATCAAAAAATAGGAGACAAAATTCTTTTCTTTTATCAGTGCCAATTCTTTTTGAAGTCGCTCCCGGATGGGCTTGTCCACCACAGGATAGCGGTAAGGAAGGCCATCCTCGCACAATTGCTCCAGCAGTTTTTCATCTTCATCCCTTCTCCCCAGATAGGTCTGCAGGTTCTGGGGAGTGCGGTTTTTGGAAAAATCAAAATGGATACTGCAGGAATTCATCAGCCTTTCTGTATTCTCAAGAATAAAGGGAAATTCTGCAAAGGCTGCGGCCAGGTTTTGAATGGGAAACATTTTTTCCTCTTCACTGGCCTCTTCTTCTTTAGAAAGTTTGCTTAACAGCACATTCTTATCTATGGCCCGCAGCAATCGATGTGCATTAAAATCGCGCTTATTCCTGAAGCTAACGGGTTGCAGCACTAACAGTTTGTCTTTTTTTTCCACCAGGCTGGAGAAGGGCAACCTTCTTAGGTCCCTTATAGAAATTCCTATAAATTCATGTTCCCGGAAATTGCTCTGGTCATTGAGGAGTACCTTTTCAAAGGGATAGATTATGTAGGCGTGTTTAAACTTCGGAGCTCTTCGGGAAATTTCTTTTTCCTCGTGGAGGTGGGCAGAGAGGAAATCGTTTAGTTCCTGGTAACCTTTATTGTTTTTGGCAATTCCTACAAAACATTGGTCTGCCCCGTTTCTGAAATCGATCCCCAAAACAGGCTTTATATTGTATTCCGAAGCTTTGTACATGGGTGTTGGTATTCGATCTGTTATTGTTTTAGTTTCATCTTTATCCACCGTAGCCCGCAAGAGCGAAGGTGGATTTCACTGTTTTCTATGCGCCAGCACTATAGGGGGCTGGCCGTTAAAGGGATTGTGCATTCTGCCAATGGTTTTGGCGCCAAGGCCCGAGGCTCGTAGCACGCTTTTATCGCCAAAGCGCTCCCGGATGTTATCCATTGCAGCATAGAGGTTCAGGGCTTCTTCGGTATCTTCAAACAGGTTAATCTGGTAATTGCCTGGTACCAGATGGCTAAAGCGGATACCTATAAGCCTCACCAGCAAACGCCTGTTATACAGGATTCTGAACAGTTCCAGAATTTTGGGAATCAAAATATGGTCTGCACTGGTGTAGGGGATGCGGACTTGTTTGGAATAAGTGTTAAAATCTGAGTACCTGATCTTGACAGCAATGCAGGCGGTAAGCTTTTCTCCTCTGCGGAGCTGGTAGGCAAGGTTCTCTGTCATGGCTATAAGGATGCCTTTCAGCCTGCTGACATCTATGGTATCCCGGTCAAAGGTGCGTTCTGTAGAAATGGATTTACGATCACAAAAGGGGATCACAGGGGAGTTGTCTACGCCGTTGGCCCGTTTCCAGATGACAGCACCGTTGGCTCCGAGCACTCGTCGCATAAGGTCCATAGGCATTTCCTGTACGGTTTTTACTTTTCTAAGCCCCAGGTTTCTGAGCGTCTGGTAGGTCTTGTCGCCCACCATGGGGATTTTTTTAATAGAGAGCGGAGCCAGAAAAGGTTTTTCATAGCCAAAATCTACTTTCAGCTGGTTGTTGGGTTTGGCCTCATTGGTAGCTACTTTAGAGACTACTTTATTTACAGACAACCCAAAGGAAATGGGAAGCCCGGTTTCTTTAATGATCATTTTTCGTAATTCGGAAGCGTAGTGGTAGCAACCAAAGAAGCGGTCCATTCCGGAAAGGTCTGCGTAAAACTCATCTATACTCGATTTCTCAAAAACAGGCACTTGTCCTTTGATAATTTCAGTAACCAGATCTGAGTGCTTGCTATAGGTGCCTGCATTACCCCGGATAACAACGGCTTCGGGGCAGAGTTCCCGCGCCATTTTCATGGGCATCCCGGAATGTATGCCAAAACCCCGGGTCTCGTAGCTGCAGGCAGCCACTACTCCTCTGTCGCTGGTACCACCAACCAGTAAGGGTTTGTTCTGCAACTCGGAATTAATGAGTCGTTCTACGGATACAAAAAAGGTATCCAGATCCAGATGAAGAATGGTCTTTTGCATAACTGTCTAAAAGGACAGCTAATTTATGGAATATTTCCTATTTTTTGGATTTTTTCCATATTTTTTTATCTGTTTTTAGCAGAATTTATGCAGGTGCTAGTCAAAAGCGAATCCTGTAGTCACCCTAAAGATAAATGCATAGAGTGCAACCAAGAACATTGCAAAGCAAAACCATGCAAAAAGTTTAAAATAGTTTCTTACTATAAGGGTTCCTATATTCCTGAATCCTTCCAAATAAATTTCCTTGAGTAAACTTATAGTTTTCATAACACTAATTTTAGAATTCACTTATAAGACTCCAAAATCCGTTCTAAGTTTAGGTTTTCTTCATTCTTTTAGTCAAGACAGCAGAATTCCCGGATAAAATGCACAATTTCCGCACAGGAACCTTTGAATAGAGATTAAGCAGGAAGGATGGGAAGTAGCAACAAAAAACCCCTGTAAGGGTATACCTCACAGGGATTAATCATCATCTAGGTTGGTTATTTTTATTCCACCAAAGCTATGATAAGCAAAGATGGGTACTCACAACTTCTTTATTGGACTCCTGCAGCCGTCATAATCATAAACATCATCACAGAAATGAATAAACATCCTGCGGCTATTAGAAAATCGATCAAACTATATCCTTTATGTCTTTGAGCCATAGTTTTTTATTTTAAATTAATAATTAATCAAATGCGAATCCTGTATACACCCTGAAAATAAAGGCATAAAGGACCACAAAAAACATAATAAAACTAAACCAGGCAAAAGCCTTAAAATACTTCTGCACAATAAAATGCCCCAAATTCCTGAAGCCTTCCAAATAGACTTCCCTAATAAGTAAAACTGTTTTCATATCCCAAATCTTAAAAAATTAATATGGTGTCAAAATGCAACTTTAATCAACTTCTATTTCAAATTCCGGCTTAAAAGCACATTAATTTGCTAAAATGGAAGCTTACCAGCGCAAAGCGATAAAAGCTGCGGTTTATGGAATTTTGCTTTATTGTATCTTTTGGATGAACAGCAGAATAAAACCGACCAACAGGGTCCAATGAGAAGAATGATAATAAAACCCTCCAGGAAATCCTGGAGGTTTTGTACCTCGGGTGGGATTGAATTCCATTGCAATTCTTCCCTTAAAGGTTGTTTTGAAAACCACAATAGGAAACAAAACGCATCACTTCATAAAAAAAGCGAGCTTCTTTTATGAAACTCGCTTGAATTTCCACTTTATCGTGGTTTATCCGTACCTCGGGTGGGAATCGAACCCACACGTCCGAAGACACTGGATTTTGAATCCAGCGCGTCTACCAGTTCCGCCACCGAGGCAATGGGATTGCAAAGCTAAAAAATAATTTCGTTCTCAAAACTAAAATAACCCACATTTATCCTTTAGCAACCCAAATAAATTTTTAAATTTGCACCTCCTTAAGAATAAGGGGATTTAAGAAACTAGAAAACAAGAGATTAAGTATGGCTTATCAAGTGCCCGAACCCAAAATTTTTGCCTGTACACAAAGTATGGAATTAGGTAAAAAAATCGCCAAGTCTTATGGGGCAGAATTGGGTAATGTTTTGTTTTCACATTTCAGCGATGGAGAATTTCAGCCTTCGTTCGAAGAATCTATTCGCGGGACAAGAATTTTTGTTATTGGATCTACCAACCCAAGTTCTGAGAACCTTATGGAAATGCTGCTTATGCTGGATGCTGCAAAGCGCGCATCTGCAAGGCATATTACCGCTGTTATTCCTTATTATGGTTGGGCCCGTCAGGACAGGAAGGATAAACCAAGGGTGCCAATAGCAGCTAAGCTAATAGCCAAAATGTTGGAAACTGCAGGGGCAACGAGGATAATTACAATGGACCTTCATGCAGATCAAATTCAGGGCTTTTTTGAAAAACCCGTGGATCATTTATTCGCTTCTACCTTATTCCTTCCCTATTTGAGAAGCCTTAATTTAGATAACCTTACCATCGCTTCTCCCGATATGGGAGGTTCAAAAAGGGCCTATGCGTATTCTAAAGCACTGGAATCTGACGTGGTAATCTGCTATAAACAAAGGGCAAAAGCCAATATAATTTCACACATGGAACTCATTGGCGATGTACAGGATAAAAATGTAGTCTTGGTTGATGACCTCGTAGATACTGCCGGTACTTTGGCAAAAGCCGCTGATCTAATGATGGAACGCGGTGCAAAAAGTGTCAGGGCTATAACCACCCATGCTTTGTTATCGGGCAAAGCCTATGAAAAAATAGAAAATTCGCAATTGTTAGAATTAATCGTAACAGATTCTATTCCTATCAAAAAAGAAAGTGGAAAAATTAGGGTGTTAAGTTGCGCCGACCTTTTTGCTGACGTTATGCATAGAGTTCATCATAATACTTCAATTG
Organism: uncultured Eudoraea sp.; assembly: GCF_947258925.1. Lineage (GTDB taxonomy): Bacteria > Bacteroidota > Bacteroidia > Flavobacteriales > Flavobacteriaceae > Eudoraea. The sequence continues at coordinate 69,755 of NZ_CAMYKG010000036.1, read as the reverse complement.
CTTCAAAATTTTTAATGTAAATATTAATTAATCATAGATAATAGCGTGGGCAAAAAGGCAACGAAGGCCCTACGTAATGCTGGAAAGGTTCCTTGCGTGGTATACGGAGGGGAGAAACCATTACACTTTTCAGCGGATGAATTAGCATTCCAAAAACTAGTGTACACTCCAAAAGCCCACACAGTGAAGGTTGATTTGGATAAAGGTGAAAAGGTGAAAGCAGTATTGCAGGATATACAGTTTCATCCTGTGACCGATAAAATTTTACATATAGATTTTTACCAACTGTTTGACGACAAGGAAGTTACAATGGATATTCCCGTACGTTTACAAGGAAATTCTCCGGGTGTAAGAAATGGAGGTCGTCTGTTATTCAGAAATAGAAAACTAACTATCAAAGCGTTACCGGACAACCTGCCCGATTTCTTTGATATAGATATCAATTCTCTAAAAATTGGAGACAACATTCTGGTAGAGTCATTGTTAAGTGATGATTTTACTATTCTTCAACCCGATTCTACTGTTGTAGTACAGGTTAAAACTGCCCGTGCAGCCATAGAAGAAGAACTTGAAGATGAAGAAGGATTAGAAGAAGGTGTTGAAGGAGCAGAAGGTGCTGAAGGAGCAGAAGGTGCTGAAGGTGCTGAAGGTGCCGCTGCTGAAGGAGGTAAAACTCCTGCAGAAGGTGCTGAATAAATAAGATTAGTACTAATTCATAAAAGCATCCTATCCGGATATATCAGGATTCAGGATGCTTTTGTATTTTTACCCGTTGACCATCAAAGGGTATGAGAAAATTTTTTGAATTTCTTTTTTTAAAAGAAAAACAACTTTTAGAAGAAACAGATGCTATGAAAAAGTACCTGGTAATAGGTCTGGGAAACATAGGTAAAGAATATGAAGACACCAGGCATAATGTTGGTTTCTTGGTACTTGACAAATTATCTGATACACAAAATTTCTCTTTTGAAACCCATAAATTAGGAGACTTGGGTTCTTTTAAAATTAAAGGCAGAAGTGTATTGTGTTTAAAACCTTCCACCTTCATGAATCTCAGTGGCAAGTCTGTAAAATACTGGATGGATAAAGAGAAAATTCCTTTAGAAAATATCCTGGTGATTACAGATGATATCAATCTTCCGTTCGGAACACTCAGGTTAAAAACAAAAGGAAGCGATGGCGGCCATAATGGCCTCAGAGATATTCAAAACAGCCTCCAAACTGTAAATTACAACCGATTACGAGTAGGGGTAGGCTCTGAATTCAGCAAAGGCAGGCAAGTAGACTATGTACTGGGAAAATGGAATGATGAAGAAAGAAGTGCTTTGCCGGAACGCCTGGAAAGGGCTGGTGAGCTTATAAAGTCATTTGTACTTGCCGGGGTGAAGATTACCATGAATGCGTATAACAATACGTAGATCCCCTGGTCCATAATTAATGGCTCTAAAAGTTTACGGACTAAAGAGCCCTAAAGGAATAAATGCCGGAATCTGAACTATTACCCTCATTATCCCTGGTAATTACCTTCCAAAAATAGACGGTATCAGAATTGGTGTTAATCTTAATACTGGAGACAGTAGCTGCCGGGGAAGCGGCCAATACAAGAGGAGGCGATACAGTATCAACAAAGATTTCATAACCAACAATATCATCATCAACATCCGCACCCAACCATTCCAATGTAATTTCCTGGTTAATATCTCTTACAACGGAGGTCCCCGACAAGGGCCCAACTATCTGTGCGGGAAAAGGCGTGTGGGTGATCTGAGATCCTGCATTGAAAAATTGCCAGACCGTACTGGAGCTGGTTTCCGGTACTTTGGTATTACTAGTAATAACAGACCAGGAATATGGAGTTCCCTTATCTATTGTGAGTTCCGCTGTGGTAAATTGTGTGTTGGCCGTTTGTGTAATCCCACTATTAAGGTTAGTGACCCTTAATTCATAATTTTCTGTGTTATTAGCAGTTTGCCAGGCAAATTCAACCCTGCTGGTAGAAGGAGTTATAGTTACCCCAGTAGTACACAATGAATTTTGCTGAGGAAAAATTAAGAGAGCCGCCTCAGGAGGCTTGGGCGAATCCTTTTTACAGGCCGTAAACAGCAGGCTAATGAAAACTATTAAAATAACTCTCATCGTTTTAAAATTTTATAGGTTCCTTTGATCCCACCTCCCTCAATATTCACATAATACAAGCCTGAAGGGAGTCCTACAAAGTCCAGTGTAAGGGTATCATCAACCCCATCAAAACTTTGATTACTTATAAATCTGCCGTCTGAAGTAAAAATGGTAATATTCACAATCTCCGTAATTGACCCTAAAAATATATTCAGTGTTTCAACAACCGGATTAGGAAATATTATTGGAACCGCAGGAATGAAGACAGTTTCATCATACACGCCCTGACAAGGCAAATTAGTAGAAACTTTTAAGGTATTTAAACCCTCCTTCAAATCCAGAATAAGTTCAGACTCCCCTGTTTGGATAAGGATTCCATTTAGTTCAATATTGTACAAAATTGATCCGGATAAAGTCAAAACTGCCTCTTGTCCATCCAAAGAGACCAAAGAACTCACATTCAATGGACCAGGCTCATTTATAATTACTTCAAAACAGATTTCTTCAAAAGTATTTGTGCCATCTGTTCCATTTATACACACGTTATACGTGCCGGTAGCTAAATTACCTAATTGATAACTCAAAGTGAAGCTCTCCGTAACATTCAATCCATTGCCCGTAACATCAACGGTGTAATCCATAGACATAGCGGCAGTAATTTCAAATGATCCGTCATCACTCGTAATACAGGATTCACTCTGAATTACCAGACTAAAATTATCTGTCGGAAAGCGATATACAGGACATCCGTCTGCATTAACTTCCGTACCGGGAGGTGTTCCCAGGCAAAGGTCATCGCCATCATCAAACACCCCATCTTCATCATTATCAGGTCTCAAATCCCCTTCCCCGCAGATTTCAAGAGAAAACACATCTATGCTTCCGCCGTCAGCTGGAGCCGTATCAAAAACAGTTAAGGTCCATTCCCCAAAAGAAGATTCCCCATTGAAGGATGCCAGTGAACCAAGGGGCCTTACTGTACCACTAATTGCTGCGTTACCACCACTGCATATAAAAGGATCTCCATCATCATCAAATACCGCATCAATATTTTCCAGTTCCCCACAGGAATTGGAAGTCAACACCACCACCGTCCCCTGGGGTGAGGTTAGACTGATTACTAAATCTGCCAGAAAAGTATGTTGCAATTCAAGGGTTACGTTCACATCTGTAATTGGTAAATCATTTAAGATGGTGATGGTAGAGGTTACTAAGGGTGTACCAATTGAAGATATTTCTACGGGAAGGTCATTGGCTACTTCCATATCGCAACTTATGGTTACAGTCGTGAAACTAAATGGCGCACCAAAAGTACCTTCTCCACAAGAATTTTTTGGTTTTATCCGCCAATAATAAGTTGTTTCATCTTCCAAGTTTTGAGGCAGATAGTTATTAAAAATTATATCACTGGCAGATTCAACCACTGTCGTGAAAAGTACATCCGTGGCAATTTCTATATCATAAGCTGAATACTGCTCATTGGCTTCCCATACAAAAAGTTGCTGTGGACTAACTTCTGTTTCCATATCTGAAGGAGACTGCAAGATTACATCAGGGAAACTGGCATTATTAATCGTAATACTAATAGGTATATCCTTTGTAATACCTGGTGAAGTGGCAGTGACTGTTACCGGATAGGTTCCCGGAATCACAAGATCTGTATTTGAAAAAATTATGGAAACCGGTGTATTGTTAACGGTCGCCGTTGGTGGCGTGAATAGAGCGGTAAGTCCGGCCGGCATCCCTTGTACGCTAAATGTAACTTCTTCACTAAACCCTAAATACGTTTCATAAATAAATGGTACAATAAGGTCGCTGGGTTCACAAACCTCATACTCAAGATCGGCAAAACTCAGGACTATTTCAGAATCTTCAATACTAAAATCAGTAGAATTTATACTAAAAAAAACGTTGTCTGCACCTTTAACCATTATACGTGCTGTTGTGGTGCTATTACCCGGGATAATAACATCCTGGTTACCATCGTTTGGGACAGCAACTGCCAACTGTATTGGAAAACTTTGGCCTCCGTCTGTAGACAGAAATATGTCTACTTCCTGGCAATTTATTGGTGATCTGTCGGTGTTGGCAACATCCCAGCTAATTGTTTGAACAGATCCTGCAGTGTATGTAGCAGCCAAATTTTGTGAGGTAACGACAAATGGTCCTGCGCCATTAATAACATTTAGTTTTACCAGCTCAGATGAAACCTGCCCCCCACCCGCGGCATTATCTCTTACGGTTAAAGCAAAATTCATTTCGCGTTCCACATTGGAAACCGTTTCCCAGGCTGAATTTATAACCGGACTTGTCTGAGTGAGATTTCCCTGTATTACCTCTGATAACTTTGGAAAATATCGATCAGGATCTGTCGTAGGTCTGAGCGATCTGAAATTTGCTCCACTTGGATTATCGGGCCCGAAGCTTTCTGTGGTTACTACACCGTCATCTATCTGTTCCCATGTATAAGTTAGTATGTCACCCATATCGGGATCCGTAGCATTCCCTTGCAAAACAAATGCTGTTCCTTTTGGAATTATATGATCCCCTATGGAATTAATAACCGGAGGACTGTTGGTTAGTGGTGTTAGTTCCCCACAACTGGTAGTTTTAAGATATTCTATGATTTGAAATATACTGTAATAATGAAAATAATCATCCCCATTCGGGGCCACGTTTTGTCCTTGTATTATTCCTGCGTATCCCATGATGGTGCTGCCAGTGCCTGGTTCTGCCTGTACTTGAGTGCCTTCAGATTCAAAGGACCAGGTATGATTAGCCCCAAATTGATGCCCCAATTCATGTGCCACATAATCGAGGTCATACACATCACCCTGTGGATTTTCGGCTGCGGCATACCCGCTTCCTTTCTGATTATCTATACAAACCGAGCCTATAAATCCGGCATTACCTCCATCAATATCCTCATGGAACAGATGACCAACATCATAATTTGCTTCACCAATTGTGGCAGTAAGAGTATTTTGTACTTCAGAATTCAAGTTTCCTCCATATGGATCGGTATCCGGGTCTGTATAGATCACGAGATCTGTATTCCCAATCAATTCTAAATTAACCCCCAAATCCGTTTCAAAAACCTGATTCACCCTTGTAAGGGTTGCATTAATTGCAGCTAGTGCATCTACCACTGTGCCACCATGGAATTCTGTATATTCACCGGTAGCAGATATTGCAATTCTGTATTTCCTGAGTACCTGATCATCTACCAGTTTTAAAGCTAAATCATCGGAATTTTTCTCAATTATGGATTGGGTGTAGCAAATAAAGTCGTTATCCACCTTTGCGCTTAAGCTTCGGTCATAAACCACATAAGTACTGCCTGTTTCCGACACTTTCTCCATGAATGTTGTCCTGTCGCTCCCCGCGTGAACAATCATACTCTGAACCCCTTTATGTGAAACACTGAAGCGAATAAGATCTTTGCTTCCATCCAGACTATACCCTGAATAAGACTTTATACCCGGGTATTTTTTTGCCAATTCAGGGGCAAAGACTGAATTCTCCGAGATCCTGAATCCCTTAAGTTTCCCCTGGACATCTGGAAAATAGACGATTCCAGGCCTTTTCCGGGGCTGGGATATGGAAACAAGTTCTTCATCAAAATATGCCCGGTCCAGTTCAAATATTTTTACCTTAGCAATATCCCTCTTTGCAATAGAGGCTGAAGTAATCTCATTGGCTGATATCTCCTGTTGCCAATATTTGGATTGCCCAGATCCGTAAAAGGAAAGAAAAATTATGGTAATTGATAAAACAAGACGTAGTTTTGTTAACATCAAGGGATTTTTAAAACTTTAAAAATAAGCCTTTTTATTATTTTATTTGTGTGGTCACAGTTCAAAGCATTTCCAATTACGATAAAAAGCAATCTACTGCTATTACCATAGGTACTTTTGATGGTGTTCACATAGGTCACAGGAAAATATTAGAACGCCTCATAAATGATGCCAAAAAATCTGGTCTGCAGTCTACAGTGCTTACTTTTTTCCCTCATCCCAGGATGGTTTTGCAAAAAGATACCCAAATAAAACTGCTGAATACCATTCAGGAAAAAGTTAAAATTTTGGAGTTAATAGGCTTGGATTGTTTAATTATCCATCCCTTTACGGCTGAATTCTCACGACTATCTTCCATAGAATTTGTAAGAGATATTTTGGTAAATGAATTAAAGACAAAGAAGATAATCATCGGGTATGATCACCGCTTTGGCCGCAACAGGAATGCAAATATTCAGGACCTAATCGCTTATGGGACTACATTAAATTTTGAAGTAGAAGAAATTGCAGCGCAGGAAATTGATGACGTATCAGTAAGTTCTACAAAAATTAGGAAGGCCCTGAATAAAGGCGATATGAAGACTGCCAATAAATACCTGGGATATCATTACATGCTCACCGGGAAGGTAGAAAAAGGCAAAGGCCTGGGGCGACAATTAGACTTTCCCACAGCTAATTTGTCCATTGAAGAGGACTACAAACTTATTCCTAAAAATGGGGTTTACGTGGTAAAAAGCATCCTAAATGAAAAGTTATATTACGGGATGATGAACATTGGCTTCAATCCTACTGTAGATGGTTCCTCAAAGAGCATTGAAATCCACTTTTTTGATTTTAGGGACGATTTATATGGACAAAATATCCAGGTTGATATCCTGGAAAGAATCCGCGATGAACACAAATTTAATTCGCTGGAGGAACTCAAAACGCAGTTACTTAAGGATAAAGAAACCTCACTTAGCTTAATTTCAGCTTAGATGCTTAATCCCTTTTTATTTAAAAGAATAGACAACAGTCAGCTTATACTTTTTCGTATATTTTTCGGTATTCTTATTAGTCTTGAATCCTATGGTGCTATCCTAACAGGATGGGTTCGGAGGACTATGATTGAGCCTTCTTTCACCTTTACATTTATTGGATTTGAATGGTTACAGCCTTTACCAGGTCCGGGGATGTATATTTACTTTTTTATCATGGGTACCCTGGGAATTTTTATTACTCTGGGTTATAAATACAGCTTAAGTATTATTTCATTTACAATTCTCTGGACATCGGTTTACCTGATGCAAAAAACATCATACAACAACCACTATTACTTATTGGTGCTCATCTCGCTGATAATGTGTTTTTTACCCGCCAACCGGTCATATTCATTAGATGCCAGGGCTAACCCTAAACTCAAAAGTGAGGGAATGTACAATTACGTTAGATGGATTGTTATCTTCCAGCTTTTCATAGTGTACACCTATGCGGCCCTGGCCAAGTTATATGCCGATTGGCTTGATTTTAGTTTTGTCGAAATCCTGATGAAAAACAAAGCACATTATTGGTTAATAGGTGACTTGTTGCAGGAATCATGGATGCATAAGTTTATTTCTGTAATGGGCATATTGTTTGATTTACTTATTATACCGGCACTTTTGTGGAAACCCAGCAGAAAGATAGCTTTTGCAGCCGCAATTTTCTTTCACTTATTCAATTCTATCGTATTTCAAATAGGGATCTTCCCCTACTTAGCCCTTGCTTTTACCGTTTTCTTTTTTAAACCCGAAACTATCAGGCGTATTTTCTTTAAAAATAAACCCATACCCGAATCTTCTGAAATCATTATCCCTGATAACCGAAACCTTATTTTAGCTGGATTTGGAATTTACTTTGCAATACAACTAATTCTACCCATACGACATCATTTTTTTAAAGATGATGTTCTATGGACCGAGGAGGGGCATAGATTAAGCTGGAGGATGATGCTGAGGACCAGGTCCGGTGTAATCAGTTTTAAAGTAGTAAATAATGATACCGGTCAAATCATTAATGTAAATCTCAATGAGTACCTTACTAAAAAACAAAAAGGAAGGGTTGCTGCATATCCCGATTTCATTTGGCAGTTTGCACAACGGCTTAAAAAAATCTATTCTGAAGATGGTTCAAGTATTTCGGTATATGTAAATTCCAGGGTACGAATAAATAATGACAAACTAAGACCTTTTATAGATCCTGAGGTAGATCTCGCAGCAGAACGCTGGTATCATCTCAGGCATCATAACTGGATCTTGCCCTCTGAGGAAACAAAAACTAAACTCCAGGCAAATTAATAATTAAGTGCTGGTATAGCCGAGATAATGAAATATCAAACTATTAAAAAATTGTTGACGCTTCAAATTGATACATTAATCAATTAACCCTAAATTTACGCCTTAAATCAGCTAAACATGTTGCAGTTACAAGCTTTACGAACAAATAAGGATCAGATTATCCAAGCTTTAAAAAAGCGGAATTTTGATGCGGAAATTCATATGGACAAGGTCCTCAGCCTTGATGAAAAAAGGCGATCCCTGCAAACAGATTTAGATAACACCCTGGCAGAAGGAAATAAGCTTTCCAAAGAGATAGGCATGCTTTACAAAAGTGGAAAAACTGAGGAAGCAAACCAGATAAAACAAAAAACCGCACAGCTAAAAGAAGAATCTAAAAGACTTACCGAAAAGCTGAATACCATTGCAGCTGACTTGGAGGAAGCACTTTATCAAATTCCAAATGTCCCGCATGAATCTGTTCCGGCGGGAAGTGATGAAGAGGATAATGAAGAAGTATTCAGAGAAGGGAACATCCCAGAATTAGGAGAAGAGGCTAAACCACATTGGGAGTTGGCTAAAAAATATGATATTATAGATTTTGAACTGGGTGCTAAAATCACCGGTGCCGGGTTTCCGGTTTATAAAGGTAAAGGTGCCCGACTGCAACGTGCTTTAATTTCCTATTTTTTGGATAAAAACACCGAGGCAGGTTATATCGAAATGCAGGTACCCCTTTTGGTGAATGAGACCTCAGGATACGGGACAGGGCAACTCCCGGATAAGGAAGGGCAAATGTACCATGTTACGGAAGAAGATCTCTACCTGATACCAACCGCTGAAGTACCTATTACCAATGTACTTAGAGGAAATATCCTGGACAAGAATAGTCTCCCTATTTCCTACACCGGTTATACCCCATGTTTCCGTCGCGAAGCCGGAAGTTATGGTGCACACGTAAGAGGACTCAACCGTTTGCATCAGTTTGATAAAGTTGAAATAGTGCGGGTGGAACATCCAGATAATTCTTACCAGGCGCTTGATGCCATGGTAGAACATGTAAAAAATATATTAAGGGAATTAAAATTACCATTCCGTGTACTACGGCTATGCGGTGGCGACCTCGGTTTTACTTCAGCCCTTACCTATGATTTTGAAGTGTTTTCAACAGCTCAGGACCGTTGGTTAGAAATAAGTTCCGTTTCAAATTTTGAGACGTTTCAGGCAAATAGATTAAAACTTCGCTACCGGGATGAAAACAATAAAACGCAACTGGTACACACCTTAAATGGCAGCTCCCTGGCTTTGCCAAGGGTTTTAGCGGGCATCCTGGAAAATTACCAAACTGCAGATGGAATAGACATTCCTGATATTCTGGTCCCTTACACAGGCTTTAGCAGGATAGAATAGTTGGTTTTAGCAGATAAACCCATTACGGGAATATCCATGATCTGGAATTTAAATTGGTATCCTATCTGATTGGGGAAAAGTTCAATTCAGCGATATTATGCTTTCTTTGACAGTGTTTTTTAAAGAGCTTGGTTAAATTTGATAAATTTCCAATATGAGATTTGCCTTATTATTTATTGGTTTAATCTGCACCTCCTATTGTGCTGCACAGGAAGATTTCCTGGCGAAGCAATATTTTAATGATGGTGAGTTTAAGAAAGCTGAAGTCTTTTATAAAAATCTGGTTGAAAAAAATCCCAGGCGTACTGATTATGCCGAAGGTTTAATTGCCTGTTACCAGCAATTGGAAAAGTATGAGGAAGCCCAGGCTTTTCTCTTAAGGAAAATAGAATTAGGTAACCCTTACCCTACCATTTATATTGAATTGGGGTATAATTACCTCCTTCAGGACCAGACCGAAAAGGCCAAAGAGAATTATGAAATCGCACTTTCAAAAATAGAAGAGAATCCAAATTATGGCTATGGAATAGGATTCAGATTTCAGCGCTATGCCTTGTTAGACTATGCCCTCAAGGCTTACTCCAAGGCTATGGAGCTAAATCCGCAATTAGATTATAATTTTCAAATGGCCCGCATTTATGGGGAACAGGGAGATATTGAGCGGATGTATAACTCCTATCTGGAACTAATTTCTGCAGGTAAGGCTACTCAGACAAACGTACTTCGAAATCTTGATAATTTTATTACCTCAGACCCTGAGAATCCAAATAACCTAAAGCTCAAAAAAATACTCCTGCTAAAGGCTCAAAAAAATCCGGATATCCTTTGGAATGAAATCCTGAGTTGGCTGTTTGTACAACAAAGACAATACAGCAGTGCCTTCAATCAGGAAAAAGCCATCTATAAAAGATCTGGAGCTTTTACACTTCAGCGTTTGATCGCTCTTGGCGATATTGCCCTGGAAGACAAAGCTATTGAAGATGCGATTTCAATTTATACCTACATTGATAAGAACTCAAATGATCCTATAATTAAACTTAACGCGCGCCTCAACCTTATCGATATTAAATTGATGGATGCAAATACAAGGCAACTGGATGAAGTAGAAAGGCAATTCGAATCTTTAATAGATGTTTACGGATATGAAAACAACACCCTGCAATTACAAATTGCCTACGCAAATTTCCTGACCTTTAAAAAAGCTAAGCCAGAAGAGGCAATCACCATGCTCAAGAGATGTTTGGAACTTCCACTGGAACGCTTTAGCCAGGCTTATATAAAACTTGCTCTTGGAGATATCCTTGTTTTTAATCAGAAATTCAACGAAGCATTAATCAATTTTTCTCAGGTTCAAAAGAGTTTGAAAAATGATGTTTTAGGTCAGGATGCCCGATTCAAAGTAGCGCAGACCAGTTTTTACAAGGGCGATTTTGATTGGGCATTTACGCAGTTAAAGGTATTAAGAAGCTCAACTTCACAGCTTATTGCAAACGATGCCATGCAGTTAAGCCTTTTAATTTCAGATAATTCATTGGAAGATTCAACCCAGACCGCATTAAAGAAATATGCAAGGGCAGATCTGCTTTCTTATCAGCAGAACATTGATGAAGCAATCAAAGTTTTCGATGATATTCTTATCAACCACAAAGGAGAAAAAATAGAAGATGAGGCGCTTTTAAAACAAGGGGAACTTTTAGTTCTTATCAAGAATTATGAGGCTGCGGAATTTAACTATCTTAAAATTGTTGAATTTTATGGAAATGATATTCTGGCCGATGATGCTCATTTTGCGCTCGCTGAACTCTACAAGAACATTTTAAATGAACCCGAAAAAGCCAAAGAACATTACGAGAAAATAATTTATAATTATCAGGACAGCTATTACTTTCCCCAGGCACGTAAAAATTTCCGAATATTACGCGGTGACAGTATTAACTAATTTTGGATACACTCACTTATAATACTTGATTTATGATTATCTACAATGTCACCGTTAATATAGATGATTCTGTTCACGAAAAATGGTTAGAATGGATGCGCACAAAGCACATTCCTGAGGTTTTGGAGACAGGCAAATTCCTAAAAGCTAAAATGGCCAGAGTTCTGGTGGAAGAGGAAATGGGAGGCATTACGTATTCAATACAGTATACGGCAGAAAACAGAGAAATTCTAGATCAATATTACGCCGAGGATGCCGAAATAATGCGTGAACAGGCAACGAAGCTATTTGGAAATAAATTTGTGGCTTTCAGGACAGAACTGGCTGTAATCGAGGAATATAGTGCACATAGACTTAATGCTACTGAATACCTTTTTACATATGGAACGCTGCAGCAGGAAGATATACAGTTAACTGTTTTTTCAAGAACACTTTCCGGTTTTAGTGATACGCTTTCAGGATATAAATTATCAGATGAAAAAGTAGTTGGCATATATCCGGTAATGCAAAATTCTGACATTCCAACGGATTTTGTCAATGGCAGAGTCTATATGTGTAGTAATAAAGAAATTTTGGATGTTGATAAATACGAGGGCCCGGCCTATAAAAGAATCAAAGTAACCCTCAACTCTGGCAAAAGTGCATGGGCCTACATAAGTTCTGCTCCACAATCGAACTAGACAATGGCCAAAAAACGCAAAAAACACCATTCTTTTAAAAAAAATACGCGTCAAACAGAGCGTCCGGTAAAAGCTAAAAAATACCTTGGGCAGCACTTTCTTAAAGATGAAGAAATTGCCAGAAAAATCGCGGATACACTTTCAATGAATGGCTATAGCAATGTACTCGAAATTGGGCCCGGTACAGGGGTTCTTACAAAATATTTATTGCAGCGGCCAATGAATCTCGTAGCCATGGAACTGGATGAGGAATCAATAATTTACCTTAACCATAGCTTCCAATTGGAACACAAAGAAATTCTACAACAAAACAATTCCCTTGAGATAATACAGGCCGACTTCCTGAAATACGACCTGTCAACGCTCTTTAATATGGAGCCATTTGCCATAACCGGTAATTTCCCCTACAACATTTCTACACAGATTGTTTTCAGGCTGTTGGAGATTAGAAACAGGGTTCCTGAATTTTCAGGAATGTTTCAAAAAGAAGTGGCGCGGCGTATTTGTTCAAAAGAAGGCAACAAAACATATGGGATTCTTTCTGTTTTAGTTCAGGCATTTTATGATGCCGAATACCTTTTTACGGTAAATCCCGAAGTTTTTGATCCTCCTCCAAAAGTAGAGTCGGGAGTGTTAAGGTTAATAAGAAAAGACGGTTTTATATTGGATTGTGATGAAAAACTGTTTTTCAGGGTAGTTAAAACAGGTTTTAACCAGCGGCGAAAAACATTAAGAAACAGCTTAAAAATATTTAACCTATCTGATAATCTAAAAGAAGATGCTATCTTTGACCGGCGTCCCGAAGAATTGGGTGTTGCCCAATTTATATCGCTGACCAAGAAGATAGGTGATGACTCCATTTAAACTCACAGATGAGCTACTAGCGGAAATTGAACTGCTTATAGAAGCCAGAAAGGACTCCGATTTAAAGTCTTTATTGGAAGATCTTCACTACGCTGATATTGCAGAAATAGCCAATGATCTCAGCGAAGAATCCGCTACCTATATTATCAAACTTCTGGATAGTGATACAACCTCCGACGTACTGATTGAATTGGATGACGACGTTCGGGAAGCCATTCTCAACAGATTGTCTTCCAAGGAAATCGCAGAAGAATTAGAAGAACTGGATACCGATGATGCAGCAGATATTGTGGGGGAACTCCCGGAAGAAATTGTTGAAGAAGTAATTTCGGAGATTGAGGACCGGGACCATGCCAAGGCTATTGTAGACCTTTTACGATATGATGAAAATTCCGCAGGTGGTCTTATGGCCAAGGAGTTGGTAAAAGTAAATGAAAATTGGAACGTACTTACCTGCGTTAAAGAAATGCGTGCCCAGGCCGAAAATGTGACAAGGGTACACTCTATTTATGTAGTGGACGACGATGACAAACTCATTGGAAGACTCTCGCTTAAAGATTTGCTGACAACCTCCACAAAATCTCCCATTAAGGAGGTTTATATTCCAAAAGTGGATCGGGTCTCCGTAAATGAAGAACCCGAAGAAGTGGCCAAAATTATGTCCAAATACGACCTGGAAGCCATTCCCGTAGTGGATGAGATTGGTCGTTTGGTAGGCAGGATTACTATCGATGATATCGTTGATGTTATAAAGGAAGAAGCTGAGAAAGATTACCAATTGGCTGCAGGTATCTCCCAGGATGTTGAGGCCGATGATAGTATATGGGAGTTAACAAGAGCTCGTTTACCCTGGTTGTTTTTAGGCCTTTTAGGGGGTATTGGGGCCGCTGCCATTATGGGTGGATTTGAAGAAATGATAAGCAATCATGCCATCTTATTCTTTTTTACACCTTTAATTGCGGCAATGGCAGGTAATGTTGGGGTACAATCAAGTGCAATAGTAGTGCAGGGGCTTGCTAATGATGACCTCAAAGGAAGCATTGGGAATCGTCTTGTTAAAGAAATGTTCCTGGCTACACTCAATGGTATAATCCTTGGAATAGTTCTTTTATTTTTTACCTGGTTCTGGCAAGGCGATTTTCCTACCGCACTGGCAATTTCAATTTCCCTGGTTGTCGTAATCATCGTTGCCGGAATCGTCGGAACATTTATTCCCTTGTTTTTAGACAAACAAGGCATAGATCCTGCAATTGCAACCGGTCCTTTCATTACTACGAGTAATGATATTTTCGGGATCTTGATTTATTTCTGGATAGCCAAAGTTATTTTGGGAATTTAGACTTCACTTTTATTAAATTTAGATACCTTAGAGTCTCCGATATCTAAAACAAATTCCCTCTAAGAATTTCAGTCTATGACAATCAAAGTAGGTTTAGTCCAGGAAAGCCCTGTTTTTTTCAATAAAAAAGAAACCATTTCTAAAATTGAAAGGCTTACCAAGGCATATGCAGCAGAGGGATGTGATTTGTTGGTTTTTCCGGAGTCCTTTATTCCGGGGTACCCAAGAGGGTTTACCTTCGGCGCAACCATAGGAAGCAGATCTGAAAAAGGGCGTAAACTTTATGCTGAATACTATGAAAACAGCCTAAATGTGAAAAGTAAAGATCTTAAACGCCTCGAAGACATTTCCAAAAAAAATAAGATCTACCTGGTTATAGGAGTAACTGAAAAGGACGATATTAGTGGTAGTTTATATTGTTCAATGCTCTATATATCACCAACTGCAGGGTTACTTGGCACGCATCGGAAAATTAAACCTACCGGGACAGAAAGAATTGTCTGGGCGGAGGCTTCAGGTGAAGCATTAACTACTTATCAATCCAAGATAGGGAAGTTAGGCGGCCTTATTTGTTGGGAAAATTATATGCCGCTGGCTAGAATGGCAATGTATACGAAAGGCGTTGAGATTTATATAGCTCCTACAGCAGATGCCAGGGATGAATGGACCTCTTCTATGCAACATATCGCTCTGGAAGGCAGATGCTATGTTCTTGCTTGCAATCAGTATTTTACCAAATCCATGTACCCTGAAAGGTACCAGGCATTGGTACGGAATGAACCTGAAACAATGTGCCGCGGAGGCAGCCTATTGGTGGCCCCAAACGGTAAAATTATAGCAGGCCCATTGTATGACAAAGCCGGGGTCCTAGTTGCTGAAATAGATCTTGAAGAAGTAAAGCGTAACAAACTCGATTTTGATGTAATTGGTCATTATGCCCGAAATGATATTTTTGAATTTGACGTAAAAAATCAGCCTGAAACAAAAAAGGAGTAAAATATGTTCTACAATAAGTTAGACTTAAGTTAATAAAAATGAAAGCTATAAATTTAAAAAAGAAATATGACGCCTTCAGTAAAACATGGCACCCGCATCAAATAGCCCAGGTAGATGATATGCAGGTAATTCTGGCGAAGATTCAGGGAGAGTTTGTATGGCATTCCCACGATAATGAGGATGAACTATTTCAGGTTTTAAAGGGTACTTTATATATGCAATTCAGAGACCGGACGGAAGTTGTGAAAGAAGGTGAAATTATAGTTGTCCCGAAAGGGGTAGAACACAATCCATCTACAAAAAACAATGAAGTAGTACATTTAATGCTCTTTGAAAAATTGACAACGGCCCATACCGGTAAGGTACGGCACACAAGGACAATAACTGAATATCCTAAAATTTAAATAGCATGAAAATCCTCCATGTAGACATTAACCATCCTTTGCTTATAGAGGAATTCACCAAACTGGGTTTTGAGAATGTTGAAGAATATACAGCATCCAAATCTGAAGTTGAAAAAACAATTCACCTCTATGACGGACTAATTATCCGAAGTAGATTTACTATTGACCAATCATTTTTGGACAAGGCCCAAAACCTGAAATTCATAGGGAGACTTGGGTCCGGTTTGGAAAATATAGATGTCGATTATGCTTATGATAAAGGGGTTTTTCTGGCCGCTGCCCCTGAAGGAAATCGCAATGCCGTTGGCGAACATGCCCTCGGATTATTATTGGCCCTATTTAATAAGCTGACCAAAGCAAACAAGGAAGTAAAGAATGGTATCTGGGACAGGGAAGGCAACCGGGGAGCAGAACTTGATGGTAAAACTGTTGGTATCATCGGTTATGGCAATACCGGAAAAGCCTTTGCTAAAAAACTCAGCGGTTTTGATGTTGAAGTAATTTGCTATGATATTATCGGGGGTGTATTTGATGAAAATGCAAGACAGGTTGGAATCATGGAATTGGAACAACGCTCAGACGTAATAAGCCTGCACGTACCTCAAACACCGGAAACCCTTGGAATGATTAATACCGAATTTATAAATAAGTTTCAAAAACCTTTTTGGTTGTTAAATACGGCAAGAGGAAAATGCGTTGATACGGAAGATTTGGTTTCCGCTCTAAAATCTGGTAAAATATTAGGTGCCGGATTGGACGTATTGGAATATGAAAAAACTTCTTTTGAAGACATGTTTACGAAGTCCGATCTTCCGCAGGCCTTTAAATTTCTAATGGAGGCCGACAATGTTATTCTTTCTCCACATGTTGCCGGATGGACCAAAGAAAGTAAGCAGAAATTAGCCCAGACCATTGCAGACAAAATAAGGTCCAGGTTTTGTTAAAATAGAGTCTAAAAGAATACACAATAATGAAAAAGATTATCATTTGGATTCTTATTGTCCTGGGGATATTATTTATAATGCTGAAAGGTTTTGAGTGGAGGATTGAATCTAAATTTCAGGCTAGATTAAATTCAAACCCTGACAGAGCCTACAACATAACTTATTCTGATTTGGATTTAGACACCTTTTTTAAAGGGTTTACCTTGGACGAAGTCAGCATTGAACCTTTAAACCCGGGAAAAGGAACGACAATTACCGGATATGTAGATTACGCTACCATAAATGGGATAGTATGGAGGGAATTCTTATTTGGAAAAAAGTTGAATTTAAATGAGATTGCTTTTGAAAAACCATTTTTTGAGGTAACACTCAGCGCAGACACGACTAAAACTACCAGTGGCCAAGGGTTACAGCTAATGTTCGGTGATATTTTATCTCGGGCAGACCTTAAGCGTTTCAGTATTCAAAATGGTTCAGTTATCCTAAGGGATCCTGTCTCGCAAGGTGTAAAAGGCCAGGTAAAGCAAATTAATATCCTTGCAACCGGAATAGAAACCGACTCTTTAAAATTCAAGCATCTGATACCATTTGAAATGAAAGATTTAAATGTAGATCTGGATGGTATCACATTTAAACCAAACGACTATACTGATATTAGTATGGGTCATTTTCAATATAAGCTGATGGAAAAGGAAATTTTGCTGAATGATATTTCCATTGGTTATTCAATAGATTGGGTTGAAGTCAGTAAGCTCACCGGTGTACAAAACGATATCATTGAATTAAATGTAAAAGAAATTGGTATTCATCAGCTTCAACCATCCAGCGAATTCTACACTCAATTAGATATTGAAGCCCAAAAAATTTCTATAGACGAATTGGACATTAAATTGCAACGAAATAAGAATATCCCCAGACCCCCGGATGTAGTTAAACCCATGTTTCAGGGAATTATCAATGCAATCCCTGTGGCAATGCTAATTGACTCTGTTCAAATTTCGAATTCTTCGGTAACCTATGGTGAACTGGGCGTTAAAAAAAGTGAATCAGGATCTCTAAAAATTCAGGAAATCAGTGGAGACATTACGGGGGTCACCAACATGCCTGAAGAACAGTTGACAAGAGGTCATTTAGAAGCAAAAATTAGTGCCAGCCTTAAAGGTAAAGCTCCTGTTGATGTTGAACTAATTGTTCCATATGATAAAGAAACATTTACATTAGATATAGGTGTCGGAGCCTTAAGTATAACCGAATTAAACCCTACTTTAAAACCCCTGGCAGGTGTTGAAATGGTTTCCGGACAGATGAACGGTATTCAGTTTCAAATGAACGCCGGTCCGTTGCAGTCTCAAAACAAACTGGTATTTGATTACAGTAACTTACAGGTAAAATTGCTCAACGAAAAGAGTGAAGACAAATCTAAAAATATGGGATTTCTTTCTGCAATTGCAAACACAGCTATCCGGACGAATAATTTGCCTGATCAAAAGAACTATCTTGTGGCTTTATATCAATCGAAAAGAAATGTATATCGATCCCCGGTAAATTATATTGTGAATGGATTGATTGATGGTTGCATTAGGATTGTTCCCGGGAAAGGGGTACAAAAAATGATTCTAAAGGACGATAAAAATGGTAAAAAAAGGAAAAAATCCTAACCTATAAAAGAAGCAATTTAGTACTTTAGTATAAAATGCCTCCCCCTCCTGCTCTTTAGTTTTGAACCAACACAAAAATCCCAGAGCATGAAAAACATGGAATTTAAATTTGGTGCCTAAGGTCCAATTTAATGCTACTACAACATAAATAAAACTAACATGCAATCAAAAGCCAAAAGTCCGGCGGAATATATTTCTGAACTCCCTGAGGATCGAAAACAACCTATATTGAAGTTAAGGGAAACAATCTTAGGAAACTTACCTGAAGGATTTGAAGAAGAAATGAGTTATGGCATGATAGGCTATGTAGTACCCCATTCCCTGTATCCGGCAGGGTATCATGTAAATCCGGAACTTCCATTGCCATTTATAAATATTGCTTCGCAAAAAAACTTCATAGCACTTTACCATATGGGCATTTATAGTAATAAAGCTTTGTTGGACTGGTTTGTTTCTGAGTATCCCAAACATGTAAAAACCAAATTAGATATGGGTAAAAGCTGTATCCGTTTTAAAAATTCCAAACATATTCCCTATTCCTTAATAGGCGAATTAGCATCAAAGATGTCTGTTGAACAATGGATATCTATTTACGAACAAGCGTGGAAAAAATAATGGATTAATCATGAAAAAAAGAGTTACCGGATTAGGTGGTTTTTTCTTTAAAACCAAAGATCCTGATAAAATAAAAGACTGGTACAAAAATCATTTAGGGCTAAATACTGACCAATACGGATGTACCTTCTGGTGGAAGGACAAGGAAGGTAATGATTGTTCAACGCAATGGAGTCCTTTTAAAGAGGATACCGCCTATTTTAAGCCCAGCAAAAAAGAATTTATGATGAATTTTCGGGTGGCAAATCTCGCAGAATTATTATCCGTTTTAAAGGAGGAAGGTGTAACAGTTATTGGAGAAATTGAGGAATATGAGTATGGGAAATTTGGATGGATCCTGGATCCGGAAGGCAATAAGCTAGAGCTTTGGGAACCAGTTGATAAAGCATTTCTTTGATACCTAAATAATCAGTACATTTAAGAACGCATTAATCAACACAGGATAATCATGTCAGAAGATAATAAAGACCCCAAAGATAAAGCCGAGGATGCTTTTGATAAGGCTAAAGATAAAGCCAAAGAATCTGCTAAAGAAGCAAAAGAGAAGGCCCAAAAATTAACTGAAGAAGCTAAGGAATCTTCCAAGGAAGCAAAAGAGAAAGTAGAGGGAGCAATAGATAAAGCGAAAGAGAAGGCCAGGGAAGCGAAAGAGAAAGCCGAAGGAGCAATTGACAAAGCAAAAGACAAGGCCAAAGCATCCGCTAAAGAAGCTAAAGAGAAGGCAAAAGAATTTGCTGAAGAAACTAAAGAATCTGCTAAAGAATTTGCTGACGATACGAAAGAAGCTGCTCATGAATTTAAGGAGGAAGCCAAAAAAACAGCAGAAGAATTTTCAGAGGGCATGAAAGGAGTAACCGAAGCTGAAAACAAAAAAATATTGGCCGGTATATTGGCAATAGTATTAGGTACTTTTGGGGTTCATAAGTTTATATTAGGGTATCAGAAAGAAGGTTTTGTTCTATTGGGAATAACCATTATAGGTTTCATACTTAGCTGTGTTGTTATAGGTGTATTTATGGTATGGATTAGCGGTTTGATAGGATTGATAGAAGGAATTATTTACCTTACCAAATCTGATGAAGAATTCTACAATACCTACCAGGTGGGTAAAAAACCCTGGTTCTAAAATTTAAAAGTCGGGTTTATTGTGATCCGGCTTTTTTTGTTTTAAGTATTATCGTAATATTGCAATATATAAATATGTAATGGGAACGACCAAAACACAAATATTTACTGCTGAACAAAATGAACTGGCTGTTATTTTAAAAGTTTTGTCCAATCCGGCAAGGATTGCCATCCTACAATATATAGGCAGTCAGAATAACTGTATTTGTAATGATATAGTTGAAGAAATAGGGCTTGCCCAACCCACTATTTCACAGCATTTAAAAGAACTCAAAAGCATCGATTTAATTGAGGGGGAAATAAGCGGAAAAAGCACATGCTACTGCATAAACCATAAAAAATGGCAGGAAATACGGGCACTAATAAATGAATTCTTTAATAAAACAACAATAAATTGTTGCTAATAACAAAATAATGAAAACAAAAGAATTATTTTCTCTTCTAAGGGATAACGGAAATAAAGAACTAGTATTTGACTACAATAATGGGGTGTTGGTAAGTGCCAATTACCATCTGACTGAAGTAAAAAATATCATGATCGACTCTGTGGATTGCGGTGGAGGAACAGATTTTTGGAAGGAAACCATTGTCCAGCTCTGGGAAAGTCCTGCAGAAATTGGCAAGACACAGTATATGACGGTTTCCAAAGCATTTCAAATTTTAAATAGGGTGAATGGAATAAAACCGATGGAAATGGAAGCTGAGCTTAAAATAGAATATGGCAACAAGGATTTCCATACCGCGCAGTTATTTATAGATGGGTACGATACATCCGAAGACCGACTTGTTATTAAATTAGCCGTGGAAAAAACCGATTGCAAGGCAAAGGAAGAATGCGGTATTCCTGTTGAAATTACTTCAGAAGAAGATGCCTGCTGTTCCCCGGGCGGAGGCTGCTGTTAGTTATGTGGTAATACAGATCGGATGTCCACAAATAGTATAAACAACACCAATTTTTCAATTAGAGAAATGTCCGAGCACCATTGGCCAATGGTTGCTCAAATATATCAGCAGGGTATTGATACTGGTTTTGCTACATTTGAAACGGAAATTCCATCCTATGAGCAGTGGAATAGAAATCATATCTCAAGTTGCAGATTAGTGGGTTTGGGAGATGATAAGGTTTTAGGATGGGCGGCACTTTCCCCTGTTTCCGGAAGGTGTGTTTATGGAGGTGTTGCAGAGGTAAGTGTATATGTAGCAGAATCAACAAGAGGCATTGGTCTGGGTAAACTTCTCATGGAAGAACTTATTACCGCAAGTGAAAAGGCAGGATTCTGGACTTTGCAGTCCGGGATTTTTCCGGAAAATATTGGTAGTATTGAACTTCATAAGAAAGTTGGATTTCGTTACATGGGTAAACGTGAAAGAATTGGCGAGTTGGACGGAATTTGGAAAGACAATTTATTATTTGAAAGAAGAAGTAAGGTTGTTGGTATAAATTAAAAAGTTATTGTAATGAAAAATATTTTGGTGTTATCTACAGGTAACTCCTGTAGAAGTCAATTGGCCCATGGTTATCTCAACGCTATGCAAGATGGCAAAGCCTAAATCTATAGTGCCGGAATTGAAACGCATGGTTTGAATCCCGGTGCAGTGGCTATAATGAAAGAGGATAAAATAGATATTTCAGAACATACCTCAAATAATGTAGATGAATACGAAGGTGTTCCATGGGATTATATTATAACGGTCTGTGATCATGCCAGGGAAAATTGCCCCTATATTCCTTCAAAGGAAGCAAAGCGAATCCACCATAACTTTTTTGACCCTTCCAAAGTAATTGGAACGGAAGAGGAAAAGCATGAAGCCTTTTTAAAAGCCAGAAATGAGATACGAGAGTTTTGCAAACAATTTGTAGAAACGCAATTGAGCTAGATAGTTTCGCTATTTTCGGAATGCTTTCTCTCTAGCTCAGCCTGGAATTCCTCCATAACAGGTTTTACTGTACTTTCGGGTAAATCTGCAATTTTAATATACATCAGGCCGTCCACGGAATTATTAAATAATGGATCAACATTAAATGCCACAACTTTCGCATTTTGCTTGATATATTTTTTAATGAGTACAGGTAACCTTAGACTACCGGGTTCTACCTCTTCAATTAATCGATCAAATTTATTAAGGTCAGCTTCGGTTTCATCAAACACAAATTCCTTGTCGGCATCATTTAATTTGACTTTAAATTCCTTTTTGGGTCTAACATATTGCGCTACGTAAGGATCCCAATAATTAGATTTCATAAACTCAATCATAAGGGATTTTGAGAAGTTTGAGAACTGATTGCTTATACTAACTCCCCCTATTAAGTATTTATGTTCAGGGTACCTTAAGGTAGTATGAACAATGCCTTTCCAAAGCAAAAACAAAGGCATAGGTTTCTGCTGATATTCCTTAATAATATATGCCCGACCCATTTCTATAGACTGTCGCATCATTCCATACAACTCCGGTTCAAATCCAAACAGGTCTTGCAAATAAAACCCATCAATGCCATATTTTTGAAAAATCTCGGAACCCATCCCCATCCTATAGGCCCCCACTATTTTATTTTCATCGTTATCCCATAAGAATAAATGGTGATAATAAAAGTCAAATTTATCCAGATCAATAGCATTATTGGTCCCCTCACCTATTGCCCGGAATGTCAATTCTCTTTGCCTTCCAATTTCCTTAAGGATGAAAGGCATATCTTTTTCCTGAGCCAGGAATACTTCATAGTTTTTACTTTGCAGTAATCGACAGTCCTTCTCTCTTAATTTTTCTAGTTCTCCCTGTATTACTTCTGTCCGCATTTCACCGGCAATCTTTCTTGGAGATTTTGGTATTTTTAACGAAGTGGGTATCTGGTCTATTAATCGTTCTTTTTCATACGCATTAGAGAGAATGTATGTTTTTTTACGCAATAGTTCTGAAAACTCCTCCAGGCTTTCATTTTCTTTTTGGGCCTTAATGGATATGGGTTGTCCTATTCTTACTTTGATAGCCCTGTTCCTTTGAGTGGTAAGCTCGGAAGGCAATTTTGCCGTCCGGAAAATATCATTGATTTTAGACAAATGATAAAATAATTTACTGTTCTTAGCATGAAAATATATAGGCACGATAGGCACCTCAGCCTTTCGAATAAGCTTTAAAGTTGATTCTTCCCAGGGTTTGTCCACTATTAGCTTCCCATCTTTGTAGGTAGAAACCTCTCCTGCAGGGAAAATACCCAGTGGATGTCCATCCCTTAAGTGACTTAAAGCGCTTTTGAAACCGGCAATACTACTTTGGACTTCCTTATGATTTTCAAAGGGATTCACCGGCATAATATAGGGTGCCAGGGGTTCCACTCTATGAAGTAAAAAATTGGCAATAATCTTGAAATCAGGTCTCTTTTTCAGCATCAACTTCAGCAATAAAACCCCATCAATACCTCCCAGGGGATGATTGCTAATAGTAATATAGGGTCCTTCCTTTGGAAGCCTTTTAAAATCTTCATCGGGAATTTCAAAGTCAATTTCATAATGCTCAAGGATAGCATCAAGGAATTCAGGCCCGTTTAATTCTTTATGCCTGTTATAAAATTTATTGATATCTGATAGTTTAGTCAACCTTACCAGGATCCATCCCATGAAGGTTCCAAATAAACCATAACGTTGTAGATTTATTGCTTTGGCAACTTCCTTTACGGTGACTAAACCCATTGTCTTTGTATCTATGTATAAGTAAATATAGGAAAATCACAAGGAGAGGACCCGAATTTTAACATAGGAAAAAAATACCTTTTTGTTTACTCCTTTACTACCAATTGCAAAGTTTGCTTACCTCGCTGTTCTAAAAGAACATCCCTTCCATTTTGCAATGATTTTATAGCATCTTTATTAAAATGGCGGATAGTATACAAAGAAACGTCTTCTTCACAGACTACCTTAAACTTGCCCGACAACTTATCCAATAGATCAGTAAGCCTGTTATACTTATTATCCACACATACGGAAAAGCTGATAGCAGAATTTTGAATAAGTTCTACCTTCATTTTATAATCATGTAACAATTTAAAGAGGTCACCAATACTATCCTCTACAATAAATGAAAAATCCAGGGATGAGAGTTTCATTAACACCTGATTCTTCTTAACAATAAAACACGGTATTTCCGGTTCAATACCTATTCCTTTACTAACGGTAGTTCCCGCATCCTTTGGGTTCAAAAACGATTTTACATGAAGTGGTATTTCTTTTCTCTGAAGAGGCTGTAAGGTCTTCGGATGAATTACCGAAGCCCCGTAAAAAGCCAGTTCTATAGCCTCGCGATAGGATATTTTGTTCAATAGACTTGTCTCTTCAAAATATCTCGGATCTGCATTTAGCACCCCCGGAACATCTTTCCAAATAGTAACAGAATTTGCATTTAGGCAGTAGGCCAAAATAGCAGCTGTATAATCAGAACCTTCTCTGCCAAGCGTTGTTGTAAAATTATTATCGTCACTTGCCAAAAATCCCTGGGTAACGTATAATTTATTCTTTTCTACCCCCTCTGCAATCAGTTGTTGTGTTCTTTCCCAATTTACCCTGCCATCTCTATAGTTATCATCTGTTTTGATCAGATTGCGTATATCCAGCCACTCATTTTTAATCCCAACTTTATTCAAATATGTACTGACTATGCTAGTTGAAATCAATTCGCCGTATCCGACAACCTGGTCATAAACAAAGCTATATTTTGGAGATTTATTCCATGCTAAAAAGCCCCTGACCTCCTCAAAAAGCATATTCACCTTATCATAAACTTCATGATCCTTATTTTCAAATAAGGCTTCCATTATGGTTTGATGATATAAAATAACTTCATTTAAAGCCGTCGTTACCGCCTGCTTGTCATCAAAATATGCTTCTAAGACAGCTTCCATGGCGTTCGTTATTTTTCCCATTGCAGAAACAACCAAGAAAGTATTATTATGACCCGTTTCCTCCAGAACATTGACCAAATTCTTTACCCCATCGGCATCCTTAACCGAGGCTCCTCCAAACTTAAATACCCTCATATATTCCTTAAATATTGCTGAATACCCTTATCATCTAACCGGATCATTCCAATCCAAGACTTCCCATGATATACGTTTAACGCCCAATTTTGATCCGTATTTTACAACCTCATCTAAAAGAGCGGTACCAAGTCCACTCCCCCTGAATGCCTCAGCCACAATTAAATCTTCCAAGTGCAGTATAGGTCCCTTCCAGGTTGAATAGCGTGGATATAAAAAGGCCATGCCCACGATAGAGCCATTTGTAGTGCCTACAAAACAATGAAATAATTTATGGCTTCCAAAACCATCGCGCACCAAATCTTCCGCAGTGGTCTCAACGGCATTTTCTTCTTTCTCAAAAATGGCCAGTTCTTTTATAAGTTGTAATACCGCAGGCATATCCGCTGCCACAGCCTCTCTAATATGATGTTTCATAATTGTTGCAAATAAAACACAAAGTTATAAACTTAAAAAACTTAGAGCTTCCGAAAACGATATAGTTTAACAAAATAACCGATATTTGTACTCATATCAACAACCTTTTTTTATGGATAAAAAATATAAAACGCTTGGTGAATTTGTCATTGAAAATCAGGCTTCATTTCAATACTCTTCAGGGGAATTTTCCAGACTGATAAACGCAATTCGTTTAGCCTGTAAGGTAGTAAACCACGAGGTGAATAAGGCAGGGCTTGTGGATATCCTCGGCGCAGCAGGGGATACAAATATCCAGGGTGAAGATCAGCAAAAACTGGATGTGATGGCGAATGAAATATTTATACAAACCCTAAAAAACAGGGAAATCGTTTGCGGTATCGCTTCGGAGGAAGAAGACGATTTTATTACCATAAATAGTCATGATGAACTACATCAGAATAAATATGTTGTCTTAATTGATCCAATGGATGGTTCTTCCAATATAGACGTAAATGTTTCTGTAGGGACTATTTTTTCCATTTACAGGAGAGTTACTCCGGTTGGTACTCCTGTTAAGCTCGAGGATTTTTTACAGCCAGGAATTAATCAAGTGGCTGCCGGTTATATAGTTTACGGCACCTCAACTATGCTGGTTTATACTACAGGACACGGGGTAAACGGATTTACCTTAAATCCGGCAATTGGAACATTCTATCTTTCCCACCCCGATATGAAGTATCCCGAAACCGGAAAAATTTATTCGGTAAATGAAGGTAACTATATTCATTTCCCTCAGGGCGTAAAAGATTATATTAAATATTGTCAACTCGAAGAAGGTGACAGACCATACACCTCAAGGTATATCGGTTCTTTAGTATCAGATTTTCACAGGAATATGATAAAAGGAGGGATTTATCTATACCCTAAGAGCAGTATGGCTTCTAAAGGTAAATTACGTCTGCTTTATGAGTGCAATCCCATGGCGTTTATTGCAGAACAGGCAAATGGACGCGCCAGTGATGGTTTTAACAGAATAATGGAAATACAACCAAAAGAACTTCATGAACGTGTTCCTTTCATTTGTGGAAGTACAAAAATGGTAGAAAAAGCCGAAGAATTTATGGCCAGACAAAGAGAACTGGAAACCCAGTGATACTTACCTTTTTATTTTGTAAGCTATGCTAGTGCTTTAGAATATAAAGATAGTCATCAAAATTAATCCTGCCACTGAATATGGCCACAGACTTTTCTATAATTTCGTTAGCTTTTTTTGTGGGAAATCCTAATCCGATGGCATAACTTTTTAATAAAGCCATTTCCACATTTTCCACCTCGTGATCCACATATAATAACCTAAAAAGGTCGTATAATCTTTCTAGTCGTTCCTTTAAACTATTCGAAGGAGTAATGGGATACTTATTGGATTTCTTCATTACCTCCTTATACTCTCCTTTGGTGATGCCAAGTTTACGGGCAAAATTATCTAATAGAACCTTTTCTTTGGGATTAACTTCTCCATCAACGGCGGCCAGGGATGCTAAGGATGCAAAATGTGCTAAATTCCGCCGATGCTCACTATGGTAATATAAATCTATAATAGGCATAAAACTGTAGTAATTTAGGCAGCAAAGATACTTTTTTAAAGGTCATAATTTGAATTAACATTCAAAATATTTAATAAATCCCTTCAAATCAGGATACATTATTCACATCAAGTTTCAATGAGAAATTTGTAAATTCACAATCCATCCGCAGGCATACCATATGTGATAAATTCTATACTAAAAATGGAAAGGAACATGCCTCTAAAAAGGACAGGGCATCCAAAACTATATCCGATAGAATCAAAAGCCGGAAAAGAAAGCATGACAGAAAAAAGACTTTATAATCTGGCAGAAGAATGGTTCAGGCAACAAGATTGGAAACCTCACCCTTTTCAAATTAAAACCTGGACGGCCTTTTTAGCGGGAAAACACGGCCTTCTAAATGCGCCTACCGGAAGTGGAAAGACTTATGCGCTCTGGTTTCCCATCGTCCTAAACTATATAAAAAATAATCCTGATTATAAGACGAATCACAAAAAAGGTCTTAAAGCCATTTGGATTACGCCTTTAAGAGCCCTATCGCAGGAAATTAAGCAATCTGCTGAAAGAGTAACACAAGATCTGGATACACAATTATCTGTAGGTATCCGCTCTGGTGACACGCCTACAAAGGAAAGAGCCCGGCAACGCAAGATGATGCCCGACCTGCTTATCACTACCCCTGAAAGTCTCCAATTACTTTTGGCTACAAAAGGATATGATACCATTTTTAAGGACTGCTCGGCAATTGTCGTTGATGAATGGCACGAACTGCTTGGCACCAAACGGGGGGTACAGACAGAACTTGGGCTTTCACGACTAAAAGGCATTGCAAAAAATATTCGAATTTGGGGTATTTCAGCTACCATCGGGAATCTTGAGCAGGCTCGGGCAGTATTGCTGGGACCGGAATCCAATGCGCATCAAAATTCTGTGCTAGTACGGGCCAATCTCAAAAAAAAGATCACGGTAAAAAGCATTATTCCCAAAGAGATGGAAACTTTTCCATGGCGTGGCCATTTGGGATTGCGCTTGCTTGATGAGGTCATCCCTATTATAAAAAAGAGCAGGACAACATTGCTATTTACCAATACCAGAAGTCAGTGTGAAATATGGTTTCAAAAAATCCTGGAAAAATATCCGGAATTTGCAGGAGAAATTGCTATGCACCACGGAAGCATAAATAAGGAAACACGGCAATGGGTGGAACAAGCCATAAGAAATGAAAGCTTAAAAGCTGTAGTGTGTACATCCAGCCTGGATCTTGGTGTTGATTTCGCACCCGTTGAAACTGTCGTTCAAATTGGGGGACCAAAAGGGGTTGCCCGGTTTATGCAAAGGGCCGGAAGAAGTGGCCACAGGCCGGGAGAAGAAAGTATTATTTATTTTCTTCCTACCCATGCTATTGAGCTCATAGAAGCTTCCGCCCTGAAACATGCGGCAAAAAAGAAAGCGGTTGAAGACAGAATCCCCTATCTAAATAGTTTTGATGTATTGGTTCAATATTTAATCACCCTGGCAATTTCAAATGGTTTTTTTCCCGATGAAATTTTTCAGGAGGTTAAGCAAACCTTTTGCTATCAAAGTATAACATATGATGAATGGCAATGGCTTTTGAACTTTATTGTACTGGGTAGCCAAAGTTTACAATCTTATGATGAATACAAGAAAGTTGAGGTAAATGATAATGGCAAATTTAAAGTAACTAATCGTGGCGTAGCCATGCGCCATAGATTTCAGATAGGCACCATTGTTGGTGATGCAAATATTACTGTTCGTTATCAAAAAGGGGGCTATATCGGTACCATTGAAGAATACTTCATTTCCAAATTAAAACAGGGCGACGTATTTACATTCGCGGGAAGAAACCTGGAATTTATCCGGATAAAAGAAATGCAGGCTCATGTACGAAATTCATCCAAAAAATCTGCTAAGGTACCTGCGTGGATGGGTGGCCGACTAACCCTATCTGCACAAATGTCGGCATTGTTGCGGGAAGAGCTTTACTCGGTACAGTTAGACGAAAAAAAACAGTCCCGGGAGATTAGGGCATTGAAAACCATTTTTGCCAGGCAACAATTGGAAAGTATTGTCCCAAAGCCCAATGAATTTCTAATAGAAACCTTTCAGTCTCAGGAAGGATATCACCATATTTTTTATCCTTTTGAAGGCCGGTTTGTTCATGAAGCCATGGGTAGTTTATTGAGTTACCGAATTAGTCTTTTAACCCCTATTACTTTTTCTCTGGCCTTTAACGACTATGGTTTTGAACTGCTGTCAGATAAAGAAGTTGATATGCAACAGGTTCTTGATAACGACCTATTTACAGCTTCGTACTTGTTTGATGATCTTCAAAAAAGCCTGAATTCAACTGAAATGGCGCGTCGTAAATTCCGGGATATTGCGGTAATTAGTGGAATGGTGTTCACCGGATACCCAAAAAAAGGGATCAAAATGAAGCATTTACAGAGCAATTCACAGCTTTTATTTGATGTCTTCAGAGATTATGAGTCAGATAACCTTTTGTTTCAGCAGGCATTCCGAGAAACTTTTGAACATCAGTTGGAAGAAGGTCGCTTACGAATTGCGCTTGAACGCATCGCCGGTCAAGATATCGTTTGGAGACCTTGCACTAGCCCTACTCCTTTCTCTTTCCCATTAATTACCGACAGATTAAGAGAAAAACTATCCAGTGAAAAGTTGGCAGACCGCATAAAAAGGATGACTGCCATTCTGAAGAAAACTAAATGAAAATGACATAAGGAATTAGCCTCCACCTTTTGACTAAGACTTTCATTATCTATCTTTGAAAAAGATGACTCAAACCATTCAAATTCAAGATCAGAATTTCGTGCTTCATCCAAGTGGCACCCTTTTTTGGAAGGAACAGGCCACCCTTCTCATAAGTGATGTTCATTTGGGTAAGATCTCCCATTTTAGAAAATTCGGCGCAGCCGTACCCCAAAGTGCCATTTATAAAAATTTTGAATTAATGGATTCAACGATCGCTTTTTTTGCGCCAAGAGCAGTCTGTTTTTTAGGAGATTTGTTCCATTCTTCATTAAACAAGGAATGGGACCTCTTCGAGAAATGGATTAATAAATCTGAGCTAAAATTTATTTTAGTCAGGGGAAATCACGATATAATCTCACCCCTGAGATATCAGCGCATTGGGATTGAGGTCGTATCTGAATTAGCTTCAGAAAATTTTTTGCTTACGCATCATCCTGAGCACCGGGAGGGTTATTTTAATTTTTCAGGACACATCCATCCTGCTATCAAACTTAATGGAAAAGGAAAACAATCGTTGCGCCTTCCTTGCTTTTTTAAAAGCCAAAATCAATTAATCCTTCCTGCTTTCGGGAAATTTACAGGATCTCATACCCTGAAGAAAAAAGAGAATGACGAAGTTTATGCTATTGCTGATGATGATGTCATAAAAATTTAATCCAAACACTGGCGTACCAAGCTTTCAGCATTTATATTTGCACAAAATTTAACGGTTGACCAAATCTTCTTTGCAGCAACTGTATGCACAGTCTCCTCAATTAAGGAAACTGCAGGATTTCATTACCCAAAACGGATCAAATGTCACCCTCGAAGGACTTAGTGGTTCGTCTTTTTCCTTTGTAACATCGGCGATATTCCAAAAAACGGATCGCCCATTACTGCTTATTTTAAATGATAAAGAAGAAGCCGCTTATATCCTGAATGACCTGGAACAACTTATTGGTGAAAATGATGTGCTATTTTATCCGGGTAGTTATAGAAGACCCTACCAAATTGAAGAAACTGACAATTCAAATGTTCTGCTAAGGGCAGAAGTGTTAAACCGAATAAATTCACGAAAAAAACCTCCGATAATAATTACCTACCCCGACGCACTTTTTGAAAAAGTGGTTACCAGAAAAGAGCTTACCAAAAACACACTGAAAATTAGCACCTCAGATAAACTCTCCCTTGATTTTCTAAACGAAGTGCTTTTTGAATATCACTTTAAACGGGTAGATTTTGTAACCGAGCCAGGTGAATTCTCATTGCGGGGTGGAATTATGGATGTCTTTTCCTTCTCGCATGATGAACCCTACAGAATTGAATTCTTTGGAGATGAAGTAGAGAGTATCCGCACTTTTGATGTGGAAACCCAATTATCTACAGACAAGGTTAAACGAATTCGGATTATTCCTAATGTAGAAAAAAAACACCTAAATGAAAGTCGCGAAAGTTTTCTGCAATACATTAGCAAGGATACTGTTGTTTTTTTAAAAAATCCGGGGCTCATTTATGACAGGATTGATTTGTTTTTTGAGAAAGCACAAAAAGCATTTAATGACCTCAATTCAGAATTAAATCATTCCAAACCTGAAGAATTGTTTAGCGATTCAAGCTTGCTAAAAGAACAACTGGTAGATTTTACACGAATTACTTTTGGTGGTTTAGATCAGGTTCAAAAATCAAGCAGGATTACATTTAAAACTTCGCCGCAACCTTCCTTCAATAAGAGGTTTGATTTACTCATTTCGGATCTTAAAGCGAACAATAAAAAGGGCTATGAAAATTATATTTTCTGTTCATCTGAACAGCAAACCAAAAGGCTCCATGACATTTTTGAAGAAGTAGATGAAACTGTGCATTATAAAACCACGGTATTTCCATTGTATCAAGGCTTTATTGATCACAACCTCAAAGTAGTTTGTTATACAGACCATCAGCTTTTTGAACGCTATCACAAATTTCACCTGAGAAATGGATATGCCAAAAAACAGGCTATCACCTTAAAGGATCTCAACAAACTGGAAATAGGCGATTACGTTACTCACATTGACCACGGGATAGGCAAATTTGGCGGCCTGCAAAAAATTGATGTTGAAGGTAAAAAGCAGGAAGCCATTAAATTAATGTACGGGGAACGGGACATTCTATATGTAAGTATTCATTCATTACACAAAATCACCAAGTACAATGGAAAAGATGGGGCAATCCCAAAAATATACAAATTGGGTTCTGCTGCTTGGAAAAAACTGAAACAAAAGACAAAGTCGAGAGTAAAGAAAATAGCCTTTGATCTCATTAAAGTCTATGCAAAAAGAAGATTGGACAAAGGGTTTCAATACGCGCCGGACAGTTATTTGCAATTGGAACTTGAAGCCTCTTTTATTTATGAAGACACCCCGGATCAAAGTACAGCTACTGCGGACATCAAAAAAGACATGGAAAGTGAACGGCCCATGGATCGGTTAATTTGTGGAGATGTAGGGTTTGGAAAAACGGAAGTTGCCATTAGAGCTGCCTTTAAAGCAGCCGAAAATGGCAAACAGGTTGCTGTATTGGTACCTACCACAATCCTCGCTTTTCAACACCATAGAACATTCACAAAACGCCTGGAAGAAATGCCGGTGAAAGTGGATTATCTCAACCGTTTTAGAACCGCAAAAGAAAAACGCATAATAATTGACGAATTAAAATCAGGTAAGATTGACATCATTATTGGAACACATCAGCTGGCTAACAAAAATATTGAGTTTAAAGACCTGGGTTTACTTATTGTTGACGAAGAGCAAAAATTTGGGGTAGCAGTAAAAGATAAATTAAAATCAATAAAAGAAAATGTAGACGTGCTCACCTTAACCGCTACACCTATTCCAAGAACCCTGCAATTTAGTTTAATGGCCGCCAGGGATTTGTCGGTAATTAATACGCCACCACCCAACAGGTATCCTATAGAAAGTCATGTTATACAGTTTAATGAAGAAATTATCCGAGATGCCATTTCTTATGAAATTCAAAGAGGTGGGCAAATATTTTTTATTCACAACAGAATTGAAAATATTAAAGAGGTGGCAGGAATGATCCAGCGTCTGGTTCCTGATGCCAAAATTGGCATAGGGCACGGACAAATGGAAGGGCGGAAATTAGAGACTTTGATGTTGGCATTTATGAACGGAGAATTTGATGTATTGGTCTCCACAACTATTGTTGAAAGCGGTTTAGACGTGACCAATGCAAATACCATTTTTATCAATAATGCAAATAACTTTGGATTAAGTGATCTGCATCAGATGCGGGGCCGTGTTGGCAGAAGCAACAAAAAGGCGTTTTGCTATTTCATTACCCCACCGTATGAGGTCATGACCCCTGATGCCAGAAAACGAATCCAGGCTCTGGAACAATATACCGCATTAGGAAGTGGTTTTAATATAGCGATGAAAGACTTAGAAATCCGCGGTGCAGGAGATTTGTTAGGAGGTGAACAAAGTGGGTTTATCAACGAAATTGGCTTTGAAACATATCAAAAAATATTATCCGAAGCTATTGAAGAATTAAAAGAAAATGAATTCAAAGACCTCTATGAGGAAACCGAAGGTAAGAAAAAAGTGTTTGTTCGAGACACGCAATTGGATTCAGATTTTGAATTACTTTTTCCTGATGACTATATTAATAATACCACAGAACGACTGAATCTTTATACGGAATTAAACACCCTCAAGACGGAGGAAGAGCTTCAAAAATTTGAGATTGAACTAATCGACCGTTTTGGCGCTTATCCTACACAGGTCGAAGATTTATTAAACTCAGTGAGAATAAAGTGGATTGCCACTGGTATTGGGTTGGAAAAGGTAGTACTGAAAAAAGGAAAGTTAATAGGCTACTTCATTTCAGATCAGGAGTCAGGTTTCTTTCAAAGTCCTGAATTTTCAAACATACTTAACTATGTACAGAAACATAATAAAATATGCAGGCTTAAGGAAAAACAAACCCGTAACGGATTGAGGTTACTTTTGATTTTCGATGAAATTCTATCGGTAAGCAAAGCTCTGGAAGTTCTTGAGCCTTTTGCAATAAAAAAGGAGATTCCTGCATAGTCAACTTCTTTTCTAATTCGTTCATTATAAAATTATATGGGCCATCGGGCTTAGCTTGTTGCTATTCCTTATCTTAGTCTTATCAACCCAATCTTGCCTTTGCCCGGTCTTCAGTTACCAGGGGTCTGGTCAGAACCGTCGGCAGCAATTTAAAAGGCCCTTGTAAACTAAAATGAATAGATTATGAATAGATGTAAACTCTTTGTTGTAACTGTTTTGTTACTATGTGTTGCCTGCAAAGAATCTGAAAGGCCTCCTGCCAATTCTAAAAGCACATCAGTTATAATAGATAATCTGGCAGTTCGCAGAATTGACTCTACCTTAAAAAGTTTTGTTAATTCGGCAAATATTGCCGGAATTTCTGCACTCATCTATGAAAAAGACAAGGAAGTTTATTACAATGCTTTCGGGTATGCGGATCGCGAGCAACAAAAACCAATGGACCGTAATACTATTGTACAGATATATTCAATGACCAAACCAATTACCGGAACTGCACTTATGACGCTATATGAGGATGATGCATTTGAATTAGACGACCCGGTTTCGAAATACGCTCCGGAATTTGCCAATACAAAGGTCTATGAAGGGGAAGATGCGCTGGGAAATCCTATTCTTGTAGATCCGAAACGGCCTATGACTATCCGCGACCTTACCCGCCATACGGCCGGATTTGGAAGAAACGCGGACATTCCGGGTCTGGGAAAATTGATCAAAGAAGCCGATGCGTTAAACAGGAATAACACCCTTGTGGAAATGGCCCGGAAAATGGGTACAACCCCCCTTTATTTTCATCCCGGTGAACAATGGGAATATGGCCCATGTGTGGATGTACAGGCCTTTTTGGTTGAACGGATTTCCGGACAGCCATATGGTGAATATGTGAGAAAAAATGTTTTAGATCCCCTGGGCATGAAAGAGACGCGATATTATGTCCCTGAAAGTGATCGTGAACGGTTTTCTGCCATGTACTACCGAAATGGCGAAGGGGACCTCAATCAATTGCCGGACAACGAAGCCAAGTCAGATTATTTTAAGCACTGGCCAATGACAAGGGGTGGATCTGGTTTGACATCCACTTTGGATGATTATATGCGTTTTGCACGAATGATGGTTAACGAAGGAACCCTGGATTCTGTAGTTATATTAAACCCGGAAACGGTTAAACTGATGTCTACGAATCATTTGGCAGATAGTATTGAAAAACGATCCTTCCTGCCCAGCAAGGGACAGGTAGGTTTTGGTATTGATTTCGCGGTAAGGTTACGCCCACCGGCATCTAATGAAGAGAACAATGGGGTTGTAGGTGAATTTTTCTGGGATGGTGCAGCTAGCACCTTATTCTGGATAGATCCTGTAAATGAACTTACAGCTGTCTTATTTGTACAATTGTTTCCTTATGACCAAATAGGTCTGCACAAAAGTTTCAGGGATGCAGTATATGGACGTTATGAGGGCAATCAACCTTAAACTGCTATTATTTTTATAAAGACTTAAGGTCCTTTATGGTTTTAAAAGCAATATCAACCTGGTCGTCATTTACGAGGATAGTGAATTCATTAGTTGTAGAAATAACTTCATACAGGATAACTCCCTCCCACGCTAAACGCTGAAAAATGAAGTAATAAATTCCCGGAACTGATACATTCTCCGCTGGCAATTTTACGGTAATGGAAGATAGGTTTTCAGCTTTTTGGGTACATTTCTCATCCTTAAAGAGGCTTTCTATAGTGCTATCCAAACTATTACTGACTACAATGTTAAGTTCATTAACCCCTCTTGAAGAAGTGTAAAAAACATCTTTATTCCTATTTACTTTGTCCAGCAATTTTGATTGGTGTTCCAAAATGGAATCAGATACAAGGAAGGTGAAATCTGTAAGTGAAGAACGTACGGTAATCTCCCCAATATTTTTCAGAACCTT
This sequence comes from uncultured Eudoraea sp., assembly GCF_947258925.1. Lineage (GTDB taxonomy): Bacteria > Bacteroidota > Bacteroidia > Flavobacteriales > Flavobacteriaceae > Eudoraea. The sequence continues at coordinate 33,777 of NZ_CAMYKG010000036.1, read as the reverse complement.
TATTATTCTGTGTGTTGCTCTGAATTCAAGATCGTCAGAAAGTCGCTTAAGAGCCATCACTATGGCTCCGTTTCGGATATCCTTTCCCAATTCCTCTTCAATTTCAGGCTTGATAAGTCTTGATAAAGATGTGAGGTTAATAATACCCTGGGCAAGCGCACTTTGTAAAAACGGTTTCTTTTTTATGTAGTGTTCTACAACTGAGGAGATTGTTTTCATGTTTTAGGTATTGCATCAAATATAAAATACTGTTATAAATAAAACAACTTTTTAAAAATGATAGAAAGCATTCTCCAGATGTTCTATGCGGAATCTATTATCCCGCTTAAGAATGGTGATAATATCAAATCTCACCTCTGTATCCAGATGATGGCTATTTATATAATGATCTGCCGCAGACACGATCAGCTTTATTTTCTTCCTGCTAACAGTTTCAGCAATTTCTTCAAAATAGGTGGAACTCCTCGACTTTACTTCAATTATGGCCGTTATATTTCCCTTTTGGGCAATAATATCGATCTCGGCTTTCAAATAGCGATAATTGCGATATTTAATGACATAGCCACGTTTTATCAAATAAGCCGCAGCCATTGATTCGCCTTTTTTTCCAAATTCATTATGAACCCCCATAATTCCAGAATTTCTTAAAAATTCTTGCAGTTCGTCGAAAATACCTACAAATCCATCCTAATTTCAACCAGAAGATTGTAATTTCCCTGCAGAATAACGAAAATACTTGGATGCTCATAATATCCATTAAGTTTAAGCGTTAAGAATTTGCCCCTAAACACATGAACGTTCTTGAATTTGCCCCTAAACACATGAACGTTCTTAAAGCCTAAAAAACTATGGAATACTTCGTTAATTGTAATACCTCTACATTAGCGCCGTACACAACACCCTTGGATAAATATAGGGCGGCGCATTTGTACAGAAGACTGGGTTTTAGTGCCTCAGTGCAAACTATCGATCAGGCGGTTGGTCAAACAGCTGGCAACCTGGTTAATAGCCTTATCAATGAAGCGGTCAATATGGCCCCTACTCCGGCTCCCGCGTGGGCGGATTGGAATAACAGTAACTATCCGGCAGACGACGACCTGGCAAGACAGGTTAGACGTGCCCAAACCGAGGAATGGCGGATAAGCTATACCAATGGCTTATTGAACAACAACCTCAGGGAGCGGCTAAGCTTTTTCTGGAGCAACCACTTTGTTACAGAACTGGATGTTTATGATTGTAATTCCTTCCTTTATTACTACACGAATTGCCTGCAAAGAAATGCGATTGGTAATTTCAGAAGCTTTGTGAGTGAAATTGGCCTTACCAGTGCCATGCTTTATTATTTGGATGGTGTATATAATAATGGTAACAACCCAAATGAGAACTATGCAAGGGAATTGTATGAGCTTTTTACATTGGGTGAAGGAAACGGTTACACCGAAGAGGATATCATTGAAACAGCGAAGGCTCTTACAGGTTATGTTGAAAGGGGAGAAATCGGCTGTGAACAGGTTCTATTTGATCCTACACGATTTGACGCTGGTCCTAAAACTATTTTAGGTCAGACAGGCAATTGGGGCTATGATGATGTCATCAATATTCTTTTCCAGCAGAGACCCAACGAAATAGCCAGTTTTATTTGTGGAAAATTATACGAATTTTTTGTTCATCCGGATTCCAGTGATGATGCTGGGAATGCTCAGGCCATTATTTCAGGTATGGCCAGCACTTTTGTTGCCAATAACTTTGAAATAGCGCCGGTATTGACACAATTATTCTCTAGTGAGCACTTTTTTGATGATGAAGCTATAGGAGTACTTAATGTAATTGATACAAGCCGACTTTTAGGACAGGAACTTTTTGATCCTTTTGACGTTGCCGGATGGCAAAGAGACAGGACATGGATTAACACCAACTTTATGATAGGGCGATGGCTCACTGCTGAAGTATATCTGGAAATGTTTTACCAGAATAACCCCCAGCAATTCCGGACCCTTGCCATGGATGCCGTTGGTGCTGCTGATAACAATACAAGTAATCCGGAAACTGTGGTGAGAGCCATAGTAGATAAAATTACACCAAAAGGATTGCTTACAACGCAGGATTTTGAAAATGCAATGTCTGTTTTTAAAATTGAAGATGTACCGGAAAATTATTATGGTTCCGACTATATTACGGGAGGATTAGGATTATGGATGCTTGGCGTTAGCCCGGAAGTACCCCAACAAGTATTCCTATTGCTGATGCACTTATCCAGACAACCAGAGTTTCAACTAAAATAAAACCTACGACTATGTGTAATAATCATTTACCTATAAATATAAAAAACAATAACGGTCACGACGAAGAGCACAAATATTGGAGCCGTCGATCATTTTTACAGGCATTGGGCATTGCCGGGTCTGGCTCTATGATGCTTGGCAGTAATATGCTTTCCGCATCTGCGCCGTCCCCACTGACCTCGGCTATTGCCAATGCCGATACAGATAGTATTCTGATACTGATACGCCTTTCGGGTGGAAATGACGGTCTGAGCACAGTGATCCCCATTGAGCAATACGATACGTATGCGAATGCAAGACCCAATATCTATATCCCGGAAAGTAAAATCCTTAAGCTTACAGATGAGTTCGGAATCCCTACCTATATGAATTCGCTGGAGCCCATGTGGGGAGCCGGACAAGTAAAGGCCGTTCATGGTGTAGGATACGAAAATCAAAGTTTATCTCATTTTACAGGATCTGATATTTATGCAAATACCGATCTGACAACTACAGGTTTCGATGGACTTAATACGGGTTGGATGGGTCGATATTTTGAAAATATTTATCCCGATTACCTGGTAAATCCCCCTGCAGCCCCTGCCGCAATCCAAATTGGAAACTTTGGTAGTCTGGTATTTCAGGGAGAAGAAACCAACTATGCCTTTGTAACTTCAAATATTGATCAGCTCGAAGAAATTGCAGAATCGGGAGTCCAGTACAGCCTTGATGACAGTTTGTTTAATGACTGTATGTACGGCGATCAGCTTAAATTCTTAAGAGGGGTTGCAAATACCACTTATGAATATTCCGGATTAATTCATGAAGCCTATGAACGCGGACAAAATCAGGTTGAATATCAGGACAATGGATTTGCAAGGCAATTAGCACTATTGGCCAGGCTTATTAAAGGTAATTTGGGCACAAAAGTATATATGATCTCAATGGGAGGTTTTGATACTCATGGAAATCAGCCTCTTGCCCATGAAAGGCTAATGTCTAATTTATCTATTGCTATCAATAACTTCTATGAAGATATTGCTTTCACGCAACAAGATGAAAAGGTATTAAGTATGACCTTTTCAGAATTTGGAAGACGAATTTTTGAAAATGGTTCTAATGGGACAGACCATGGTAAAGCCGCCCCAACCCTATTTTTCGGTTCAGGCTTAAATGGCAGTGCCTTTGTAGGGGAACATCCTTCTTTGGAAAACCCGAACGGACGAGGAAACCTTGAATATACAATGGACTTCAGGGATCTTTATGCCACAGTACTGGCAGAATGGCTTTGCGTACCAATTCCATTGGTAGAGCAGCACTTGCTGGATCACCCTTATGCACCCGTAGATCTTGGCTTTAATTGTAGTGGAGTGGAATTCCCCCCTATTGTTTATAGTGATGAACCGCCAACACCACCGATGCCCGAAGATCCTGTTGCCGAGGACCCAACTCCGGAATTGCTGGAAGCCATAGTTCACGAACCATTTTATCCCACAAACAGTACACCACATATCTATCTGGAAATGCCATTTACTGCCCATGTAGATATTCAATTGTACAACATTCTTGGACAGAATGTGGGAACGGTCTATAATGAAATTATGTCAGAAGGTTCTACTGAGATAAATATCAGAGAACGTATGCCAATGCATTTATCTACTGGTAAGTACATTTATAGAATACAAGTTTCGGACAAAAGAATGTCTAAATCGATTATGGTAGCCTAGGCTACCCCTACTTTGCATTATTGCCCCCGGATACCGGCAATCCCTTATAAAAGGATCCGGTATTCCGGGGGTTTTCTTTTTCCAGGGTACTTGGTGTTTGGTCTGAAATATTAGTTATTTTTGTGCCCAAATCCATTTTTAATGTCCGAACACCTGCAAAAACCTGCCAGATATACTATAACAGCCGCTTTGCCTTATACCAACGGCCCTATCCATATTGGTCATTTAGCAGGAGTTTATGTCCCTGCAGATATCTATGCAAGGTACCTAAGGTTAAATGATAATGATGTAGCTTTTGTGTGCGGTAGTGATGAACATGGGGTGGCCATCCCAATGAAAGCAAAAAAAGAAGGTGTTTCACCTAAAGAGATTATTGACAAATACCACGGGATCATTAAACAATCTTTCCTGGATTTTGGAATTACATTTGATAATTACTCCCGAACATCAGCCCAGATACATCATCAGACAGCCAGTGAATTTTTTAAAAAACTGTATGAACAAGGTGATTTCCTGGAAGAGGAAACGGCTCAACTTTATGATGAAGAAGCAAAGCAATTTCTTGCAGACCGATTTGTAATTGGCACCTGCCCTAAATGCGGACATAAAGAAGCCTATGGAGATCAGTGTGAGAATTGCGGTTCTTCACTGAACGCAACAGACCTGATCAATCCAAAGTCAACCATTTCCGGTGCGGTTCCTGCCCTCAAAGAAACCAAGCATTGGTTTCTGCCGCTGGACCGATATGAAGAATTTTTAAAGGAGTGGATCATTGTCGGTCATAAGAAAGATTGGAAACCTAATGTATATGGGCAGTGTAAATCCTGGATAGATGATGGATTAAAACCCAGAGCGGTAACGCGCGACCTGGATTGGGGAATCCCCGTTCCTGTGCCTGGTGGCGAAGGCAAAGTATTGTATGTTTGGTTTGATGCCCCGATAGGTTATATTTCTTCTACAAAGGAATGGGCTGCCCGAACCGGCAAAGACTGGGAAATATACTGGAAGTCAAAAGACACAAAACTGGTTCATTTTATAGGTAAAGACAATATTGTTTTTCATTGTATCATCTTCCCTAGTATGCTGAAAGCCCATAAAGACTTTATCTTACCTGAAAATGTTCCTGCAAATGAATTCCTTAACCTGGAGGGTAATAAATTGTCCACTTCAAAAAATTGGGCGGTATGGCTTCATGAATATTTGGTGGAATTCCCTGATATGCAGGACGTATTGCGCTATACACTTACCGCGAATGCCCCTGAAACCAAGGATAATGACTTCACCTGGAAGGATTTTCAAGCCCGGAATAATAATGAATTGGTTGCTATTTTCGGAAACTTTATAAATAGAGTTGTAGTACTTACCAATAAATATTTTAATGGTGTTGTCCCCGAGCCACATCAATTCACTCAAATTGATAACGATACTTTGGGTACTCTGCAAAAATTTCCCGGGATCATTTCAGACTCCATTGAACGCTATAGATTTCGGGAGGCAAGTCAGGAATTACTAAATCTGGCACGCTTGGGCAATAAATATCTTGCAGATGAAGAACCATGGAAAGTTGTTAAGGAGGATGAAGAAAGAGTTCATACTATTATGTTTGTAGCCCTTCAAATCGCAGCTGGTCTTGCTGTTTTAAGTGAGCCATTTTTACCTTTTTCCTCAACCAAATTAAAAAGAATTTTGTCGATTACTAAGATCACCTCTGTTTCTGATCCGGATTTGGTTGAGCTCTCCTGGTCAGATATTTCAAAGAAGGAAATTCTTCTGCCAAAAGGGCACAAAATTGGTGCTCCTGAGTTGCTTTTTCGAAAAGTGGAAGATGAAGAAATTCAAGCTCAGCTTAATAAATTAGAGGCCACAAAAAAAGTCAACGAATTAGAAAATAAAACTGTTATGCCACAAAAAGAGACCATCAACTTCGAGGATTTTACAAAAATGGATTTACGCGTGGGCACCATTTTAGAGGCAGAAAAGATGCCAAAAACTAAAAAACTTTTAGTGCTTAAGGTAGATACTGGTATAGACACCAGGACCATCGTTTCGGGCATCGCTGAAAGTTTTACCCCGGAAGAAGTAATTGGCCGACAGGTTACTGTATTGGTTAATCTTGCACCAAGAGCCCTCAGGGGTGTAGAAAGTGAGGGCATGATTTTAATGACTGAAAATAAAGAAGGAAAATTGGTATTTCTCAATACTGATGAAAAGGGAGTGGAAAACGGGGAGACCATAAATTAAGTAGTGCTAAAGATAGCCTATCATCCCATATATAAACATCCTTTACCGGAAGGTCACCGCTTTCCAATGATTAAATATGAGCTGCTACCTCAGCAGTTAATACATGAAGGAACCTGTATTCCGGCTAATTTTTTTAAACCCTCGGTTCCAAATGACAAATACCTGGTAGCTGCTCATGATCCGGAGTATTATTACGATCTTCTTAATCTTAAAATTCCTTACAAAGAAGCCAGAAAAATTGGTTTCCCCCTAAGTGAACAATTGGTAGAGCGGGAACGCATCATAGCAGACGGAACTATGAAAGCATGTGATTTTGCAATAGAAAATGGTGTCGCTATGAATATTGCCGGTGGCACACATCATGCATTTTCCAACAGAGGTGAAGCCTTTTGTATGCTAAACGATCAGGCCATTGGAGCACGTTACCTTCAATCGAAAAAACTGGCAAGTCAGATTCTTATTATTGACCTTGATGTGCATCAGGGTAATGGTACAGCTGAAATTTTTAAAGACGATCCCTCCGTCTTTACGTTTTCAATGCATGGCGCTAATAATTATCCTTTTACCAAGGAAACTTCAGATCTGGATATACCTTTAAAAAAAAATACGGGAGACCGGGAATACCTAGTATTATTAAAAGAAGCCCTATCACGACTCATTAGAGAAGTCAGGCCGGATTTCATCTTCTATCTATGTGGAGTAGATATCCTGGACACGGACAAATTAGGTACTTTATCTCTTTCATCCGAGGGCTGCCGAAAACGTGATGAACTTGTACTGCAATGCTGTTATCAATTCCAAATACCTGTTCAGTGTAGTATGGGCGGAGGATACTCTCCGGAAATTAAAAAAATTGTAGAAGCTCATGCAAATACTTTTCGTCTGGCTAAGCACATATATTTCTAAATTCCTGAAAAAGATGATATTTTTCTATCATTAACCATTCAATTTATTTCGTATTTTTTTAAATAAAAACACATTATCCATGGATATAATTCAAAGGCCGATTTTACGTATTTTATCAATATTAATTTTGGGGGGCCTTCTGCTGTTCATTAGTAGCTGTGCTGAAAAAAAAGAGAATAAAAAAGTGGTAAATAAAAAGGATAAAACATCTTCAAAACTAAAAGTGATTTTTGATACAGATGCTAATAATGAGTTGGACGATCAGCATGCCCTTGCCTATTTACTTTTTAACGGGGATACCTTTGAAGTAGAAGCGGTTACAGTAAATGCCACTTACAATGGCGGCGATATACAAGGTCATTATGATGAAGCATTACGGGTAATGAAATTGTGCAATTTAGATAATGATATTCCTTTGCTAAAAGGGGCTAATGGTAATTTTAGCGATATTATAGATACTTGGGACCCCGAAGCCTATGACGGCCAGAAAGGTGTAGATTACATCCTTGAGTCAACAAAAAAAGACTCGGTCGTAATTATTGCAGTAGGCAAATTAACAAACATAGCTTTGGCTTTAAAAAAAGATCCTTCTTTTGCTGAGCGAACAAAAATAGTATGGTTGGGCTCTAACTATCCCGAGCCAGGTGAATATAATCAAGACAATGACACTATATCAATGAATTATGTACTAAACAGTAACATCCCCTTTGAAATGGTAACCGTACGTTATGGTGAACCATCCGGAACTGATGCTGTTAAGGTTACCAAAGAAGAAATTAATCAGAAAATGCCTGGTCTTGGACCCACCGCTAAGGAACCTGTTACGGGGAGACATGGGGGTGAATTTTCAACGTTTGGAGATTATTCCGTAAGTCTTTTTGAATATATTGATTACCATGGCGATCCTCCATCCAGGCCTCTTTTTGATATGGTTGCCGTAGCTATTTTGAAAAATAAAAATTGGGGAGAACGCAAAATGATTCCCGCCCCCATTTTAATTGATAATGAATGGATTGAACGTCCGCAAAACCATCGTAAAATTGGGGTTTGGGAAAATTTTGATAAAGAAGAATTACTGAAGGATTTTTACAATAGTCTTGAAAATCCTGTCCCTGTTACCCCCTCAAAACAATAGCGATGTCAGAAATAATTGTTGTAGGAAGTTCAAATACAGATATGGTGGTAAAAACACCGAGGTTTCCAGAACCGGGTGAGACTATATTAGGTGGGGATTTTTTCATGTTCCCAGGTGGTAAAGGTGCAAATCAGGCAGTTGCCGCTGCGCGTTTAGGTGGGAAGGTTAGCTTCATTTGTTGTGTTGGAGATGATATCTTTGGACAAAATGCCCTTGAAGGGTATTCCAAAGAAGGAATAAACATTGGAGGAGCGATGATTGTAAATGGGGCTCCTTCAGGTGTGGCATTAATAACCGTAAATGCGAATGGTGAAAACGAAATTGTAGTAGCTTCGGGTGCAAACAATCTATTGTCAGAAAATCATTTAGAAGGGGTAACTAAACAACTACAAGATGCTGATATCATATTAACGCAACTGGAAACACCCATCCCAATTGTTTCCCACTTAGCCGAATTTTGTCGCCAAAATGGTCAGAGGTTGATCATAAACCCGGCACCGGCTCAGGAATTGTCAGATGAAATCCTCAAAGAATTATATCTGATAACACCAAACGAAACGGAGACCAAAATTCTGACCGGAATTGAAGTTATAGATGAATCAACAGCAGGAAGAGCTTGCGAAGTATTTTTTCAAAAAGGGGTGAAAAATGTAATTATTACCATGGGAAGTAAAGGTGCTTTTTTTATGAATGATAAATTAAATTTTATGGTCAATGCTGAGAAAGTTAAAGCAATAGACACTACTGCGGCAGGTGATGTCTTTAATGGAGCAGTGGCAGTTTGTCTTGCAAAAAAAATGACATGGAAAGAAAATATTGAATTCGCAAATAAAGCGGCAGCCTTATCTGTCGCCAAAATGGGTGCTCAAACCTCTGCCCCCTATCTAAATGAAATCACCTAAATTTTCATCATATGTTTATAATAGAATCGTATCCCATGGCCGTTTTCTTCTGTATAATTACCATGTTAGCCTGGGGTTCATGGGCAAATACACAAAAACTGGCTTCTCCCGACTGGCGATTTGAGCTATTTTACTGGGATTATGTGTTTGGCATTGTAGTTTTCTCTTTGTTCCTGGCACTGACCGCGGGTAGCAGTGGAGATGCAGGTCGTCCTTTTTTGGAAGACTTATCACAGGCTAGTATGGAAAATTTAGGCTCTGCCTTTTTAGGAGGGATCTTGTTTAATGCAGCCAATATTCTGCTGGTAGCAGCAATCACAATTGCTGGCATGTCTGTAGCTTTTCCTGTTGGAATTGGCCTTGCCCTTGTCATAGGGGTAGTTGTAAATTATCTGGATATTCCCGTTGGGAATGCAACCATGCTTTTTGGAGGAGTAGCGCTGATTGTAATAGCTATGTTACTAAATGCCAGTGCGTACAAAAAACTTTCTGTTAGTCAGGATAAGGTTCCTACAAAAGGGCTGGTCCTTGCAGTGATCGCAGGTTTATTAATGGGATTCTTTTATAAATATGTGGCCAATTCAATGTTTCCGGATTTTACGAATCCCATCGAAGGAAAACTAAGTCCGTACTCTGCGGTATTTGTTTTTGCACTTGGCATACTGGCAAGCAATTTTATTTTTAATACGTTACTAATGAAAAAGCCATTTGAAGGAAAACCAGTAAGTTTTAAAGACTATTTCGCAGGTAGTCCCAAAAATCATTTTATGGGATTTCTAGGAGGGGCAATTTGGTGCCTGGGAATGTCCTTTAGCATTTTGGCATCAGACAAGGCAGGTCCAGCCATCTCTTATGGTTTAGGTCAGGGGGCTACGGTAGTGGCAGCTTTATGGGGTATTTTTGTCTGGAAAGAGTTTAAAGGAGCCCCAAAAGAAGTTCCCCGACTTCTTAACATTATGCTTCTGGTTTACATAATTGGACTAAGCTTGATAGTTCTGGCGAGATAATTATTTTTTTTGATCAATAAGAGCAACTATTAAAATATTGTCGTTATACAAGCCCTTCAATACAAGATTTTGTAACTTTGATAAAAACCAATTATCATGCTTTCAAAAAATATGGAAAAAGCCCTCAACGGCCAAATCAGGATCGAAGCAGAGTCTTCACAAGTATATTTATCCATGGCTTCATGGGCAGAGGTAAAAGGGCTTGAAGGAATTTCTCTGTTTATGTATAAACATTCCGATGAAGAAAGAATGCATATGTTAAAACTCATCAAATATGTAAATGAACGCGGAGGGCAGGCCACAATATCTGCTTTAACTGAGCCCAAAGCCGTTTTCGATTCATTTCAAAGGATGTTTGAGGATTTATTTGATCATGAAGTTTATGTCTCCAAAAGCATCAACGAGTTGGTACATGTTGCCCTGGAGGAAAAAGATTATGCAACCCATAATTTTCTTCAATGGTATGTTGCCGAACAAATAGAAGAAGAAGCACTTGCCCGTACTATTTTAGATAAAATCAACCTTATTGGAAATGATAAAGGCGGGCTTTACCTTTTTGACAGGGATGTACAACAAATCACTGTTGAAAGCGCAGCGGCAGATACTCAACAATAGAAAAGAGGATCTTTAAGATCCTCTTCTACAGTGTTAATTAAGGTTCCACCTTTTAAAATTCAGGGGATAGTATTTATTTTCCCAACATCACCAATTCATTACATTTAACCTCTGTGATGTACCTTTTTTCACCTTCTTTGTTTTCATAGGAACGATGAATAAGTTTTCCTTCCAGGGCCACTTCATTACCCTTGGCCAGATAGTTCTCAACGATCTCCGCCGTTTTACCCCATGCCACTACATTGTGCCACTGGGTATCTGTTACCTTTTCTCCTTTACTGTTTCTGTAAATCTCGTTGGTAGCTACTGAAAATTTGGCCAGTTTACCGCCATTATCAAGGTTAACAATTTCGGGATCTTGCCCCAGGTTTCCAATCAACTGTACTTTGTTTCTAAGTGCGTTCATAATTACTAATTTTAAGGATTAAACAGTTAATACTATCGGGTCTTACACTCCGACATTGCAAACATAGAACAGCCGTTTAGCGTTACTCGGTTGGGAAGTATTTATTTTCGTTTGTAACCGTTTGTAGTCGTTTGTAATCTATTCTTTAATTCCTGTTAATAGAAAAAAAAACCCGCCTAAGGCGGGGTCAAATTGTTAATTAAATAAGCCTTGGTCAGTCGACATCTGCACAAACTACAGAGTGAGCGATTAAATATACATGGCCTGTTAATCCATCTACAGTATATGAATCCATGGTTACGTTGTCCAAATTACCATGCTTGTAGGGATATTGACCGGGTGCCACGGTAGGAACCTCTACGCCATTTCCACGTATCTTCGTTGGATAAGGGTCGTTTCCGATATATAAGTGTGTTTCCTTGAACACAAAACCTTCCTTAGCAATGAAGTTTACATTGGCAATTCCTGTATGGCTATTGTACTCAAAATCAATAGTTCCGGCCAACACGCCTTTTGATACATCGCACTGTCCGGCTCCGGCGAAAATCCCGAAATTATGTATGCTGGTTGCCATCGGGCCGATAGTCCACCCCCATCGGTTAAAACCATCGTCGATAAAACAAGTAGTTAAATCAGCTGCACAGATTGCAAAACCCGTTTCGCACCCGTCCTCATCAGATTCTTCCTTAGAATCATCTTTAGAAGTTTTCGCGTTGATCGCATCCAATTCATTTTCCTCATACTGTTCGCTTTCACAGGAAACGAAGAAAAATATCGATCCAATTATAAATAGTAATCCCAGTTTTTTCATAAAGTTTATTATTGTGGTTTCCAGCAATTTGTGAAGAATGGAGTCCAATACCAAAAAAAACCCATAAATGGTTAAATAAAGTCGTGGTATGGCTTTATTGATTAATCGACCAACTATTCAGGTTCATAAAATGTCTTGCTATTGTACAGTTTGACCTTTAACACATTGATTCCCTATTTCTTAGGGTTGGATTAATATATACATGAGGAAACCAATTTTGATTTCGGATAATAGCTATTCTAATAATAGTAATTATTCCTATCTTAGGCTACTGTACATTAAGAGACATTATCCCATGATTAGACAACTTCCCCTACTCCTTATTCTGCTCTTTCTTAATCTTGCACCTCTGGTTGGTCAGTCTACAGAAACAATTGTAGAGAATATTCAAACAGAGGCCTTTGAAAATTCCCAGCTAGAGCAAATTGCACACGAATTAATGGATGTTATAGGTCCCCGCTTAGTTGGAACACCCCAAATGACTAAAGCACATGACTGGGCCGTTACGACTTTTAAGAAATGGGGAATTGATGCCCGCAATGAAGAATGGGGTACCTGGAGAGGTTGGGAACGTGGTATCACCCATATAGATATGGTCTCCCCCAGAGTTGTTTCTCTCAGAGGCACGCAATTGGCCTGGAGCCCCAGTACTACTGAATCCGGAATTACTGCAGAAGTAATAACAATTCCTGCAGTGGAAGATTCAATTGCCTTTGCTCAATGGTTACCCAATACAAAAGGAAAATTTGTGGCCGTTTCCATGAATCAACCCACAGGGCGACCTGATTATAACTGGGAAGAATTTGCTGCCGAGGGATCTTTTGAAAAAATGAAAACTGATCGTGAAGCCCAAATCAAGGCCTGGCAACAACGAATTAGAAATACAGCTTACAACAGTAGAACATTAAACAGCGCTCTGGAGGAAGCAGGTGCGGTGGGAATAATCCAATCCAGGTGGTCGAACGCATTTGGAGCAAATAAAATTTTTAGTGCAAATACCAAAACTATCCCTGTTATTGATCTTTCCCTGGAAGATTATGGGATGATATACCGGCTTGCCGAAAAAGGAAGTAAACCCCGATTGAAAGTAGTTTCTATATCAAAGGAGTTGGGAAGAGTCCCCACATTTAATACTATAGCCACGATCCCCGGCACAGAATTCCCTGACGAATATGTTGTCCTTTCGGCTCATTTTGATTCCTGGGATGGCGGCACGGGGGCTACCGACAATGGCACGGGCACAATTACCATGATGGAAACTGCCCGCATCCTCAGGAAAATATATCCTAATCCCAAACGAACCATTATTATCGGACTATGGGGTAGTGAGGAACAAGGTCTTAATGGATCCCGTGCATTTGTTGAAGATCGTCCGGAAGTAGTAACAGGGTTGCAGGCACTTTTTAATCAGGATAATGGCACCGGCAGAGTTGTTAAATTATCCGGACAGGGGTTCCTTCATGCTTACGAATATCTGGGACGCTGGCTTGAAGCCGTACCAAGGGAAATTCGCGATCATATTGATACCACTTTTCCGGGATCTCCTGGCCGTGGTGGATCAGATTATGCCTCTTTTGTAGCTAAAGGCGCTCCGGCTTTTTCATTAAGCTCTTTAAGCTGGAGTTATTCAAACTATACCTGGCATACCAATTTAGATACCTATGACAAGATAGTATTTGATGATGTACGCAACAACGCAATTCTAACGGCTATCTTAACATATATGGCCTGCGAAGACCCTGAGAAAACATCCAGGGAAAAAGCGGTCCTTCATACCAATCCAAGGACCGGTAAAAAACAAGAATGGCCAACACCCCGCCCTCCGGACAGATCAGGCGGACAAGATAAAAAGTAAATTATGAAAAAAATCACCTTCTTATTATGGTTGGCAATCGCCTCAATAGGTTTTGCTCAGACCCCTTCAGTAAAAATATCACGTGATCTTACGCCAGCATCCCCTGCAACGGTTGGAATGTCTGATAAAAGGTTGAGTCGTATAAATGAAATGCTTAAGAAAGCAGTAAAAGACGGAGATATTCCAGGAGTAGTGGCACTCATCGCCAGAGATGGAAAAATTGTTTTCCATAGTGCATATGGTTTAGCCGATAATTCAACTGGCAAAAAAGTATACAACGATGCCATTTTCAGGATTGCTTCGCAGACAAAAGCCATAACTTCAACTGCTGTAATGATGTTATGGGAAGAAGGAAAATTCAAATTGGACGATCCGGTGTCTAAATACATTCCCGAATTTAAGGATGCCCAAATTCTCGAATCTTTTAATGAATCAGATTCGACATACACCAGTATACCTTCAGAGAAAGAAATTACCATTAGACATCTAATCACACATACCTCAGGCATAGGTTATGGGGTAATTGACGGTGATCCAAGATTCAAAGCAATCTATCATAAGGCGGGTATTACAGATCTTTTTACTACAGAAGACATTTCCATTGAAGAAAGTGTAAAGAAACTTGCCGCACTTCCCTTGCACCATACTCCAGGCGAGAAATTTACCTATAGTGAGGGCCTGGATGTTCTTGGTTATTTTATTGAAGTTGTCTCAGGTTTACCTTTTGACAAGTTCCTTAAAACCCGGATTTTTGATCCTTTAGGTATGGAGGATACCTGGTTCTATTTGCCAGACTCAAAACACGACAGACTGGTAACTGTTCAACACAAAGTAGATGGGAAATGGGAAAAGTACCCCGTTACATTTTATGATACCGATTACCCGATTAAAGGAGCCAAAAGATTCTTTTCGGGGGGTGCCGGCCTGTCAAGTACTGCCAAAGATTATGCGACCTTTTTACAAATGTATCTGAATATGGGTGAGCTAAACGGTGTAAGATTGTTGAGCAGAACTACTGTTAGAAGCATAATGGGAAACCAGATTGGGGACATCTGGAAAGACGGACCCAAACATTATGGTCTGGCATTCGGAGTAGTTAATGAAAAAGGAGAACATTTGGGAGGTCTGGGTAGTGAAGGGACTTTTGACTGGGGCGGATATTTTAATACACAGTATTTCGCTGATCCGAAGGAGCAAGTGATTGGGATCCTTATGAAACAAACTCAGGGTACATCAAATGACAATACAGCCTGGAAATTTCGTCAGATGGTATTCAGTGCCATTGATGACTAGTAAACCATTTCTAAATAAATTGATCAAGCACTGCTTTTATTTTTGGCTGATTCTTTGTTTTCCATTAATTGGAATTTCCCAGCTCACTTTCACCGAGTCTGACCAAGGAATAGAAATAAAAGAGGCTGGTAACAAGGTACTTTTCTATCAAAAAGCAATTAAAACTGCAGATGGAGGATTCCCCCGTAACAACTATATTCATCCGCTCTATAATCTTAATGGCACTGAACTCACAGAAGATTTTCCCGGGGATCATCCGCATCACAGAGGCGTTTTTTGGGCATGGCATCAGATAATTGTTGGGACTTTACCATTAGGGGATGCGTGGGAATGTCGGGATTTTATATGGAATATAAATAAAACAGATGTTTCGTCAAAAGGTCAAACTTTGAAGTTATTTATTTCAACCCAATGGGAATCGCCCCTATGGCTTACGAAAGAAGGTACTAAAAAACCTTTTCTTTTGGAGAATACGACCATTAGTATTCACGCAAAAGAACATAATTATCGAATAATAAATTTTGAAATCTCCCTATTAGCGCTCGAAGAAGACCTGTCTATAGGGGGTTCAGATGATGAAAAAGGTTATGGGGGGTTTTCGGTAAGAATGAAGCTTCCAAAAAGTGTTCAATTTTCCTCATTTAATGGAATTGTTAGCCCAAAAATCAATGCGGTCCAGGGCGGTAACTGGATGAATATTACCAGTTCTTCAAATGGAATGAAAAATGCTTCAGGGATAGTGATAATTAGTCATCAGGGTTCTCCAGGGAGTAAACAAAGTTGGATTTTACGGAAAAAGGAAAGTATGCAGAACTGTGTTTATCCCGGCAGAAAACCGGTCCCGGTATCTACAACTGATCCTACTATTTTAAAGTATAGCCTCCTTATATATGAAGGCTTTATGACGGGACAGGAAATCCAATCAATTTATGAAAAACTGAAATAAACATTTATTATCTTACCACATATTTTTTATTATGAAAACCATCCAACTTTTTTTTCTATGCCTGTTCTTTATCCCTTTTAGTATACAGGCTCAAAAACGCAAAACTAAAAACAACACACCCTATTTTAAAGTTCAGGATTCGCTCTATCACGGTTTGAAATGGCGAAATATTGGACCATTCCGAGGTGGCCGCAGCGTAGCCAGTAGTGGAGTTGTTGGTCAGCCTATGACCTACTATATGGGTTCCACGGGAGGTGGGATTTGGAAAACTACAGATGATGGAATTACCTGGAAGAATGTTTCTGATAGTTATCTGAAAACCGGAACGGTTGGTGCAATTGCAGTTTCAGAAAGCAATCCCAATATAGTTGTTGCGGGTATGGGCGAACATGCTGCCAGAGGGGTTATGACTTCTATGGGCGACGGCGTTTATAAATCTACTGATGCCGGTAAAACATGGAAGCATATTGGTCTGGATAAAACCCGCCATATTTCAGATGTGATAATTCATCCGACCAATGCTGAAATCATTTTTATTGCGGCTCAGGGGGCACAGTATGGCCCGTCAGATGACAGGGGCATCTATAGATCAATTGATGGCGGAGCAAACTGGGAAAAAGTACTTTTTGTGAACAAAACAACCGGTGCCTCCTCTTTATCAATGGACATGAAAAACCCATTAATTCTTTATGCCGCTTTTTGGGAACACAGCAGATATCCGTGGACTATGACGTCTGGCGGTGAAAATTCAGGACTCTATAAATCTGAGGATGGCGGTACCACATGGAACAAAATGAAAGAAGGCATCCCTGAAGAATTTGGTAAAGCCGGGATATCTGTATCTCGTGCAAATCCGGAAAGAGTATTTGCCGTTTTGGAAGCCGAAGGTAAAAAAGGTGGCGTCTACAGGTCCGATAACGCCGGTAAAAAATGGACGCAGGTCAGTAAAGACCGAATAAATATTGCCCGCTCCTGGTACTATATGGAAATATTCGCAGATCCTCAGGATGAAAACATAGTTTATATCTGTAATGCTCCATTAACCAAATCCATTGACGGTGGTAAAACGTTTAGCCGTATAGCCACGCCCCATGGAGACAATCATCATCTTTGGATAAATCCCATGGACAATAGTAAAATGATTAATTCAAATGATGGCGGTGCAAATGTTTCTAACAATAAAGGTAAAAGCTGGAGTAGTCAGCAATATCAGCCGACATCTCAATTTTATAGAGTAATTACAGATAATCTGGTGCCTTATAATGTTTATGGAGGTCAGCAAGATAATTCCGCAATAGCAATTACAAGCCGGACCAATGATCAGGGAATAGACTGGAAAGACTGGTACTCTGTTGCAGGATGTGAAAGTGCTTATCTGGCTTTTGATCCCGATAATCCGGAAATTGTGTACGGTGG
Organism: uncultured Eudoraea sp.; assembly: GCF_947258925.1. Taxonomy (GTDB): domain Bacteria; phylum Bacteroidota; class Bacteroidia; order Flavobacteriales; family Flavobacteriaceae; genus Eudoraea. The sequence continues at coordinate 16,256 of NZ_CAMYKG010000036.1, read as the reverse complement.
CTGTTATCAGGGGATAATAGAAAAATGGATAAGAGCCTCCAGGGAAGGTAAAGCAATTAAAGAATATCCCGAATTGGCACTGGGGAACGCCCCTGAAAACTTCAAATTTCGATATAATTGGAATGCCCCGATTATAAGTTCTCCTTATGACCGAAATACGATTTATCATGCCGGTAATGTAGTATTCAAAACAACAGATGGGGGAATTAGCTGGTCAGTAATCAGTCCGGATCTGACCCGTAATGACAAAAGCAGACAAGGACCCGGGGGTGGGCCTTATACTAATGAAGCTGCAGGAGGGGAGAATTATAATACCCTGATGTATCTCGTAGAATCACCCCATGAAAAAGGTGTCCTTTGGGCTGGAAGTGATGACGGCCTGCTGCATTTAACTAAAGATGGAGGTGAAAATTGGGTGAATATTACCCCTCCGGTTTTGGAAGAAGGAATTATCAACAGTATAGAGGTATCTCCTCACGATCCTGCAACGGCTTATATCGCAGTGATGAGATATAAGTTTATGGATCTAAAACCTTACATATTTAAAACAACCGACTATGGCAATACATGGTCTAAAATAGTAACCGGAATTACTGATGAACATACTTTTGTACGCGTAGTTCGGGAAGATCCAAAGCGGAAAGGACTTTTATATGCCGGCACTGAAACCGGTTTGTATATTTCGTTTAATGACGGTTTAAACTGGCAGCCTTTCCAGCTAAATTTACCTGTTGTCCCAATCAATGACCTTACCATCCAGGATAATGATTTGGTAGCAGCTACAGCCGGCAGGTCGTTCTGGATTTTGGATGATCTTGGGGCAATTCAGAATACCACAAAAAACAATACCGCGCTTACTATCTTTAAACCAAAAGACACCTACCTGCTCTTTGGTGGAAGTTCCGAAAAACCGATTCCCGGATTGGGTCAAAACCCGAAACAAGGGGTTACTTTTGATTATTTTCTGAATGTAGCCGCAGATAGCTTGAATCTTGAACTACAAGTATTGCACAACGGAAAAATAATCAGGACCATTAGTAACAAAAAACAAAAAGATTTTAAGACCTGGCCAGGTGGTCCGGCTAAACCGGTTGTTTTACCTTCTAAAATGGGATATAACAGATTTACCTGGGATTTCAGAAAAGAGACACTCCCCGCTGTTGATAAAGTATTTGTCTACGGAAATTATTCAGGCTCCAGGGTTGCTCCCGGTACCTATGTACTGCGTTTGACTTTGGATACAGAAGTAACGGAAACAGAAGTGACAATTCTGCCTAACCCAAAGGTAAAGGCTTCACAAGCTGATTTTGATGAGCAGCAAGCGATATTGGTTCAGATTGAGAATACCATTAAGAATATTCATGAATCTGTGACTCAAATGCGGTCGGCTAAAACACAATTAAATGCCTATGCAAAGCTCCTAAAGGATAATTCAGCTGCAGAAGACCTGCTGGATAAGGGGAAGGAATTAATAAAACGGATTGATAGTTGGGAAAAAAACCTGATCCAACCTAATCAAAAGACTTTTCAGGATGTCATTAATTACAACAATAAACTAAACGCTGAATTAATGTACTTAAAAGGGTTTGTTGATACTACAGACCCTAAGGTAACACAAGGCGCTAAACAAAGGCTTGATGAGCTCTTAGGTGATTGGAAAACCTATGAGGATGAGAAAAAAGCCATAGTCAATACTGAAATGGCTGCCTATAACAGCTTGTATTCAGACCTGGGATTACCTGCATTGATACTCAATGAATAAGCCATTGTTGTTAATACGAATTTTGGACATGCAGATTTGAGTACTGCATTTAATATTAAGTTTAACCTGGAGGAAAACCGGTTAACGAAAGCTCAATTCTCCAAAGATGGGGTTGTAGGGTTGCCTGGAAAATACGATATTGTAATGGTTTAGTGTAGGCACAACCTAAATGATCGTATTATTTACCTTTACTTCAAATGGAACATCTGCAAGAAAAAAAATGCCTTGAATGCGGCGAAATAATCAAAGGCCGGGTAGATAAAAAATATTGCTCAGACTATTGCCGTAATGCCTATAACAACAAGTTAAATAAGGATAGTAAGAATCTTGTTCGCAACATAAATAACAGGCTGCGTAAGAATTATAGGGTCCTGGATAGTTTTGTATTAAAGGATGGAAAAACACGAACGACTAAAACCCGTCTGATGGATAAAGGTTTTGACTTTGAATATATTACAAATCTATATACTACAAAAAAAGGTACAACCTATTATTTTGTTTACGACCTTGGTTATCTCCCCCTGGATAATGATTACTATATGATTGTAAAAAGGGAGTAGAACAATTACGTCCTGATACTAAAAATTGAAGAAATAAAACCCTGACCCGGGAATTGGTTTTTAAAACTACTTCCAATTATGACCACTGAGTTTTAGGGCAGCAATCACAATATCTTTTCGGCTTATCTGACCCACCAGCAATCCATCTTTCATTACCGGCAATCTTCTTCTTTTGTGTTTATCAAAAATCCCTGCTGCATCAAAAATACTCATATCATGCGGGATGGTTTCTACATTTTTGGTCATAAAACGTTCAACATTTGTATCGAGTATAGGTTGGTTGAAATAACGGCTTTCCGATATTTGTTTCATACAATCAGCCTCTGAGATTATTCCAACTAAAAATCCATTGTCGTCCATAACCGGCCCACCTGAAATATGATGTTTAGCAAACAATTCCATCACTTCCAGGATAGATTGTTCCGGACCAAATGTGACCAATTTCCTGCTCATATAATCTTCTACCAGTATCGGTGCATCATATTCCTTTTTGGACGAATCTTTGGCTCTTCGGCCCATAAAACTCTTTATCCCCATTGTAATTTCGTGATTAGGTTAATTCTAATATACATAATTCTGAGGTAAATATTGTAAATACTCGTCAAAATGAGTGAAATTAGTAGAATTATATAATTTTATCTGGTAAATCTGCACTATGAAGATATATAGCCAAATAATCTCTTTCCTTTTAATACTATTGGCCATTTACGTGAGTTTTGACACCGCTATGCCCAAGTATACACCGGATTTACAAAAGCCTAAAACCGATTTTTCTACTGACAGGGCTTTGCAACATGTCGAAGCCATCTCCAGACAACCACATGGGGTAGGTTTTGAAGCACATGAAACTGTAAAAAAGTACATTCTTGATCAATTGTCTCAAATGGGTTTGGAAACCTCCGTGCAGAAAGGATATACCGCAGGGGATTGGGGTAATTTTAGTAGGGCAGAGAATATCCTGGCAAAAATAAAGGGCGCTCAGCCCGGAAAAGCACTTTTGCTACTTTCACATTATGATAGCAGCCCTCATTCATCCTTTGGAGCCAGTGATGCCGGAAGTGGTGTAGCAACTATCCTGGAAGGTGTCAGAGCCTATTTGGCAAGTGGAAAAGTCCCTAAAAATGATATTATTATTCTTATTTCCGATGCTGAAGAACTCGGGCTCAATGGCGCAGATTTATTTGTCAACAAGCATCTATGGACACGAGATGTAGGCTTAGTACTCAATTTCGAAGCCCGGGGAAGCGGTGGGCAATCCTATATGCTCATTGAAACCAACCGTGGAAATGGAAAGTTGATTGAGGAATTCACAGAAGCAAACCCTGAATTTCCTGTAGCCAACTCATTGGCTTATAGTATCTACAAATTGCTGCCAAATGATACGGATCTAACTGTTTTCAGGGAAGACGGGGATATTGAGGGGTTTAATTTTGCCTTTGTGGATGATCATTATGACTACCATACTTCACTAGATAACTATGAACGTCTGGATAGAAATACTCTGGCCCATCAGGGGAGTTACTTAATGCCCCTTTTGAATCATTTTAGTCAGGCAGATCTGACCAATTTGAAGAGTTTAAATGATTATATCTATTTTAACGTCCCATTTTATAAGTTGATTTCTTATCCTTTTGATTGGATCTGGCCCATGTTCTTTTTGGCCTTGTTACTTTCAGGCATATTACTCTTTTATGGTTTAAAGATAAAACGCCTTAATCTTGCCGATATCGGAAAGGGATTCCTGCCGCTTTCACTGGCATTAGCTATAAACGGTATTGTAGGATGGTATAGCTGGTCTTTTCTAAAATGGATCTATCCCGGCTATAAGGATATTTTGCATGGCTTTACATACAATGGGCATTACTATATCCTGGCCTTTGTTCTGTTTTCCGTAGCCAGCTGCTTTTGGGTTTACAACAGATTCAAAAATATCAGTTTGGCTAATCTGTTAGTCGCACCATTGCTCATATGGCTACTAATTTGTTGGGGACTTTCAACTTATTTACCGGGTGCCAGTTATTTTATTATCCCTTTATTTGCCCTAATGGCATCCTTATTAATAAGCTTAAATCAGAGCAAAGCTAATAGCTATGTTTTCGTATTTCTGACACTTCCCGCACTTTGGTTTTACAGTCCATTTATCCATATGTTTCCAATAGGTCTTGGATTAAAGATGATGGTAGCATCCACTGTTTTGACAACCCTTACTTTTTTATTACTTCTTCCGGTTTTTTCATCTTATAAACATAAAAAGCGCATTGCCTATTTAGCATTTTTATTATTTCTTGGCTTTATGATTTCTGCGCATGTACAGTCGGGTTTTACCAGTGAAAGGCCTAAACCCACAAGCCTGGTGTATATATTAAATACCGATCAAAACCTGGCACAGTGGGCCACTTATGACAACGAACTTTCAACATGGACTTCTCAATATCTGGGAGAAACCAATAAAAAGCACGGTAGTCCTGCGGCTTTTAAGATTAGTAGTAAATATGCCACCGGATTTACCTATATGGCAACTGCCCCCATTAAAGAAGTTTTATCGCCAAAAAAAATCAACGACAAGCACATCGAAACCATAGTGAAACAGATGATGCAAAAAGTTGAAATTTTGGATGCGAAAATAAATAATGTACCATTATCCGATTATTATCTTTCCAAAAGGAATGGCGGTAAGCTAATTACACATTACATTAGTAATAATGATTTTACTGAAATACAACTAAGCATTCCCAAAGATGAATCTTTAGAGCTAACCTTATACGAGGCCTCAAATGATCTGCTTGATAATCCTTCATTCACAATTCCTGAAAGACCTGAAGCGACCATTCCCATGCCCTTTGTACTTAATGATGCTGTTCTATTGATTAAAACGATCAAATTTTGAAAAATACAATAGGAATTATCGGATGTGGATGGCTTGGCCTTCCACTAGCCAAATCTTTAATACAAGACGGCCACAAGGTACATGGGAGTACGACCAATGCGGACAAATTGAATCTCTTAAAGAAGGAAGGAATAAAGCCCTTTATTATCATTTTAGGCGAGGATGCCGTTACCGGCCGGATTGAAGAATTTCTGGACCGGGTTGATATCCTTATCCTGAATATCCCCCCGGGGCTCAGGGGTAAGCATAAAGAGAACTTTGTTCTTAAAATGAACCTTTTGCACACTGAAATACAAAAGTCAAAAGTTAAAAAAATAGTATTTGTTAGCAGTACTTCAGTATATGGAGCAGTTGAGGGTGAAGTGACTGAGGAAACCCTTCCAATGCCCGTAACTGAATCCGGAAGACAGTTATTGGAGGCTGAAAAGATTTTTAAAAACGACAAAACTATTCAAACGACTATCCTTAGGTTTGGAGGTCTTATAGGTCCAGACAGACATCCCATTGACAAACTGTCCGGCAAAAAAGGGCTTAGTAATGGTAACGACCCAATTAACCTGATACATCTGGATGATTGTATTCATCTTATAAAGACAATTCTCGAGAATAACTGGTGGGGACAGATATTTAACGGCGTTTATCCAGATCACCCCACGAAAAAAGATTATTATTACGATATGGCCGACAAAAAAATGCTTCCAAGGCCACAATATATGTCCGGTATGACCACAAAAAAAGGGAAAACAATAATAAGTAGGAATTTTCTTATTAATGATGTTCAGTTTTATACTGGAATTAAACCGTAATTCACAACACTTCTGGGCACTTTTACAACAAAAACATCGATAAAAGGTTAATTTATAACGTTGATTATCAGCTTTTTATCGATTATCCGTATCTTTGTGTAAACATTAAAACCCAAAATGTCATGGAAAAAACAGATTTAAAGGGGAGGATTTTAATGGAACTGGAAAATCTTATCTCCCGGAGTTGCGCCAAAGGCAAAATCACCAAAAATTATCAGAGTTTGCACAGAGCGATAGTGAAGAATCATTACAATGCTGTTGATGTGTCTATTGATTATCACAGGAGAAGAATAAAAATGGATCTAGTCATGAACAATACAGATTATAATCCAAGTAAAGTTAATTTAAGACTGCCTACATTATATGCCAACTTCTTTTTTAATAATTTATGTGAATTTTTGAAATCTTGCGTTGATCAAGACAATAGAAGTCTTGGATTTTATTCCGGATTGCTTAAATCATATTCCAAAAAAGAGGAAGATATTGTAAGCGTATAAATTTCACCAACTAATAACCACCAAATTAAAAGGGATGTTAACAAGCATCCCTTTTTTTCTATACGGTAGTCTCTAAAATTCCTGCCTGGAGTTAGGCCATAAAACATCTTTTTTAGTAAGAAAGTTGCCATCTTACTGACTTTTAAGAATATCCTTATACAAAGACCAAAAAAAATGTGTTAGTTTTGCCGCACGAAAAATATACGATAATGAAAAAGTTTGTATTTATTGGTTTAGTAGGATTAACGTTTGTATACAGTGGATATTCACAAACCTCTTCAGAAATAACAGAACATTTTGAAGCCTATTACAAGGAAATGAAAAAGCAGTCCGACATTAACGGGGTTATCAATGCTTTGACACATTTGAACGTTCTTTCTCCTTCTGTTGAAAGGAGAGATACCCTGGCATATGTTTATGCCAATAATAATCAGCATCTGCAGGCACTAAATACCATTGGGATAGAAAAGAACGATGCTGATTCAGATCTTGCGGTGAAGGTTAAGGCAATTTCATTAAAAGCCTTAAACCAACCCAAAAGGGCATTAGAACAATTTGAAGTTTTGTATTCGAGACAACCAAACGCGTATTTGGCTTATGAATTGGCAGATCTGAAGATTCAGACTGGGGATAATACAGGTGCACAAAAAGATATTGAATATGGCATTCTTAATGCCAAAGATGATATGAAATACGCCTTTTACGAAAGACAACAACCCTATGAGGTTTCCTTAAAAGCTGCCTTTTATCATTTAAAAGGTCTTGTGCAATACAATATGAACCATGAAGATATTGATATGGCTATAGCTACTATTGATGAAGCACTAAAACTTGATCCTAATTTTAATCTGGCCAGCCTAAGCAAACAGGCACTTGAATCCAGAAAAACACCGGCTGAGGTAAAAGAAAATTAGCATTATTTATTAAGAAAAGTATCAAAGCGGGCCGTTGTAGCCCGCTTTTTTTATACCTGCGATCATAGGGATATGATATCTTTCAATCATCTCTTAAGAAGAGCCAATTCCTTGCCTTTCTTCAATTAGTTGAAATAATAAATCTAAACTATTTCTCGTGTTCTTAACTAATACCCTTTTAGCAAAGAGGGCTATTATTAGTTTCTTTACCAAAGATTTAATTTCCCAAAATATTTCTATTTTCAAATTACAAGAATCTGCTGTAATTGGACTTAGGGTATAAAATTGATATACAATATCTGTATTGGGAATACTTTTGGTCATTTCACCATAGCTATATTTACCCGGTTCAACCTTTTTTTAACCGCCACAAACTGTTCTCCTGAATTATTTAGTGTGGTAAGCAGTCCCCATACTTTAATAATCCTTAATATTACCGGAGCTTTTCTCTAACATGAATAAACTATCCTTTTCCTTTTTTAGTTCGATAACTTGTTCTACGTTATCATTAGGGATAGCTATGGAAAGGACATAATGTTTAATTCGCCATGTTCCATCTTGTTTTTGAAGCACACCTGAACCCCTGCAAATTTTCATGCGCGTATCGAGTAATTCATCAAACCAGGCCAGGGTCTTTGATTCATCTAAATAAATATTTCGTTCAATGGCCGTAAAACTCCAGGCCTTACCCCTATCAAAATAAGGTTTTGAAAAAGTCCTGAATTCCTCATTTTGCCAATTTTCTGATGCATCAGTGCCTATAAAAACCCCATCATCTGACAAGATCCCAAAATAGGTCTCAAAATCTGCTTCAGAAGCCGCTTTATGCCAGTTATCAATAATATCATTTATGCGCTCCTTGCTATCTTGCTGAGCCAGTAATTGCCCTGCAAATAGGATTGCTATAATCAGTATTGCCTTATTCATCTAAAATCATTTTTGTATCCAAGTTACTATTTACCAGTACATTCAATTGATCGCGCATTCCATTATAGGCATTAACCATTTCTATTGTAGCTTCCATAGGATCCTTTCGGTACTCCAGTGTAGCCTTTACTTTTAAGACATAGGTTTTAAAGACTTTTTGCCGGCTTTTTACCTGCGGATTATCAAAAATCTCGGGATATGTGGAAGATGCTAATGCGTTTTGCTTTTCCAAAAATTCATCTATAAGCAGAATAAGTTCTTCATAATTTTCAACGGAGTACAGGGCATCAAACGCGACATCCAATTCATTAAATTCTAGCCATGGCTCAAGAATTGCTCTGGTACCCCCATTCAATATTGATTTTTTGGGCAACTTTTGAACGTCAAATTCAAGCGTATTCATTTTGTCAACCTGTACAGTATCTGCTTTATTCCCACAAGAAAACAACAGTACTAATGTTATCCCGAAAACAAAGAATTTTCTCATAAGACGAATGTACAAATTTTAATAAAGGCTATCTTTACCTGGGAATTTTATTTACTTCCTGACTATGCAAAAAACTATCTTGATTTTAGGAGCCTGCGGGCAGATTGGCACAGAGCTTACTCTGGCTTTACGTGAATTGTTCGGTAATGAACAAGTTGTGGCCAGTGATATTCGCGAAGGCAGTGAAAGTCTAATGAACTCCGGCCCATTTGAATTACTTGATGCTACTAATTATGAAGCCATAGAGGATGTCGTAATGTATCATGAAGTTGAAGAAGTATATTTAATGGCTGCAATGTTAAGCGCAACAGCTGAAAAGTTTCCTGAAAGAGCATGGAATTTAAATATGAATTCCCTTTTTAATGTTCTCAACCTGGCCAAAGAAGGTAAAATTGAAAAAATTTTCTGGCCATCAAGCATAGCTGTTTTTGGTCCAAATACGCCAAAAGATAATACCCCCCAAAATACAATAATGGAACCCAGCACGGTTTACGGAATAAGCAAACAATCCGGTGAAAGATGGTGTTCCTATTATCACCATAAATTTGGTGTAGACGTAAGAAGTGTAAGATATCCGGGGCTTATTAGCTGGAAAACACTCCCGGGAGGAGGCACTACAGATTATGCTATCGAAATTTATCACGAAGCATTGAACAAAGGCAGCTATAGCTGTTTTCTGAAAGAGGATGTAAAACTCCCCATGATGTTTATGGATGATGCCATTAGGGCGACTATAAAACTAATGGATTCTAAGCCGGAACAATTAACGGTCAGATCTTCTTACAATCTGGGGGCAATGAGTTTTTCACCCGCAGATATTGGTGATAGTATAAGAAAACACATCCCCAATTTCAAGATATCCTACAACCCGGATTTCCGACAAAATATTGCAGAATCATGGCCGAGAAGCATCGATGATTCTTTAGCTAAAAAAGATTGGGGATGGGAACCGAAGTTTAATCTGGAAAATACTACAACAGAAATGTTAGAACACCTGCCTTCACAAAGCTTTTAAGTGTTTGTTTCTTCTTGTGATAAACCAATTTTTACATGGAAAATATCCGTATTTTTAAACTTATAAATGTATTATTATGAAATGGACTATTTTGCTGTTATCACTATTAGTTTTTACAAATATTAATGCTCAGATTTCTCCCGGGATCTATCATGCCCGGGAAAATCTGGATAGTCTTAGCCTTACACATGAACTCAAAATTGATGACAATTATTTTGTTCATACCATTTATTCAAAATCGCCCGCAGGTTTTGTAAAGTCACTAGGCGGTTTTTATACCCTGGACGATAAGGTATTAAATGTAAAGCTCGAATTCAATTCTAATTATGAAGAGGATACAGTAACCTCTATCAACATACCGGTAGAATTAGTAGAAGAAGGCTTGGTTTTAGATGGAAATGACGATCTGGTATTTAAAAAAGACCCTGATTTTAAGCAGCCACTGGATGGAAAATGGCTTTTTGCATCGCGTGGTCCGGATGAAGGACAGGAACGACGCGGAGAAAGTAATGCGCGAAAAACAATGAAATTTTTGATGGATGGACATTTTCAATGGATTGCCTATCATACAGAAACTTTTAAATTTTCGGGTACGGGGGGAGGAACATATACTGCAAAAGATGGGGTCTATACCGAAAATATTCAATTTTTTTCCCGGGACAACTCCCGGGTAGGAGCTCAACTTAATTTTACTTATGATATAAAGGGAAATGACTGGCACCATAAAGGTAAAAACAGCAAGGGCAAACCCATGTATGAAATCTGGGCTGCCAGAAAATAATGTTTTAAGATAGTTTAATATCTGATTTGCCTCCCGTTTTCTGCAGTAGTTTAATAGCACTTATTTCCACACCTTTATCTATTGGTTTGAGCATATCGTACATATTTAGTGCAACAATGCTAGCCCCATGCATAGCCTCAACCTCCACACCTGTTTTGTAGTTGGTTTTTACGGTGATCAATACTTTGATCTGAAGTCCTTCTACTTCGTAATCAATGTCTGTATACTCAATGGGTAATGGATGGCAGTCCGGTAAAAGGTCTGAAGTCTTTTTCACTCCCAACAATCCCGCAGCTTTGCTCATGACAAATACATCGCCTTTGGGTACCTTTTTGTTCAGAATGGCCTCTATAGTATTTTTAGAACTTACTTGCACAATAGCCTGGGCAACAGCAGTCCTTAATGTATTTTTTTTATGTGTAATATCTACCATCCTTAGCTGTTTACTTTCCATTGATAGGAATCATCTTCAAATAATTCCTTTCCAAAAACCGGAACCTGTTTTTTAATTTCTTCAACAACTTCATGTAAAGCTTCAAATACCTCTTTTCGATGAGGGGAGGATACAAAAACAAACAAGCAGATTTCGCCCTTTTTCACAATTCCTCTGCTATGGTAAATATGCAGGCAACTTAAATCAAACTTTTTGAAGGCAGCTTCCCTGATTTCATGAAATTTTAGATTGGCCATTTCCTCGTAAACAGAGTACTCAATGGCCTCAACTGTCTTTCCTTCTATTATGTCTGCCCTTACCTGACCCAGAAATATATCATGGGCTCCAATCTGTGTCTTTGTCTGGTGCTTTGCAATAGCCTTTGCAATAAATTCAGGACTTATCGCTCCATCTATAAATACGTCTTTAATTTGTGGCTCTTCCATGTTTATTTCTAATACTACGAAGGTAAAGAAGATTTGGGAAATTAGACTCATTCCAAATTTACCCCTTAAATCTGGTAGGATTCATTTTTATGGGTTATTCCAGAACTTCATACACATTAAGTGGGGCTGCCTTATTCTTCATGTTAATACTACCCACTTTTTGGCAACGAAAAGATTCTTTAACTCCATCATAACAATTCTCGCAAATTATGATTTGATTTTCTTTAGCAGCATCCTGCAAGCGGGCAGCAGTATTTACGGTATCCCCGATTACAGTATAGTCTAATCTTTTTAAACTTGAAGAGCCAATATTCCCGGAGACCATCTCACCACTTTTAATGCCGATTGATACTTTCGGACTGTAATTTGAGATCCCCTCAGGTTCAGGAAGGTTACCGATTTTTTCACGCACAGCCAGAGCGGCATCAATGGCCCGATCTAAATGATATTCTCCCCTAAAAACGGCCATAATTGCATCCCCGATAAATTTGTCTACATAACCTTGTTGGGCAATGATCTCCTTCACCATCATATCAAAGTAGGTGTTTAACATATTTACAACTACATCGGCCGGGGTGCTCTCACTTATAGCCGTAAAACCGCAAACATCTATAAACATCACTGTAGCCTCAATATTTTCATTGGCCATTATGGTAGTTTCATATTCCTTGCTGCCCATAAAGTTTAATACATTTTCGTCTACGTACATCTTTAAAATGTTGTTCTCTTTTATGGCCTTAAGTGTATCTTTTATTTGCCTTACATGTTTTAAGGTTTTTTCCATGGTTATGGTAAGATCTTCAAAATTGATGGGTTTGGTGATAAAATCAAAAGCACCTCTGTTCATCGCTGTACGTATGTTTTCCATATCACCATAGGCCGATACCATCACCGATTTCAATAATGGGTTTAGTTCATTGAGTTTGCTAAGCAAAGTGAGCCCATCCATTTCAGGCATATTAATGTCGCTAAGCACCAGATCCATATTAGGATGGGTGTCTAGTTTTTCCAGTGCGTCTATTCCATTGATAGCAAATACAAACTCATATTCATTTTGCCTTATCTGTTTTCGGAATTTTTGTTTGATGAGCACCTCAAGATCAGTCTCATCATCCACCACCAGTATTTTTGAAGTCATATTATCGCTTTTAATTTTTCCTTTAAGATACCAAATTCTAATGGTTTGGTGAGGAAATCATCCGCTCCCAATCGAGCTGCTGTATCTCGGTTGTCCTGGTCCCCATAGGCAGTGATCATCATGACCAATGGGGGCGGTTTATCATAGTCCTCCCGAATTTTTTCCAAGAGCTCCAAACCGCTCATTCCAGGCATGTTAATATCAGACAAAATCAACACTGCCTTATGCTCCATTTCCCGTAAAGTATCCAATGCTTCTTCACCCGAAAAGGCAAAGACAAAATTAAGTTCGTTTTTCCGTATCTCTTTACGAAACCGTTGCTGAAACAACAGTTGTACGTCCCGTTCGTCGTCTACTACTAAAATTTTCATAGGTCTTATGATTTATTGTGAATTCGCATTGATTTTTTGGGCTTCTTATTTTCCTATTTACTGGGTAAAACCACGGTAAACGTTGTTCCTTTTCCTTCTTCCGATTCCACTTTTAATTCTCCACCATGTCCTTTGGTCACTATGTCATAACTCATACTAAGACCAAGGCCTGTTCCCTGCCCGGTGGGCTTCGTGGTAAAGAAAGGTTGAAATATTTTGTCCAAAACTTTTATTGGTATTCCATTGCCGTTGTCTTTTACTGATATCAAAACCTGTTCACCTTTCTTTTTAGTGCTGACTGAAACGATGGGTTCATAACCTTCAGGTTGTTTTTGTTTTCTCTCAGATACCACACTTCGACTGCGCTCAGTACAGGCATAGAATGCATTCGTGATTAAATTCAAAATCACTCTTCCAATATCTTGTGGAATGACATTCAACTTACCAATACCTTCTTCAAAAGTAGTTTCAAACTTCGCATTAAAGCTCTTGTCCCTGGCACGTAAACCATGATAGGCCAGGCGAAGATATTCATCCGCCAATGCATTGATATCGGTGGGCTCTTTTACACCACTACTGCTGCGGCTGTGTTGCAGCATGCCTTTTACAATAGAATCGGCCCGTTTACCATGGTGATTTATTTTTTCAAGATTTTGTTTGATGTCGTCCGCGATTGCTTTAGCTTCTTTCAGATCTCCTTTCTCTATTTCTTCGTTCATCTCATCAATCAACTCATTGCTGACTTCTGAAAAATTATTCACAAAGTTCAACGGGTTTTGGATTTCATGGGCAATTCCGGCGGTCAATTCCCCCAAGCTGGCCATTTTTTCGGACTGGATAAGTTGGGATTGGGTTGCCTTTAAATCGGATAGTGCTTCTTCAACACTTTTTTTCTGTACTTCAATCTCTGTTTTTTGCTTTTGCAACAATTCATTTGCCTTTTTTCGGTTACGGTTATTCCTGTATAGTAAAAAAGAAACCAACAACACTACGGCTATGCCCGCAAGCAATGTATATGTTCTCATTGTGTTTTCTTTTTCAATCTTTTCCTTTTCAAGTTCTTTTAACCTGAGTTGCTCATCGAATCCCAGATTAAAGAATTTATTTTTCTTTCTGGGGTCGTTAAGACTGTCATTGGCGGTAAAGGCGAGTTCTTGGTAAAAAAAGGCGCTGTCTATTTCATTTTGGGCTTTATATGAAGTCGATAAAGACCTGGATGCGTCCAGAATTCCCGGTAGTTCACCCACATTTTGATAAATCTTTAGTGCCTTTTTTCCATAAACAAGGCTGGAGTCTAGTTCATTCGTTTCTCGCAATAAATCTGCCATAAATACATAGATATTGGCTGCAAAAGGGAGGTTATTTTGTTTCAGGTTAGTTTGGATTCCCTGATAAAAATATTTTTTCGCAGTATCGTACTCTCCTTTCTTTAAATATATTTTTCCAATAAATTCAAAAATTTGACCTCTGTATTTTTTATATCCAGACTTGTCGGAATAAGCAATTGCCATTTTTTCAAATACCAGGGCTGAATCCAATTTATTGAGCGCTATATAAGTACCTCCCAACATATGAGCACCAAAATGTGAAAATGTTGGATCGTTTACTACCTCAGCAAGTTTGAGGCATTCCAGATAGCTTCTTTTTTCTTGTTCAATTTTTTGATTAGCTCTATATAAATGACCGCTCTGAAGGTTGAGATTTGCTAAAACAAGCAACCTGGCGTAATGTGGATTCCTGCTTTTTGAAAATTTTGTTATTTGCCAGATATTCTTTTCGCATTCGGGATCTTCTGCAATTTTTAAACCCTGTAACAGTGCATTTAATGACTCAATAAAGTTTCCGCTTTTTGCCGTGGCATAAGTTAACAGCGCATACCCATCTGCTTCCCATAATTTTAATTTTAAATTTTTGGCTAGAGATATCTGTTGTTCAAAAAAATAGATGGCAGTGTCTTTTTGGACTTCCAAATAATGTAATCCCAGGTCTCTGCTGAATGACATACGCAAGGTATCATTCGATGTGTTTTTTAATACCAGTTGAATACTGTCGGCCTGTTGCTGGCTCAACTCGGTTAAATAGTCGTCGTTCTGAGCCATCAAAAAAGCCGGTAGCAGAACTAACAACAATATTTTAAAAAAGTGTTTCATAAAGTTAGTTCAATAATGGCAAGTGAATTATAAATTCCGTCCCTTCCCCTTCTTTGGTCTTCACTTTCAACTCACCCCCGTGCGCTTTTACAATATCATAAGATAAGGATAATCCTAATCCTGTGCCCTGCCCCGTTGGCTTGGTGGTAAAGAAAGGTTGAAATATTTTGTCCAAAACTTTTTTTGGTATTCCATTGCCGTTGTCTTTTACCGAAATCAAAACCTGCTCGCCTTTCTTTTTAGTGCTGACTGAAACCGTTGGTTCATAGTTAACCTCCGGAGCCTCCACCTTTTCTGAGGCTTCGCCGGATAAATTGGCAACAGATGACTTCTCATTCACCACACTTCGACTACGCTCAGTACAGGCATAGAAGGCATTTGTGATTAAATTTAAAATAACCCTTCCAATATCTTGCGGAACAATATTTACCTTGCCAATGCCTTCATCAAAATCTGTTTCCATAGTTGCATTGAAAGATTTGTCTTTGGCCCTAAGACCATGGTAGGCCAGTCGTAGATATTCATCGGCGAGGACATTAATATCTGTAGGTTCTTTTTGCCCGCTGCTGCTTCTGCTATGCTGCAGCATTCCTTTGACAATACCATCTGCCCTTTTACCATGGTGGGTTATCTTATCCAGGTTTAGCTTAACATCCTCTGCGATGGCCAGCGCTTCCTTAAGGTCGCCTTTCTCCAATTCTTCGTGCATTTCCTCAATAAGTTCAACACTTACCTCCGAAAAATTATTCACAAAGTTCAAGGGGTTTTGTATTTCATGGGCAATCCCTGCGGTAAGTTCTCCCAAAGACGCCATTTTTTCGGATTGCACCAACTGTGTTTGAGTGGTTTTTAATTCGGTTAAAGTGGTTTCCACACTCTGTTTGGCTTTTTCTAATTTGGTAAAGTCCTCGTACCGGGCATAAGCAATAGCAAAAGCATCGGCCAAAGATTGTACGGACTCTATCTGGTCTTCCGCCAAAGGCTCTACATTCCCAACATACAACATACCCTGGGTAAAGGGAACAAAATGCAAATGGAGCGATTCCGGGGGCTGCTCAGCTCCCTGATAGACCTTTATGTTT
>NZ_CAMYKG010000035.1 GCF_947258925.1 uncultured Eudoraea sp. | reverse complement strand
TTTTTTATTGTTCTGGATTTTGTACAATGGTTTACGCACATACTCCTTCACAAATATTCCTTCTTATGGAATTTTCATAAAGTACACCATTCTGTTAAGGAAATGGGCTTCGCAGCACATCTGAGATATCACTGGATGGAGAATATTTTATACAAACCCTTAAAAGTTTTTGGGGTAATGATACTTGGCGGATTTGAGCCAGAGCAGGCATATGTAGTTCATTTCCTGGCTATTACGATAGGACATTTAAATCATTCCAATATTAAAATTACATGGGGTCCATTAAAATATATATTTAACAACCCGGTAATGCATCTGTATCATCATGCAATGGAGTTACCAGAAGGTAAATACGGTGTGAATTTTGGTATTAGTTTAAGCCTTTGGGATTATATTTTTAAAACAAATTACGTCCCGGAAGACAGTGGAACAATAGAACTTGGTTTCCCCGGAGATGAGAACTTTCCAGATGATTTTTTACATCAGGAAATATATGGTTTTGTCAAGCCTAAGACCGAAAAATAAAAGTTTAATCCTCTAAGTTTGTTCGGTTTAAGCTAATGGCCCACATCCCCCTGACTTGATTTTCCTGATAATCCCGGGCCTTATCGGTTGGGTAAAGATTTTCTAATGCAGCCAAAGTAGAAGTAGTTATCTGCCTTTCCGGTACTCCGTGACACTGCAGGCACATAGCGTTTGTTGTAATGGGGTAATAGAAATCTACCTGTTCTTCTGTTACATTCAGGATTGGATCTACGGTTTCCCCCGATGATACCATTACTTTAAAGTCGTTTATATAAACTAACTCTTTTGCACTGGCCCTATTTAAAGGATTTCTGGGCTTATCAGTAACACGCCTTATTTTAATACCTTGTGCTATAGACAGACTATCTGTGAGTGGAATTGCATTTAAATTACAAAATTCAACTGCCCCATCCGGGCCTTTTTCAACAATAGCCTGTACTAATTTCTTACCTAAGGTAGCCTTTGCATTAGATGCGTACTTCTTGCCTAATTTCTTATATTTCTCAATGGTATCAACAGATACCTGACCCATATGTTTACACTGTCCATCACCCTTACAGTTTCCTGAACAATTCTGCATATTTTTACCTTTACCTTTACCTTTACCGTGCCCCTTAGCCTTCATATTCATATGCCCGTTAAACCAATCTGGTGCATCAATTTCATTATCGTATAAATAGTCCGCGATTTTCACCACCATCTCTTCAGGAAAAGACTGGTATGGCATTGTCCCAAATTTTCTCAGGGCTCCTTGCATTTTGGAATTTTCTTCGCTTGGATCTTTCACCCAGTTCACAATAAGATTAATAAATTGATCTTTTGAGGTCGCATCATTAAGATAGTGTTTCTTAACTGCAATCATTGGTGGTGCTATCATTTCGCTTTGAGCAGCCCTGGGGTTGTGACAACTGTAGCATTCTTTCTCTAAGAGCTCTTTCCCCGGATGGGTCTTTTCAGAAGTCACTGCACCGCCTGAAGTTTCGTTAATAACCCGGAGGTCCGTTTTAGGCACGTCTTTACATGAGGCCATAAAGAATAGGCCTGTAAAGAGAAGTAATAGGTACTTCATTACTTTGACATTTTACCGCTTGCGCAACTTACAAATGATCGTGCCTTGGCTGTTAAACTATTTTTGCGATCAACAGAAGGGTAACCTAGCGATTTAAGTTTGTCCTTAACCAAAATTGCATCGTCTGTAGTTTCGTAAGTAAAATGAACTGTAGCAGTTTCTGTATCAACATCAATATCTGAAACCTGGTTGAGTTCTGATAATTTAGTTGTGATTGTTTTTGCACAACCTTCACATTTGAGATTCTGGACAATTACTGAGGCCTTCATAATTTTTGTTTTTTTGTTTTAATATCCGCGCTGCTAATGCCATCTCAAAATTCCTCCTTTGAGATCATAGATTCTTTCAAATCCCATTTCGATAAGTTTTCTTGCCGCTTTCTGACTCCTGTTTCCGGACTGGCAATAGAGGTAAACAGGTTTATCTTTTTGTAACTTTTCAAATGATTTTTGAAAATTACCCGCATTAAAAAAATCAATATTAATGGCTTTCCCAATGTGCCATTTTTGATATTCCCTGGCTGTTCTAACATCGACCAACTGCACTTTCGGATCTTTAATAGCTTCTTTGAATTTTGAGACTTCTAAAATTTCAAATTTATCGGATTCTTCCAATCTTGACCCGAATAGTGTTTTAAATATAGACATTGGTATATTTTTTTTATTAAATTTTATAGTTCCGGAAAAAGGGAACGGCCAATAATTATTTGGACGTTCCCATAACAATCAACCAAAACAAATCTTAAAACAATTTTCTATAACATTGTGGTCGGACAGATATAGTCCGATTTATTAACTTTCGATTTTTTAATTTCATCAAAACCTTCAATTACATCAACAAAATCGTCCCATCCTCTTTGCATTAAGATAGACGCAGCGGTCATACTCCTGTAACCACCTGCACAATAGAGCACAAATGGTTTGTCAATTGGAAATTGAGAAAGATGTTGATTTAATTCATTCAATGGAACATTAATGGCCCCCATAACATGTTCAGAGTCAAATTCACTTTTCTTTCTTACATCAAAAACAAGCGGTCCTTCTCCAAAATATGCTTTTTCGAACTGTTCAGCAGTGATCCTCTTAATTCTCTCAACATCTTTTGATGCTTTAAGCCAACTTTCAAACCCTCCATCCAAAAAACCAATGGTATGGTCATAACCTACCCGAGAAAGTCGTGTTATGGTTTCTTCCACCTTATCTGGGTAAGTAATAATTAAAATTTCCTGTTTTATGTCGGAAATCAGTTCTCCCACCCATTGTGCGAAACTGCCATCCAGGCCAATATTAATACTATTAGGAATATGTCCCTTGGCAAAATCCTCGGCCTTACGTGTGTCGAGCATTAAGGCATTTGTTTCGCTGGCAATAACTTCGAAGGCTTCGGGTGACAATGGTTTTTCAGCTCTTTTAATAACGGTATCCAGACTTTCATAACCTTGAATGTTCATCAAGACATTCTTCGGGAAATAACCAGGAGGTGCCGTCAATCCTGAAAGTAGTTCTTTTATAAATTCATCTTTGGTCATATCTGCCCTCAAAGCATAATTTACTTTTTTCTGGTGACCCAGTGTATCTGTGGTTTCTTTACTCATCATTTTACCACAGGCCGAACCTGCTCCGTGATTGGGGTATATAATCAGATCATCATTTAAAGGCATAATTTTATTGCGAAGCGAATCGTACAAATGTCCTGCCAATTTCTCTTCGGTAAGTTCAGAAATTACGTGCTGAGCAAGATCCGGCCTTCCAACATCACCAATAAATAATGTATCACCTGTAATTAATCCATGCTCTTTTCCATTTTCATCAATTAACAGATATGTTGTACTTTCCATTGTATGCCCCGGGGTGTGAAGTACCTTAACCTTATAATCCCCAATTGTAAAAATTTGATTGTCCTTCGCAACAATTGCTTCATAAGCAGGTTTAGCAGTAGGTCCAAATACAATTTCTGCACCGGTCTTTTTCTTCAGGTCCAAATGGCCACTTACAAAGTCTGCATGAAAATGCGTTTCAAAAACAAATTTTATTTTTGCTTTGTCTTTTTTTGCCCGCGCTATATATGGTTCTACTTCCCTTAATGGATCAAATATTGCAGCTTCACCATTGCTCTCCATATAATATGCTGCATGGGCCAAACAACCAGTATAAATTTGTTCTATTTTCATTCTTCAAATAATTAAATCTATAGTATAAAAGTATTAAGCATTTGGCACTTTTACAGTAACCAAGGTTACAAAGGTCCTCTTTGTCCATAAAACAAATAATGATTTTTGTCATGGTCGGCTTTAATGGCTTCCCCCCGAGTTTCAGATCAGAAACCAATTCCGACTATACTTATAGAAACATAGGTATAACCCATGTGTAGATTAAGACTAAAACACTACGAGTGTATCTATCAGGTAACCTATGACAATGAACAAAAACACCCAATTATTTCAATAGTACTTATCCATCATCGACAAATTAATTAGAAAAATATCTCTTATACGAATTTTTAGCTGAACGTAACATTTGTTACATAACTGAAGGCTTAGTTATATACTTTAGTAATTATCTGCTAAACCCCTGTTAATATTGAGCTTACAACAGGTATAAAAATAGATATTTAACCTAAATAACAGGCTATCTCATCAGGTTTGTTTGGCAAATTCAAACTATGATAATTGTCATAAATCCACGAAAATCCTGAATATACCTTTGCTTTTAAATTGAGATATTAACCAGCAATTATCAATAGAAAATAACCTTTGAATAAAGTGGTTAGGATTTGTTTTTAGTTGCATAAATCACTAAAAGATGAAAGCATATTTTTTAAAACTTTGTTTTCTATTATTTGCAACCGCTGCATTTTCACAGGCAGGCCACATCATGCAGGGTGTAGGTGCCGTAAATATGTCAATGGGTGGTGCCGCTACCGGACAGCCATTAGACATATCGGGTGCAATACAATGGAACCCAGCTTCTATTTCCACTTTTGATGAGAAGATCTTAAAACTTGATATTGGATTCTTCTTCTCCTCACCGGAATTGAGTTCTACCGTTCCCGAGTTTGATTTAACCGGGAATCCAACTGGTAACTTTTTTAGCGGCACAACTGAAGATGATCGTGGTGTTTCACCGCTACCAGCTATAGCTATGGTTTGGGGTAAAGAAGGCAGCCGGCATACTTTTGGTGCTTCTGCTTTTGGTATAAGCGGATTTGGGGTTACTTTTCCTGAAAGTACTACCAATCCTATTAATATGCCGCAAAGTATGGGCGGATTTGGCCGAATAGAATCTAATTACAGTTTACTTCAATTAGGTTTTACCTACGCTTATGAAATATCCGATAAATTCTCAATAGGCGTTCAACCTACATTTAATTATGCCACTCTAAAATTAATTCCTAACCCTACAGCTAGCCCTTTTAATCCTACGTTTGTCGGATATCCATCAACGGACAACTCTTCGGCTTTTGGTTTTGGAGGACAATTAGGTGTGTATTTTGATTCGGGTAACGGATTTTCTGCCGGGGCCTCTTATAAAACCAAACAATCATTTGGCGATTTTAAATTAGATAACACTTACCTGGATTCAAGTACAGGTGAAAATGAATTCAAAATAGACTACCCTGGTATCTGGTCTATAGGCCTTGGTTTTTCTCCCGGACAATTCGACCTGGCTTTGGATTACAGATATGTCGAATATGAAAACGCAGCCGGATTTTCTTCCGTGGGTTGGACACCTACCGCATCTGTAGCCGGATTTGGCTGGAAGAACATCAGTATAGTTTCCTTCGGAGTCCAGTTTAAAGGTGTGAACAGACTGCCATTAAGACTTGGATACACTTATAGTTCAAATCCAATAGAAAGTGATGTCGCGTTTTTCAACGTACCCGCAACAGCCATCATTAAAAATGCATTTCAAATAGGTCTTAGTTATGAAATAAGTGATCGTTGGGCAATTGATGGAGTTTATCATATGGGCTTTAGTGGCAAAGCAACTTCAGGTCCTTTGCTTAACCCATTATTTATTGGAGTTTCTCCACCTTACGGAGCTATTCCGGGTAGTGAAGTTTCCTATGATATGACTACTTCCATGATTATGGTTGGAGCGAGTTATAAGTTCATTAAAAAATAATCTGGCTACAAACCCGAGCTAATGAAAAACGACGCCTTCGCAGGCGTCGTTTTTATTGATTCCAAGTTAACTATTTAATAGAAGATAAAACTAATACCGTTATTTTCTCCCAAAGAGATTAATAATAAAACCTGCTCTATACGATACAAAGGTTACTAAGCTTATCGGAGTAAGGCCACCATGCCATGCGGAAAGGTTCATCCGGCGAGAGTAACCCATAAAAAAGATATGGACAATACTAAATAATAAAGCTTGCAGTAAAATGTTTCGGGAAGTAATAAATCTTATAAACGCTTCATCCGCATGTAGATGGGTTTGAATACTTAAATTATATGCCCAAAGAATTAAAAAGCCTAAAAACCCTCCTTCGCATGCTTATTCCTGCCAGCAGATTAAGTGTCTCATCTTTTTCAAAAAATTTACCAAAGATGGTTGGTTACAATATGACAATAATTTTTAATGGTATTTGATTGCCTTAACCCTTTAAATAAGGCAGGTTAGTTAATATCATTTAAAAATAGGCAATTTATGTAGTTGGCAGGTGACTATACAAAAGGGGACAGCCGGAAATATTTTCATTGGTACGACCCATATAAAGGAGGTTTTTTTGAATATTGTACCCTTAAGCTCAACGACTTGATAAAGTCTTAAACAAGAACGAAGTCCTTCTCATAATTTCCATCCCTGCATCTGGAGCAAACCAAAACCTAATTGTCCTGAGACTTAATTTAACCCATAAAACAACCCTGCCAAACGAATTCAGCAGGGTCTATAACAATCAATCATTAGAAACTATATTATCTAATCGTATATCTGAGTTTAAATGAATAATAAATGGGTGCCTTCTTCATTTGCCCTTCCATAAAAGTCTCCGATAGTCAATATCCCATCCAGCTCATCAATAAGATCTTCTTTTTCCAGGTGGAACATGTCAACGGCCAATTTACAACCCCATAATTTACAACCTGAGTCTGATAAAATTTCGAGAAACTCACTGACGGGTGGCATATCTAATTTCTCCATTTCTTTCTTCATCATTTTAGTAGCCAATGCTTCTACTCCGGGTAAACCGCCAAGCATCGTTGGCATATGCAATGCTGGATTACCTACTGTAGCTGTATGTAAATGTTCCAATTTCTTCTTTTGAATCGCTTCAAGTCCAAAAAATGTAAAAAATATTTCCGATTCAATACCTTCCATCCTGGCCCCATTTGCCATTACAAATGCTGCATACGCATTTTCCAAAGTCCCTTTGGACAAAATAAAAAGCATTTTTTTTACTTTAGTTCCATCTTTCTTTTGTACTTGGGTTTCACCCATCTCTTTTACTTTAGTTTCGCTCATCTCTATATTTTTATATTTTTACTAATTTCTTAGATTATCTTATAACTCCTTAGATACAACTCTTAGGTTTGGGGATCCCGGCTATCAAAGTAGACTTTTTAAGTGGGCCTCCAGGAAACAGACTATAGAATTCCTTAATGTTTATAACACCACTCTTTTTAATACCTCTTATTGATAGTGGCTCTTCTTTCTGATGTTTATCCTGTAGATACTCTATAACATCCCAATGTCTATCAGTCATGGAAATACCCTGCTCTTCTGCAAGAGAACGACATACTTCTTTATCCCACTGGTTAAAATCGACAAGATAACCTTCTTCGTTAACATCAATTTCACGATCTGCTATAATTTTTTTCATATTTTCTAATTTAATTTTATCTATTTTACTTTTTCTAATTGTTTTCCTTTTTCAGACATTTTGGCATCAACAAATGGTATGGGTACACCCTTTAAAAGCATGTTCCAATACCGGTTTCAATAAAACAATTGGCATGACCATCAAAATCCTCTTTTAATTCCTCATTATTAATATATCGCAATATGTTATCCGTCAGAATTTCTGCTTCAAAATGGGCTACTGAACCTGCTTTTGAGGCCGGTAAATTTGTAGCATCACCAATAGCAAATATATTCTCATGATCCGTGGATTGTAAAGTCGCTTTATTCGTAGGAATATAATTAAGATCATCTCCCAAACCAGAGCGTTCCAGTAGTGGGTCACCCATATTCGTTGGAACAGTTACCAGAAGGTCATAATCAACCTCCGTATCTGCATAATCTATGATCTTATTATTCTCGTAATCTACGCGCTCTATATTAAAATCGGTAACCTCTTTAATATTCTTTTCTTCTAATAGATAATGAAGTGCCTCCGTAGCCCTAGGTTTAGTAAATGCGCCATCCAGTGGTGTTACAAAAGTAATATCTACCTTGTCTCTCATTCCCTTATTTTTAAAGTAGGAATCTGCTAAAAAAGCAAATTCTAAAGGTGCTACCGGACACTTTATAGGCATTTCGGTAATATGGACTACCAATTTTCCACCTTCCCAGGTTCTGAATTTATTCCTAAGGGCTTTGGCTCCTTCATAGGTATAAAAATCAAAAATATTTTCATACCATTTTGGTCCTTTCATCCCTTCTATTTCTTCTGGTACGGTCTTCGTACCTGTAGCTACAATCAATACATCATATTGCAGCTCTTGTCCATCCGCCAGAAGCACCTTATTGTTCTCTGGCACTATTAAATCTATTTTTTCCTGGATATAGTTTACACCCTTTGGTAAAAACTTGGATCCTTTTTTCTTAACCTGCTTTGTAGTATAAATATCAAATGGAAGAAATAAGAATCCCGGTTGGTAATAATGGGTTTTGTATTGATCCACGATTGATATTTTCCACTCTTTTTTAGGCAGGCTGGATACCAAATGATTGGCCATCATTGTTCCGGAAGTTCCTGCTCCTAATATGACTAAATTTTTCATCAATATTTATCTTTTTTAAATGATATACAGGAATAGACTACCTGTGTTTAAATTATGATGTAAAATTAATTATCTGAGGTGCTGAAAAACATGACAAAAGTCATAAATAAGGCTTATGTAACAAGGGTTACTTTGAAAGTAAAATTATATTTTTTGATCGTATTTCGCTCTTTATCAGTACTATATAGGTTTACATTATTTAGCTGTCCAGCCTCCATCTACGGTTAGCATAGACCCCACCATATAACTTCCTGCGTCACTGGCTAAAAAAATAGCCGCACCCTGAATTTCACGCAACTCTCCCCAGCGGCCAACGGCAGTAGCTCCTACAATAAACTTTTTGGCTTCTTCGGTATCGGCTATTGGAATATTCATTTCTGTTAAAAATGGACCGGGGCATATGGCATTCACAGCAATATTGAAGGGTGCCAGCTCTAACCCAAGAGCTCTGGTCATTTGAACTACTGCTCCTTTACTCGTAGCATAGGGCGTGCGGTTAGCCAGACCAACCAATCCCAGGGTACTTGCCATATTTATAATTCTTCCGTAATTATTCTTTTTCATTTGTGGAGTCACTGCCCTTGAAGTATTCCAGGTACCTTCCACATTAACCTTCATCACCTCATTAAAATCCTCCGGATTTAATTCATCTATTGCTCCCCTGATATTAATCCCTGCACTATTGATTAATATGTCTATTTTTCCAAAATCTTTTTCAATCTCCTTTACTACGGCCTCTACCTGTTTTAAATTAGTAACATCAGCTGAATAGGCTTTGGCCTTTATTCCAAAATCCTTAGTTAGCCCTTCTGCTGCGAGATTACCTTCATCCACATTTCTGTTGACCAATGCTGCGGAACAACCAGCAGATGCCAACCCGGCAGCCATAGCTAAACCGAGGCCCTTGGAACCTCCGGTAATCATGGCCGTCCGACCATCCATATTAAATTGTTTTATTCCGGGTAAGATAGTATTTGACATATCCTTAGTTTTTGTTTTTAATTGAAGCCCAGGCGCTGCCTGGCATATTTAAGTGATGCGCTATTATTTGCTATTTCCAGTGCCAATTTATCATCGGGCGGGTTTTTGGAGATCACCATTAAGGGTGAAGTACTATTTTTCTTTTTGATCTTATGTAGAAAAGAAGCTAATTCACTACCGGAAATTTGATCCAATGTTGCCCAGTATCCCTTTGTCAGACAAGGAACTTTTAAAGGATCTCTGGTAATCATTTCCAAATTAAACCTAATATCCGGATTATGATCTTTTATAACAGTAATCATTTTATCAAGGTCCAAAAATCCTTGTCCTAAATTAATTTCGGCCAGTAAAAAGCCATCTTCATATTCCGCAACAGCCATATCCTTTAAATGGACCGTAAATGCATAAGGAGCAAGCGCCTCAACTACTTCCATAGGATCCTCGAGCAATGAAATATTATTACCCGTATCCAGTGTCACCCCTATCCATTCACTATCTATGGTGTTCAACAGTTCAATCATTTCGGCAGTTCGCCAATCCTTATGGTTCTCTATAGCAAGCTTTACACCCATATTACGAACAACCGGTTCGGCCAGTTTTAATGAATTTATAGATTTTGTCCTGAATTCGTTAAAAGCATCCATGGTATCAAATGATTCGTACCTTCTACCGGAAAGACAGACAGTCCTCAGAACATCTACACCGGCTTCTTTTGCTGCCGATACCTCCAAAGTAAACCGTTGAAGGTCTTTATCGTCCTCTGGCAACCTTATTTGGCCTTCAAGGAACATATTCAATTCCTCAACCCTTTTTTTTAAGTTATTCGCATAAGTCTTATCCCAACCACTTACACTGAATTGAACTCCTCCAAACCCTTTAGAACTGCAGTGTTCTACCATTTGTAAAGTGTCAGTGAATGCCGGATAGGTGGTGCTCTCCAAATTGGCATACCTCCGCTGTACATAGGAAGCCTCAGCAATCCCAAAACGCATTTCGGCAACTATAGGTGAAAAGGAAGGAATAATGGGAAGGGAAACAGTCAATAATGCCGCTGATCCACTTTTTTTAACAAAACTCCTTCGCTTCATAAAGTAAATTTATTTCATGGTTGGTTTTACTATCCAAAATCCAATTAACTGGTTTCTTCTTCTAACTAAAACTATGTATTTAAAAGTAACAAAAAGATTGATAGCCCCTTAAAATATATTACATAAAAGAACTTAGAATGGAAATAAATACGAAATCCATTTTGTTAACTGCATTAAAGATAATACCTTGATTTCCGTATCAATGATTAAAGTAGGTACAAAATCAAAATCGTTCCTTCATTAGAACTGGCAACCCATGGAAAAAGACAAGCAAAAAAGACTGAGAAGTGAAGATTGGTTTAATCCCGGAGATCCAAAATCAGCTTTTATTCATAGGTCATGGCTACGTAATCAGGGTTATCCCAATGACTATTTCAATGGAAGACCTGTAATTGGTATTTGTAATACATGGTCAGAATTAACTCCCTGTAACGGGCATTTAAGAGATTTTGCCGAGTTTGTCAAAAAAGGAGTGCTCGAAGCAGGGGGTGTTCCCTATGAATTCCCGGTAACCAGTATGGGAGAAATTTTAATGAGGCCCACGGCGATGCTATTTCGGAATTTGGCTAGTATGGATACCGAAGAGAGCATTCGGGCTAATCCCCTTGATGGTGTTGTTCTCCTCACAGGATGCGACAAGACAACCCCATCCACCGTAATGGGCGCCTGTAGCGTTGACCTCCCTACAATTGTAGTGCCTGGAGGGCCCATGTTGAATGGAAAATACAAAGGAGAACGAATAGGGTCAGGCACCTTTGTGTGGACTTTAAAAGACAAGATTAAGAACGAAGGGTTTACACCTGAGGATCAGATAGAAGCAGAGATCTGTTCTGCACGAAGTGCCGGACATTGTATGACCATGGGAACGGCCTCCACTATGGCTTGTATGGTAGAATCTCTTGGCCTTACTTTACCGGGTGCAGCGGCAATACCTGCGGTAGACTCGCGTAAGAAGGTTATGGCACAATTATCTGGAAGAAGGATAGTTGAAATGGTAAAAGAAGACCTAAGATTATCAAAGATCCTCACCCGTGAAGCCTTTGAAAACGCTATTAAATTAAATGCAGCTATTGGTGGTTCAACCAATTTTATTATTCATTTACAAGCCATTGCCGGGAGGATTGGCGTTCCCCTTAACTTAAAAGAATTTGATACACTGGGCAGCAAAATGCCGCTGTTGGTAAATCTAATGCCCTCGGGAAAATTCCTTATGGAGGATTTTTTTGATGCAGGTGGTTTGCCTGTAGTTATTAATCAGATGAAAGCACATCTCCATAATGATGCCTTAACGGTTAATGGTAAGCCGATAGTGCTGTATTATATGGCAATTTATGTGAAAATGGGGCTGTTATAAAACCTTCTGCTGCCACCCCCGATCTTATGTCGCATAGAGGTAAGGCAGTTGTATTTGAGAATATTGAGGACTGCCATGCCAATATTGACAGACCAGATTTGGAAATAGATGAATCCAGCGTAATTGTCCTTAAAGGTGCTGGGCCGGTTGGCTATCCCGGAATGCCTGAAGTTGGCAATGTAGATTTGCCTGAAAAAATATTAAAAAAAGGTATAAAGGATATGGTACGTATTTCGGACGGAAGAATGAGTGGCACTGCATTTGGCACGGTTATTTTACATGTTTCCCCGGAATCCTCAATTGGAGGAGTTTTGGGATTAGTACAGACTGGAGACCATATCGTACTTGATGTTCCTAACAGGAAATTACATTTAGAGGTAGAAGAGTCTGAACTGGAAAAACGAAAAGCGTCATGGATACCTCCTGATCCAGCCTCGGACAGAGGATATACTAACTTATATATTAATACGGTGCAGCAGGCTCATCTGGGTGCAGATCTGGATTTTTTAGTAGGAAAATCGAGTTCTGTGGTAAAACGAGATTCACATTAAACCAATACTGTCATGATAGCTATTTTATTACTCTTATTGAGTGTTATACTCATTGTATTACTAACCGCTAAATTCAATGTTCATCCATTTTTGGCCCTGTTAGGAGCGGCAGTATTCTTTGGCCTGTTATCAGGGATGGATCTAAGTATGATTGTGCAATCTATAAATGACGGGTTTGGGATTACGCTGGGAAAGATTGGAGTGGTCATTGTGTTAGGCGTAATCATAGGTGCCTTTCTTGAACATTCAGGAGGTGCCTTCAAACTGGCGGAGGTTATCCTAAAAATTATTGGAAAGAACAGGGTTCATGAAGCCATGGGCCTTGTTGGCTTTGTGGTATCTATCCCTGTATTTGCAGATAGCGGGTTCATTATCCTCAACCCGTTAAATAAAAGCCTTTCTAAAAGGGCTGGTTTATCTGTAGTTGGTACGGCAACAGCTTTAATTCTCGGCCTTATGATAACCCATGTTCTGGTACCGCCCACACCTGGCCCTATTGCAGCCGCAGGAATTATAGGTGCAGATGTCGGTTTGGTGATGCTCATAGGTCTGATCATAGGTTTACTTTCACTAATCGTAGCTATTTTTTATTGCAAGAAAATGGGCGCAAAGCATTATATCGATCCAAACCCGGACATTTCAGAAGATGAAATCCAGGAGAAAATTAAAAAAGCTCCAAGTGCATTTAAGTCATTTTTACCCATATTGATCCCCATTTTATTGATTGTTGGAAAATCCCTGGTGGAATTTAACTTAGAAGAAGGGCAAGCAGAAACGGCATGGGTTAAATTTATTTCCTTCGTCGGCACCCCGGTGATTGCCTTAATAATAGGAATGCTCTTTGCCTTTTTACTTCCTAAGAAATGGGACAAAACCATATTATCCACCTCAGGTTGGGTAGGGAATGCCCTAACCGATGCCTCTAATATTATCCTTATTACAGGAGCCGGAGGAATTTTTGGTACCATCTTACAGAATAGTGAGATTGCTACTACGCTGGCGGACACTTTATCTACTGCAAATCTGGGGATTTGGCTACCCTTTATGTTATGCGCGGCAATTAAAACTGCCCAGGGTTCATCTACTGTGGCCTTAATCACTACAGCTTCAATAATAGCACCATTATTGCTATCAATGGGTTTTGTAACTGAAGTGGACAAAGCATTGGTTGTTGCAGCAATTGGAGCAGGTGCCATGGTCGTTTCTCACGCAAATGACAGCGGATTCTGGATCCTAACCCAATTCTCCGGAATAGATGTGAAAACCGGCTACAAGGTTTATACACTTGGCACATTTGTAGTTGGGTCATTTGCAGCATTATTGGTCTATATTGCTTCTTTTATAGTATAATAAAACAAGACCCGTTCATGGTTAATTTTTGAAAAGCTTATAATTTGTATTTCCATGGCTATGTTTAAAGAACATATATCATCTTTCAGGATTTTGACATTTATTGGGATTGTTGGGTTACTGTTGATGCACTATAGTTGTAAACAAGAGCCTTCTCCTCCTTTAACGCCATTTCAGGCGCTTCAATCTTTTGAACTGGCTGATCCGGAGCTTGAAATTCAACTGGTGGCAGCTGAACCTCTGGTACAAGATCCGGTGGCGATTACTTTTGATGAGGCTGGTAGGTTATGGGTTGTTGAAATGCTGGGTTTTATGCAGGATATTGATGGTACCGGAGAAAATGATCCCATAGGAAGAGTTAGTGTATTATTTGATAATGACGGGGACGGACAAATGGATACGAGTACCATATTTCTGGACAGCCTTGTACTTCCAAGAGCAATTGCCATCGTAAATGGAGGAGCCCTTGTTGCAGAAAATATACCACTGTGGTATGTTGAAGACACCGACGGGGATCTAAAGGCAGATAAACGCACCCTTATAGATTCAAGATACGGAGGGCAGGGAATGCCCGAGCATTCGGCCAATGGCTTATGGAGAGGAATGGACAATTGGTATTACAACGCTAAGTCTAAAAGTCGCTACAGGAAAATTGATTCGGAATGGATCAAAGAAGAAACTGAGTTCCGAGGGCAATGGGGAATTTGCCACGATAATTCAGGACGCCTGTATTATAATTACAACTGGTCACAATTACATGCAGATCTAGTACCTCCAAATGCGCTTCAAAGAAATAAAAACCATAAGAGCAGCAGTGGTATAGACCACGGTCTTACCCTGGATCGTAAAATATATCCAATTAGAAGCAATACTGCAGTGAACCGGGGTTATGTGCCAGGCACTTTAGATAAAGAGGGTAAACTACTTGAATTTGCATCGGCCTGTGGTCCATTAATATACCGTGGGAATGTCCTTCCTGATTCATATTTGGGTAATGCCTTTGTTTGTGAGCCCACCGGTAACCTTATCAAAAGAAATTCAGTTCTTGAAGATGGCTTTATGTTAAGTGCTGAAAGCGTTTATAAGAACCTGGAATTTCTGGCTTCTACAGACGAGCGATTTCGACCTATTTCTTTAGCTTCAGGACCAGATGGAGCCCTCTATGTGGTGGATATGTATAAAGGAATAATTCAGCACGGACCCTACATGACAGATTATCTGCGGGAAGTGACCTTAAAAAGGAAACTAGACAAACCCATAAATATGGGACGAATATGGCGTATAACCACAAAAAATAATAAAACAGAAAAACCAGAGGACTTCTCCAAATTAAGTCCAGTTGAGCTTGTCAATCTACTAAACCATCCAAATGGCTGGACCAGGGATATGGCGCAACGCTTACTTGTGGAAAGTAAGGATTTAACTATTATCCCCGAATTAGAAGATATTCTTGCTTCCAAAAATCCGTTAGGACAACTTCATGCTTTATGGACTCTTGAAGGTTTGGGTAATTCTAATTCAGAACCTTACCTCTCTGCCATGTATGCTTCAAATCCAACTGTCGCCCAGACAGCTTTGCGTCTTGTGGCTGCAATGGTTGATGAGCATCCTGAGGTTCGTAAGGAAATTCAGGATTTTATAATTAATGAATACGATAGCGCAGACCCGATTTTACAGATGCAAATGGTCTTAACCTCAGATTTATTAAACACAGAAACGGCATTTAATATTTCAAAGAAGTTTCTTGAACACTACAATCAGCATCCTGTGTCTCGTGATGTTGTTATGAGTAGTTTAGGCAATAAAGAGTATGATTTTTTTAACAATATAATGTCTGATGACAAATGGAAAACCTATGATCAGAATAGGGAGATATTTGTTGAAATGCTTGTTAGTGCTATAGCCGTAAAGGGCTCTGAAGAGGAAATTCTTGCTGTTTTAAATAGATTGAATTTCAATCAAAATCAACAAACAAAATGGGTGACCAACGCAATTACAAATGGAATCCTAAACAGTACGGCCATACAAGATGATGCTAAAATTGAACTTACCAGTGCCCCTTTGGTTTTTGAAAAATTAAAAACCTCAGCAAGTTCAGATCCATATATTGCGGATAAACTTGAAAAATTATTCACATGGCCGGGAAAACCAAAAGAGGTGGCCGATTCTAAGGAAAATTTAATAGAAATTGATCAGATGGTTATGGCTTCAGGCAGACAAAAATATATAAACCTTTGTGCTAGTTGTCATGGTACTCAGGGAGAAGGTATGTCGCGGTTTGCTCCTCGATTCCTGAAATATTACCTAATATGCCTTCATTCTCCACACTGCAAAATGAAGACATAGCTGCCATTTCTACCTATATTAGAAATAGCTGGGGAAATTCCGGTGAGGCCATTTCAAACGGCACAGTTGGAAAAATAAGGTTTCGGACTCAAGGCAAGATAACACCATGGTCTTCTGCTGAATTAGATAGCTTTATTTTTGATTCTGACCTTTAAAAATCAATATTAAGAAAAAACAAAATCATGAAAAGACATTGTCTCGCATTAGATCTTAAAGATGATGATGCGCTAATAGCAAAATATGAGGAGTATCATACTAATGTATGGTCCGAAGTACTGGATAGCCTCAAAAACTCTGGTATTAATCACATGGAAATCTATCGGGTTGGAAACCGTTTATTTATGATTATTGAAGTAGAAGACCATTTTTCTTTTGATAGAAAAGCAAAACTTGATGCCGGCAACGAAAAAGTACAGGAATGGGAGGTTTTAATGTGGAACTATCAGCAGGCATTGCCTTTCGCCAAACCTGGTGATAAGTGGCTTCCAATGGACAAAATATTTGAATTTGGTGCAGGTGCTTAATTAATTGGATGTTCCTTTAAAAGCTCTTCCGCAGTATAAAAACCTTCTTTATCCTTAGTCTTTTCCCTTACTTCTTTAACTTTTTCGGCTGAAATTGCAGTTGCCTTATTACCAAAAGCATTTCTAACAAAAGTCAATACAGCGGCTATTTCTTCGTCGTTTAGCATGCCGCCGAATGGGGTCATAGGCACCTGTCCCGGATATGTTTTACCGTTTATAGTCATGGGACCCATAATTCCCTTGAGGGTTAATTTTATAAGACGTTCCTCACTCCCTGTCACCCATTCAACCCCGGCCAGTGGTGGAAATTGAGATGCACTTAAACCTCTTCCATCCGGCTGATGACAAGTAGCACAAAAACCTTCTCTATTATATATTTCTTGGCCTTTGACAAACAACTCCCGTTCTTTTCCTTCAAGATCCGTTTTTATTCCTTTTGTTTCCGGATCCTGTCCCAGATTATGGTTGTTTAAATGAGCCACTGCAGCCTCAAATGGCAGTTTCATCCATTCATCAAGCGGTTTTTCTCCAGCAACCCGGAGCACGGCAAGTCCTGATTCTCTATCCAACCAGGAAGCTGCTACAAAAGCTTCGAGGCGCACACGTGGATTATCATCTTTAGCAGCTTCAAGTAACAGATCCAACTGTTCAGGAATTTGATGACCCGAATATCTTAATACCCGGACAGCAGCAGCTCTAGCCCGATAATCATTCGCATTTAAAAGTTGTTTTAAAAGATCCCTATCAATTTGGTTTAAGCCCCAGCTTACCCATAGTGCCTCCACTAAATGATGTTCATATCTTTCATCCTTCTGGTCTAAACTTTTCACCCATTCGCGCAATTTATTCATCACCTCAGATGAATCCCGTGCACGTAACTCTCTTTTTGTACGATATCTTGAACGGTATTCGGGGAGTTTCAAATTATCCAGTAGTTCATCAATGCTGGCATCAACAATCTTTGCAGGCTCTACCAATGGTCTGGATGGATAAGTAATCCTGTATATTCTACCATGCGCATGATCGCGCAATGGATCACGGGCATTGTGCTGCATATGCCCAACCAATACGTTATGCCAATCTATCAGATACAAAGAACCATCAGGGGCGAACTCCATATCTACCGGTCGGAAATTAGTATCATCCGATGTCACCAAATCCAGCCTGTGCTTACTGATATAACCAGCAGATTGAGGATCATCAACCATAGTATGTTGTTTAGTCCCCAGAAAACCGATAGTGTTATTGATAATTAAATCGCCCTGGACATCATCGGGAAAATGGCGACTTGAAATAAATTCCAGGCCAGAAGTTGGTCGTACCCGGTGCTCCTCTTCTATCAAATTTTTAGGTAGTGGGGAAGCCTGTCCGTATCTCGGTTTAATAGTTCCGGGCATCATCCAGGTAACATCAGGACCGGACGTATGCGCAAAGAAATTTTGTCCCCACTCATCAAAGGCAATCCCCCAGGGGTTAGGAATTGGTAATTGTGCTGTGCGTTCCAAATGATGCCTTTGCGGACTGTATCGATAAAATCCTCCATTGGTAGCACGTACAGGACCATAGGCTGTTTCAACATTTGTATGTAAAAACACTCCTTCTGCCATGTATAGCGCCCCGGAAGGGTCTGCCGTAAAAGCACTAATAGCATGATGCGTATCGTGATCGTCAAATCCACTTAAAATAATTTCTTTTGTATCGGCCTTGTCGTCACCATCAGTATCTGTCAGCAAAACCAAGTTTGTCCCCTGTGAGAGATAAACACCTTCTGGTGCAAATTCAAAACCAATCGTAAGATGTAAGCCATCTGCGAAGGTAGTTTGCTTATCTGCTTTGCCATCTCCATTGGTATCTTCTAAAATTAATAACTTATCATTGGGCTTTGGATCCCCCGGTCTATAGTGCGGATAGCTGGGCATTACGCCCACCCAAAGTCTTCCTTTATTGTCAAAAGATAGCTGTACCGGATTAGCCAGGTCTTCAAATTCCTTCTCAGAAGCAAACAATTCCAATTTATAACCCCCGGCAACTTTGATTTTTTCTAAAGCATTATTTCCATAAACATAACCTGCTTCAACATCTCCCTGTCCGGGATCATAATTAGTTTCTACGGGCGGAAGCTTTTTAGTCTTAGCATCGGCAGCTATTACATCTGTCTTTATGCCCTTTACAGCTGCCCATATTGCGGAATCGCGAATAGCGGTCATTTCACGTATTTTTTCTATTTCATAAGGGTAGTTATCGGGTCCAAAAGGATCATAGCGCCTCCCAAAGGCATGTACACCATTTGGCATTTTATAGTCGTTGTGCCAATACCAATTTTTATCCAAGACAGCTTCATGCACCAGGTTGCGATTTTCTTCCGCCATGCTCTTACTCTTCCCAAATATATGGTCGCTCAGTAACTTTGCAAACTTCTGATAGCCCAAATCATTTAATTGAAACCCATCTGAAGTAAATTTAAAAGCCTCATTGTTAAACCATACTGTACTTGGGCTAAAAGCATCCACAAATAACACACTATCAACTGCTGCTATCTCCCTCATTGCTTCAGTATACAAAGACAAATTCTGATTTTCCCGAACTCCGTCTGGCAGGTCTTTATGCGAGGACAAATCTGCAAAAGCAATAGGAGAAACAAGTGCCAGCTGTGCCGGTTTGGTACCATTATACTTTTGTTCCTTCGTATGCCGAATAAAAGCTTGAAGTTCTGCTTTGAAATTCTCCAAACCTTCTATCCCCTGAAAGGACTCATTATACCCAAAAAATGCTATTATTATATCCGCTTTAAGCCTGCTTAACCATTCATCGGGGGATTCGAAATGCCCTATACTTCCTGATTTCTGGCCATATTCTGTCTGGAATTCTTCAGCACCGGGAAATGCCCAGGGTGAATTTCGTGCAGAATGGGGCCGGAATCCCGGAGTACTTCCACCATCACACATATTACGGATGAATAACAGACTATCCGGGTAGCGCAATTGCATTTCTGTTTCGAAGTGACCATAGTTCATCATTCTTGAACCCAGATTATTGCCTATAAGTACTATATGACTCCCCTTTTTTAACTCAAGAGTACTGTCCTTTTTACCACATGATGCCAGAATAAGTAACAAAAGGAATATTACGTTTATTTTTACTATTGCCATTCTATTCCTAAGACTCATACTATTTCTATATAAAAAAGTTCAACTATTTCTTTACTCAAAAACTACGTGAATACCTTCTTTTTCAGAGCGTTCACAAGCTTCTATAATTCTTTGGCAACTAATGGCATCTTCCAGGGTAGATAGGGGTGCCTCACCCGAACGCAATACCTTATTAATAAAATGTGTAGCTGTATTTTTAATGGATTCAGGGTAACTGAAATATGTTTGAGAATGTGCCCCTTTTCGTTCATTGATGACCCAATCGCGATAGCTATAACGTGTACTACCCTTGGTTCCAATAACTTTAATAATACATGTCCAGGGATCTCCCGAATGCTCGTCATTAGCAAAACTGGCCGATAGATGACTTAGTGTTCCATTCTCCATTTTTATAGTAGCCATAGCGACATTCTCCTGTGGTGCAAGAGAACTGTCTACAGTATGTTTCATACAGGAAATGGTTTCGGGCTTTCCTGCAAGGTAAAGCATGGTATAGCAATGATGGGTCAATATTTGTCGAATTACCCCGGGGTAACGTACCCTAATTTCATCGGCATGATGGATGTTATACATCATATAAAACTGGGTAATATCCCCTAAACTACCATTTTGAATCATCAATTTTGTCCTCAAAATTCCAGGCTCATAAATATAATTATGCACAGGCATACATTTTACCCCAGCTTCAGATACTGCATTTTGCATCATTACCAACTCGTTAATACTTGATGCTGCCGGTTTTTCAACCAATATATGTTTCCCGGCCCGGGCAGCCTTTATGGTATATTCACAATGTGTCTCCATATTCGTAAGGACGAAAACGGCATCTATTTTTGCGTCATTGAGCAATTCATCCACCGAGGAATAGACATTACACTTGAACTGTTTTGCCTTGGTTATACCTTTTTCAGGGGTTCTGTTCCATAACCCAACCAACTCGGCCCCCTCAAGGGTGTTAATAGCCTCAGCATGCAAATCCGCGATATCACCAGCTCCAATTAATCCGATTCTAATTGTATTCATGTGCTTTCAACTTAATATTTCAAAACTCCATTATGCGCCATATTCCTGAATTCCTCCAGAGAGATCCGGACCCCTTCGGAAATAGAGGTCAAAGGCAAACCATTAAAGGTACGCTCAATTTTTTCATGACTTAAATCATGAGCAAACAAATTTGGTGGTGCTCCATTAGCTACGGAAAGTACCGCATACCCACCAATACCCAGTTTAATAGCCTCTTCCTTTGCAATGCTTAAAAACTTCTCAATGGCTATAGTTTCACCTTTAATATTAAATGCGCCAAAACCCTGAAAATCCTGAAGCGTGCATGAAGCAAAATGTGCGCCTACGTCTTCCACGTAATGGTAATTCTCCCTACCGGAATACGGCATTTCAAATGGCAATACATCACCAGTTACAGATCCCATGGCAATTGCCTTTAATGCATTTGTTGGTGACGAAGTTTTTCCTTTATCCCGTCCTTTCCCGTAAGTAGTATTAATTCTTAGACATACTGTAGGCACTTTCGTTTTATCATAAAATAAACGGGCCAGATGTTCTCCGGCCAGTTTCCAGATCCCGTAGTGATTTGGAGGCATCAGAGGTACGTCTTCCGTAATATCAGCTTCGGGGTACATGGATCTCATTCCATAAACGGCGGCTGAACTTGCAAATACAAACCTTTTTAAATCAGGTAATCTTTCAGCGGCATCAAAAAGAGCCATTGTCCCACCTGTATTTATTTCCATTCCACGAATGTGGTGTTTTGAACAGTCAGGGCTCTGATAAGCACCCAAATGAAT
This sequence comes from uncultured Eudoraea sp., assembly GCF_947258925.1. Classification (GTDB taxonomy): domain Bacteria; phylum Bacteroidota; class Bacteroidia; order Flavobacteriales; family Flavobacteriaceae; genus Eudoraea. The sequence continues at coordinate 20,029 of NZ_CAMYKG010000035.1, read as the reverse complement.
AATATGTGTTGGATCAACCTGTGTTAGTAACTCGGATAATGATTCATATTCCGATACATCCAGATTAACAAACTCCAGGCGTTTATCCAATTCATCCCCCAACCATAGTTTCAATGTCTCCGGATTTCCAGATCTTGAAGCAACTACAATTTTTGAAACTTCCTCCGATTGCAAAAGTTTATAAATAGTAACAGAACCTATACAACCCGTTCCACCGGTCATAAAAATTGTATGCATATCGTTTTTTACAAATAGTTGATTTAAATCTTTAGTTCGCTACCCATTAGTTCATTTTTATGACCGCTTTTACATTATTGGCCAGGATTGAATCTTCAAAGGCCTGAGTAATTTCATTAAACTCATAGGGGTTAATATAATATTCTGATGGAAATATTCCTGTTGCCATTAGTTTTTGTGCCACCATATAATCTTCTCTGCAAGAACCCATGGAACCCCTCATATTCAAAGATGTGCGGGTGAGATGTGTAGCATTTATCTCTACATCCCCGGGATAAGTAGCAATAACACAAATATCGCCTTCAGGCCTGACCACCGAAATTGCCTCCCCAAGTACTTGTGGTACCCCTGAACACTCAATGAGTAAATCTACCTGGCCATTAGTTCCAAATGGAATACCATTAGCATCCTTTATCCCATCGGCCAATTGAGCTTTCAAAGAATTCTCGGGAGATACAACTATGGTAATAAATCCTCGCTCAGCAGCTTTTTTTAATCGAACATTGATATCATGTTCTATCCCTGTTACTGCAACCCTTGCACCTGCGGCTCTGGCCAACTCGGCAGACATTAAACCTATGATACCACAGCCTGTAACTACGACATCCTGTCCGGGTTTTATATTGCACTTATTATGGAGTGCATTCACTATAACAGACAATGGTTCAACCAAAGCGCCTTGCTCCGGAGTTAAACCCTCCAATAAAGGGACTATTCGATCTGACTCCAGAATAACTTGTTGCCCAAAACCCCCATTTCTATGAAATCCGATAATTTGTTTCGACGGGCACAAATTCCACTTTGCCACCCTGCATGCCGGACAGTCCTCATCTTTGCAGCCCAGCATGGCCAGAGGTGTGAACACATCTCCTACTTTCACTTCGCCATGAGTCCCGGGTCCTAACTCCAACACTTCCGCACTAAATTCATGACCGATAATTCTTGGGCGTTCTACCCAATCAAAGTTAGGTTTGCCCAGGGCGGCACTATTATCCGATCCACAAATACCCGTATACAAGGTTCTGGCCCTTATTTCACCTTCCTTTAATTCGGGTATCTCCATATCTACAACAGAGGTATTGCTTGTTACCGAGATGCCCGAATTGGGGATTATCTTTTCTCTTCCATGCAGGCAAAACCCCCTAATTGATTCACTCATTCTGTTTCATTATATTAATTAAAAAAACTTACCACGAGACACCTGTATCTTTCCAGCTTCTGGATTTTGCAGATGCAAGAACGGCCTCACAGACTTTTTGTGTTTCCTGTGCCTCTTTGAAAGTTGGTGAACAAGGGGTTCCATTTTCTAAGCTTTTAAAAAAATCCGCGACCTGATGTACAAAGCTATGTTCATATCCTATAGATAAACCGGGTACCCACCACTTATCCATATAAGGCTGATCCCCGTCCGTTACGTGTATGGATCGCCAACCACGTTCTATTGATTCATCTCTGTGATCAAAATATTGCAGGCGATTAAGGTCATGCAGATCCCATTTAATTGAGGCGTGTTCCCCGTTAATCTCGAAAGTATAAAGTGCTTTATGACCTCTGGCATATCTCGTAGATTCAAAAAGGCCTAATGAACCATTATCAAAATGGCAATGGAAGATACATGCATCATCTATATCTACTTTTTGCATCTCTCCGGAGGCACTATGTACCCTTTCTTTGATAAAAGTCTCAGTAACTGCAGAAACATCTTTTATGCCGCCATTCAGCCACATTGCCGTATCAATACAATGTGCCAAAAGATCCCCGGTTACTCCCGAACCAGCGGCATCATTGTCTAAACGCCATAAGCCTTCTCCTCCCTGGGGTAGTTCCGGACTTATGGTCCAATCCTGTAAAAAATTAGCTCTGTAATGAAATATTTTACCCAGTTTACCGGAATCTATAAGTTGCTTGGCCAGAGTTACAGCCGGAACCCTCCGATAATTATACCAAACTGTATTGTTAACCCCAGCTTTTTCTACAGCGTCTACCATTGGTTGTGCCTCAGCAACTGTTCTGGCCAGCGGTTTTTCACAAAGTACCATCTTACCTGCTTCAGCAGCAGCGATGGCAATTTGTGCATGCATATTATTTGGGGTGCAGATATCTACTGCATCAATATCATCCCTCATGACCAATGCCTTCCAATCCGTTTCAACAGATTCATAACCCCATTGTTCGGCAAAGGCATTAACACGTTCTTTGTTTCGAGCGCAAACCGCTTTGAGTACAGGTTGATATTCTAATTCCGGAAAGAAGTCCCCTACCCTCTTATAGGCATTGGAATGGGTTCTTCCCATAAATCCGTACCCGATTAAACCAATTCTTATTTGTTTTTTACTTCCCATTATTGGTAACAGCTTTTTTGATTATCTATTATGAAGATTCGTACCATCCATGTTTTTCACGAACTTTTACCATGGCATCCAAAACATCGTTCCATGTTTTTGGCTGCATCATTACTTCATTGGGAAACATACACCCGTCCCAGCATATATGCCTGATTTTCTTTGTTAAACTACCATCTTCATTCCTAAGCCAGTGTCCTGCATCAATAGGAATATTTAATTTGCCATTTGGATCAGAAGCCTGACAGTGCCTACCGGTTTTATCATGAGATCCGGCACCAAAAACGGTTCCATCATTTTGAGCAACATGAAAATCTATAGTCCATGGCCTGAGTGCGGCTGTAAGTGTTCTCAGTCCGGCTGTTAAAGTATCTCTGTCTTCCCATTTAAAATCGTCCGGTAAAATTCTTTCATCGGGTTTGTTATACCCTAAAAGATATAAGAGCGTATGTGCCATATCTGCCTGAAACCCAATATTAGGCCTGTCAACTGCCTCCAGAGTATTTAACATCGATTTCCATCCATGCATCCCACCCCAGCAAATCTCTCCCTCAGCTGCAAGAGATTCTCCATAATCAGCTGCCACATCACAAGCCTCACGAAAGGTTTGGGCAATTAGTTTTGTATTACCAACCGGATCCCCGGCCCAGGTCTCCGGATCTATGGATGAATCTATCCGGATAATCCCATTAGGCCTGATACCAATCTCCCTTAATTTCTGGCCGATAATGCAAGACTTTCTGACCTGGGTAACAAATTGAGCTCTTTCTTCTTTACTGCCCATAGCAGAACCTCCGCCTGTAGGTGTCCAGACAGGAGCTACCAAACTTCCTATCTCCAGATCTTTGGCGAAAGCTTTATCAGCCATTTCCTTAATTTCATCATCTGATGCATCAATATTCATATGGGGATCGAAAAGGAAAAGATCAAATCCATCAAATTTAACACCATCAACCTCAGCATTTGCCGTGAGCTCTATCATGGTATCGATAGCTATTGGTGGTTCAGAATCAGGACCTTTCCCAACAACACCCGGCCATGAGGCATTGTGCAGTTTAGGATAATTGTTTTGTTGCATGAATGTATTTATTTATTCTTTTTGTGATTTCCGCATTCTAATAAGCGGGCGCCTGTATTTTGTCCTAAATTAGCTAAAAATCAATTATCAATAAAATTTATCAATTGGGCAAAAAATTAATAGATTTTTCAAAGATCAGATAAGTCAATTGCAAATTAATTATGATTTTAGCAAAAAAGACATTAATCTTATAAATTCAAACCAGCACTTTTTTACCAATATGAGTTTGTAAATCAACCTAACCAAACAAATGGAAAATACGTCTAACGCCCCCCAGGTTAATTCTCAACGACTTTTTTATGGTAGTTGTTTTGCCTTAATCACTACTGCGTTATCTTTTAGTATAAGAGCCGGTATTCTACCACAATTGGGCGAAGAATTAAGTTTATCAGCTGAACAATTGGGTTTTATTAACTCCATGTGGTTTTTAGGTTTTCCTATTTCAATGGTCATTGGCGGATTGATTTATCATAGTGTCGGTGGAAAACGAATTATGCAATTTGCCTTTTTTGCCCATGCAGTTGGAGTAATTATGACTATTTATTCGGGCAGTTATACAGGTCTATTATTATCCACATTGCTTATAGGTCTGGGTAATGGTTGTACAGAAGCGGCATGTAATCCAATGATCGCTGATGCCTATGAGAGTAACAGGATAAGTAAAATGTTGAACAGATTTCATATGTGGTTTCCCGGGGGTATTGTTATAGGTAGTCTGGTTTCCAAATTTATGACCGATGCAGGCTTCGGATGGGAATCCCAGATTTGGATTATTATGATACCTACGATCATTTATGCTTATTTATTCTTTGGACAAACCTGGCCAAAAGCCAAAATGCGTGAGGCGGCCTCGATTGCAGGCAATTTTAAGGCGATGTTCTCTCCTTTATTTATTTTTATGATGGTATGTATGGCCTTTACCGCAATAACTGAGTTTGGTCCGCAACAATGGGTTGGACTTATCTTATCCAAAAGTGGGGCGCAACCTATGCTTATATTAGCTCTGGTTACCGGACTGATGGCAGTTGCAAGGTATTTTGGGGGTACGATAGTTAAAAAATTCCATCAAACGGGTGTTCTGCTGGGATCCTCGGTTTTAGCGACGATTGGTATTTATCTTTTTAGTACACAAACTGGTGGAATGGCCTATGTTGCTGCTGTAATTTTTGCGTTGGGAATTGCCTATTTCTGGCCTAATATGATTGGTTTTACGGCTACCAAAATTCCAAAAAGTGGTGCTCTTGGTATGTCAGTTATTGGAGCTGTCGGTATGTTTTCAACTTCTATATTTCAACCAATCATAGGTAACTGGATCGATTCTGGCAGGGCCGAAGCGGCTGCCAGAGGAGTTACAGGCGATGAACTGGAATTAATAGCCGGACAGGAAACCCTGGGAACAATGGTGATTTTTCCAGCTGTCCTTATCGTATTATTTACCATCTTATGGTTCTGGATGAAAAAGCGGAAGAATGAGCCTGTGCTGGCCTAGGCACTAATTTGTTACTAACTTGAACAGTAAACTGCAGTCGCTGATATTGAGTGTGGTTTTGTTTCTTAATGACATCAATAAACTTTTGAAATGAAAATTGGAATGAACATGTTGCTCTGGACTAATCATGTTACAGATCAACACTATGGTATAATCGATACTTTAAAAGAAACCGGCTATGATGGAATTGAATTATTTTTAGGCGAAGGTGATGCTAAGCACTATGCCAAGCTCGGTAGACATTTCTCAGATATCCCAATGGGGGTTACTTGTGTTGCCTCCCTGGCCCCTGAAGAGAATATTGCCAGTCCGGATAAAAAAACAAGAAATGCGGGCCTGGAAAAGTTAAAATGGTCCATTGATATGGGTGCAGCACTAAATGCAGAAGTTATTTGTGGCCCGTTCCATTCCAGTTTTGCCTTCTTTACACGTCAGCCCCCCCGGGAGGAAGAAAGGCAATGGAGTATTGAAATGTTGCAAAAAGCAGCAGAATATGCAGGCGAGGCTAACATTATGCTTGCTCCCGAGGCTTTAAACAGGTTTGAATGTTACCTTTATAACACCATGGCTGATTTAAAGACCTTAGCTGAACAAGTGGGACATCCAAGTCTTGGCGCAATGTATGATACGCACCACGGGAATATTGAAGAGAAAAGTCAGACCGAGGCAATTAAGACCATTGCTCCATATTTAAAGCATGTACATATTAGCGAGAATGACCGCGGCACTCCCGGAAGCGGACAGGTAAACTGGTCTGACGTTTTCAGAACTTTAAAGGAAATAGATTATCAAGGCTGGCTTACCATTGAGGCTTTTAGTACCATAATTCCTGAATTTGCCAATGCCATTAATGTATGGCGGGATTATTCGCCAATGGAGGAAGTATATTCCAGGGGATATTCTTTTATTAAAAAAGGTATGGAATACAAATAAGCAGTTTGCAATTAAACCTAACAAATGAAAAATGTACTAGTATTATTGATCGGTTGCCTGTTGATAACTGCTTGCGGACAAAAATCAAAACAAGAAAATTCAGAAAAGCCTGAAACAAGTCCAAAACAGTGGCTCACATTTAATACTGAAGCAAACAAAGCCAAACATATCGTTCTAATTTCAGGTGATGAAGAGTACAGATCTGAAGAGGCCTTACCACAACTAGCCAAAATTTTATCTGCCAAACACGGTTTTAGATGTACGGTATTATTTGCACAGGACCCATCAAAACCAGGAATTATTAATTCAAATTATGTTTACAACATCCCGGGATTAGATGCTCTGGATTCAGCAGACCTGATGATAATTTTTACCAGATTCAGAGCTCTCCCAAATGAACAAATGCAATTCATAGATAATTATTTAAGAAGTGGAAAACCTGTGATAGGCATACGTACGGCTACCCACGCCTTTAATTTTGATATGGAATCCGATTCTAATTTTAAACACTACAGTAACGGGTATTCGGGCGCCAAAAAAGAGTGGGTCGATGGTTTTGGGCGTATGGTATTAGGTGAGAAATGGATTGCGCACCATGGACACCATAAGCACCAAAGTACACGGGGTGTAATAGATGTAGTAAGTAAATCGCATCCAATTACCAATGGAATTAAAGATGGTGATATCTGGGGACCTACTGATGTTTATGGGGTTCGGTTGCCACTACCGGGAAATTCACAGCCCATTATATTGGGAGAAGTTATGGAACGTATAGAAGACTTTAATGAGGAAGATCTCTTTTATGGAATGAGGTTTACCGATACAATTCCGGCCACAAGGAATGATAATGGTGTTTTGCTTAATGATCCAATGATGCCTATTGCATGGACAAAAAATTATCAGATACCCGGTGGTATAGAGGGCAAAGCATTCACAACTACAATAGGAGCGGCCACGGATATGCTGAACGAGGGGGTACGCAGACTATTGGTTAATAGTGTTTTCTGGAGTCTGGAGATGGAGGTACCCAAAAAGGCTGATGTAGGAATTGTAGGTGATTTTGAACCGACAGCTTATGAATTCCGGGATGATGCCTACTGGCTTGAAAAACAGTTAAAAGTTGAGGACTTTTATTAAAATATACTTACTTGGATTTGTTCACTAATAAAAAATGGTTTAAAATGAATAGCATAATTAAAAATCTATTTTCGGCAGGAATTACTCTCATATTTGTTTTATTGATTATTGCGTGCAAGGATGCAAATAAGCAGCCGGTAAAACAGGCCAAAAATGCATTGATCGATCCTGAACTGGAATATAGTACATATACACCAAAAACCAACGACCAGATTATTTCTCGTGCTGAATATTCAAACAAACTCTATGGATTTTGGTTGGGTCAATGCATCGCTAATTGGACCGGACTCGTTACGGAAATGGATAAAATAGGCAACATAGGGGAAATAAAAACCGGGCCCTTCTATACCAGGGAAGATTGGGGAACACCAGACCAACCAAGTATTTGGGGAGAAGGTCTTCCGAGTGAATTATCAGACAACATAGACTTTGTATTCAGGGGCGAAGATGAGGTATGGGGTGCAGATGATGATACGGATATTGAATACATGTACCAGCATCTATTGTACACCAATAAAACCAGTATGTTATCTGGTAAGCAGATTAAAGAAGGTTGGCTGAAGCACATAAAACATGAAGAAGAAAATTTCCTGTGGGTGTCCAATCAAAAAGCGCTTGATATGATGCTCAATGGCGCAGTACCCCCTGAAACAAGTGACCCAAATTTAACCCGCGACAGTATTTACGATAATTATCATGAGATGATAGATGCGCAATTAACTACAGAGATATTTGGTCTTTTTGCCCCGTCCAGACCGGATATTGCATTAAAAATGGCCAAACTGCCCATACAAACCACCGCAAGGGAAAATGCCCAATGGATCTCAGAATTCTATGTAATCATGCATTCTTTGGCTTCAGATGTTGACGAAAAATTATCAAAAAAAGAACAGATAGCCTGGATGGCCGGACAAGCAAGGGAACACCTGCCTAATGATTCCTATGCTGCAAAGATGTACGACTTTGTGAAAGGGAAATACGATGATGATATCCCATGGGAACAAGCAAGGGATGACTTATATAAACGTTATCAGGTAAACCAGGAAGATGGGTATACCATCACCTCAAAGAATATCTTCTGCAATGGTTGCTTTGCGGCAGGAATAAATTTTGGTGCCAGTTTAGTAAGTCTATTATACGGAGAAGGAGACATTAAAGAGACAATTAAAATTGGGGCATTGGCAGGATGGGATTCTGATAACCCCACAGCTACCTGGGGTGGACTTTTAGGTTTTATGCTCGGTAAAGAAGGTGTTGAAGCTGCTTTTGGTCGCACATTTTCAAACAAGTTTAATATCCATAGAACACGAGTAAACTTCCCGAATGACGGTTTAGACACTTTTGATGAAATGGCTAAAAAGGGCATTTATATCATTGATCGGGTGGTGCAGGAAGAAATGGGCGGTGGTACAGACCTGGAAAAAAATGTATGGTTCATTCCCAAAGATGGATTGTAACAAATAATTGAATTATGAGTCTAATAACTTAACATACCACTGATAATTCAATCACATGAATGCAACCTTAACTTTAAAAAACCGAATAATATTCACAGCAATAGTAACCTTGTTAATATGGACAAATTTAGCATGGGACTATTTTCACGATGGTGTACCAACCCATTATCTTTTGCATCGCAAGGATTTACCGGGGATATCAAATTGGTGGGGAGGAATAGCAATCCCTTTATTGACCTGGTTTCTACTCTATCGAATTAAAAAGAGAATCCATAATAAAGATTCAAATGGAGACCCCAAAAACTTAAACAATATTCTTTATGGCTTAGTTGGTTCATTTTTATTTGGAGTACTGGTATCATTCTTTTTTACCATCGGCAGTGATGTCCCGGGATATATGATGATAGGTCTTTTTATCCTTTCATTTTTTATTCCTATCTACAGGGCGGAGTGCGTATTGGGTTTTGTGCTTGGAATGACATATACTTTTGGTGGAATTTTACCCATATTATTCGGTAGTATTTTTGTCCTGATATTTGCAATAGATTATTTAGCAATCAGATCGTTTATACTATATCTCATTTCGAAAACTTCCTCAGCAACATCCTAATTTGAAGGCCACGGCTGATGACTTTTTAAACTGATACAAGTCATTTGTTACCACGCCTTTCATTCATAAATTTCGTGAAACAAAACAATTCCTCGTCATTTATGAAAAAAACAATTCACCATACAAGATCTGGCACTAAAGATGCAAGCAAAGTCTTCAGAAAATTGCGTACCTGCTCAAGGACTTTTTTTCATATTCTGAATAATGAATTTGGCCACCCAAAAGAACTTGAGGAGCGCGCGGCTGATTCATTAGCAGGTGGCATACTACAGGAAGGGCATCAATGTGGAATGCTTTGGGGTGCTTCACTGGCTGTTGGTGCAGAGGCCCATCGAAAGTGTAAGGATCCAAATGAGGCCATTGCAGTAGCCATCAAAGCCACTCAGTATATAATGAATTCATTTATGAAAAATGAGCATACCGTCAATTGCAGGGATATTACACATTGTGACTTTTCAAGTAAGCTGAGTTTTGCAAAGTACATGATATCAGGCAGGTTCTTATACTGTTTTAAAATGGCAGACCGATGGGCTCCGGAGGCCGTAGAAGCGGCTATTAATGGTTTGTCATACAACGAAATTGATGAGTATCCTGTTTCAATCAGTTGTGCAACAGAAGTAGCCAGAAAAATGGGCGCCAGCGCCGAAGAGATGATTATGGTTGCAGGTTTTGCAGGGGGGTTGGGCTTAAGCGGTGCTGCCTGTGGGGCATTGAGTGCCGCCATATGGATGAAATCACTTTCCTGGTGCCGGGAAAAATCCAAGAAATCATCATTGAAAAATCCGGATGCAAAAAAAACACTCGAAACGTTTTACCAGGCTACGGGATCAAAAATACGATGTAATGACATTACTGGACTAAATTTCAATACAATAGATGAACACACGAACTTTATAGTAAATGGTGGTTGTGATATGATTATGAAAACACTGGCCAAATCCTAACAGGAAAATAAAAACAATCCAGGGTTTAGTTTTTACGGGCTAGAGCAATACAGGATTCTATCATTTGGTATAGCATATCCGGAATCGAAGAGGAGCCTTTGGCTGCAATAGCTTCAATAATGCTCAGGGCCAGGTAGGGTTTAGATTTGTTCTTTACGGCCTTGCGAATTGTAACTCCCGGCTTAAGTTCATTCTCCACTACATATTTGGATTTGGCAGCTTTAATAAACACTTTTTCAAAGCCATGATGCCAGAAGTAATGCTCAATATCCTTTTCCTTCAACCTTGTAATCACATTCTTGAGGTTGTGCTTATTGGCGAAATCCTGTATTTGTTTTTCATAATACAGACCGGCTTCATCACCATCTACCAGCACATGCCAGCCGATTCCTAGATCTGTAGCATATTTTAATAAAGGTTTTAGTCCTGATTGCGCAAAATCGATAACTGATATTCCTTCCTGCCAAAATTCATAGTTCATAATCCTTGCCAGGTGTGGGAGAATCCAGAATTCAGATTCTCCTTCAACTAAAATCCAGAAGCGATCAAATGAGGCTGAACTATACTTGGACCTGAGATGATAGGATAAGCGGCGCAAATCTTCATTGGTATAAAGCTGTGAATCAATATGACTTTCTTGGATAATACCCTGCTTCCTCCTTAACATTCTGATTGATTTTAAGGGAACCCTGCTCAATAATATACCCGAATTTGTGGTTAAAATCTTTTGCCATTGGATTCTACTTAGTAAAATGCCAATCGTAGCAAGGGTAGTTTTATGTAGGAAAGCTTCCGGATGTTGCAAAATAAGTATCGGTCGTGTATACTTTTCAAATTTTGTGCTATTGGATTTAAGAAGTGCATGGACCAACATCAATGCAGCGAGTTTTTCCGTAGGCCTGTGAAATCGCTTTAGGGTATCTGCTATATGCTCTTGCTCAGATAGGGCCACCATCTGTAGGATCTCCCTGATCCTTAGCATAACACCGTCCTCACCTTCCTGTACCTCATTGGGTTGCCTATAGAACTGTAATAATGTTTCCACAGCTTCAAATCCTTTATTCAAAGACATATCAGTGTCTTGCGTAGTGCCGAGAATTATTTCATTCACCGATGTGAAAATCTGATGCCTTAGCTGGTTTTCATGATCCGTTTCAACATGGGTATCACCTTCTATAGATTCCGGCATATTTAAAAACCCTGTCAAAATCCCGAACCGGAGATGAATCACAGGTACGATCTTTCTGATAGCACCAAGGGCTCGAGTGTCCTTAGTAACTGTTCCTTTTTGCAAGTTGGTACAGCTCCATTCTGAAGTGCCTACCGAACCGGATAGGTGCGAAACAAACGAAACTTCCAACTTCGGTTTCTTTTTCAACGCTTCCTGCGGGTCTACCATGAGCAACTCCAGTTCTTTAGATGCATTGAGTGCTTTATTATAATTCAGTTGAAATAAGAGCTTGATTTGCAGTTTTTCTTCCGGGACCTCTTTTTCGGGATCCTTATAAAACTGAAAGGTGCTAAATTCCGGGAGTTTATCTTCTAATTGGGGATCAAGTATAGCTGAAAGGGCTTCCATAAGGATAAATTTCCCCGAATCATTTTCCCCTATAAGAAGTGTAGTCTCATCAAACTTGAGCGACGCATATTCAATGGATCGGAAATTGATAACTTCTAATGAGACTAATTCTAACAATGCTTAATGAGATTATTGAGGATTTACCCTAATAAATATGATATGACGTCTTCTTTTTTATTAATAATTACAATATAAGAAGTCTGGGTTGGGAATCCTAAACGCAATATTGCTATAAATCCTGATTGAAAAGAAATTAGATATACTGAACCCATTTTACACCCAATTTTATGTTAGATTCAATTTAGTATATTTGGCTTGAAAGCCTTTATAAATAAAGCTCTAATTCTTATAACTAGTATTATGAAGCCTATAAAGAAAATAGTCTCCTTAGTCGTTCTATGTTTTTCATATTCATTGGTGAACGCGCAATATGAAATTAAACCGGAAGAAGGATATACACCTCAAATTGGTACTATGGTGGATATGCTCGAGGATCTGAAAAATCGTATTTCAGACATGACACGGGATTTAAACCGGGAGGAAACAGATTACCTGTTCGACGAAAAAGCCAATAGTATTGGAGCTATGCTAATGCATATAATAGCCACCGAATCATATACACACGTGGAAACTATAGAAGAACGCAGTTGGACAGATGAAGAAGGAAAATTTTGGGGAATTGCAGGTGGATTGGGAACAGAATCCAGAGACAAAATAAAAGGAAAACCGATACAGTATTATTTGGACCTCTGGGATGAGGTTCGATCAAAAACACTCCAAGGTCTAAAAGCCAAAGATGACGCATGGTTTGCAGCAAATATAGATGAGGGTGTTAACAACCATTGGGCATGGTTTCATGTTTTAGAGCATTCTGCCAGTCATATGGGCCAAATAGCACTGGTACAAAGCAGACTCCCCGAGTAATTGCTAAATGATGAACATTAGTCGCATAATTAAAGAATAAGACCTGCTTATCTGACCTGTGATCTTGCAAAGAAGAAGAGGTTTATTATGCCAAAGTTGCCACAAAAACTATACATATAACCGTTGTCAATAATTTAAACGTGTATCGGAAAATTGAAAATGAATCATTTTAAAACCATATTTTGTGGGGTTGTTGGGTTGATTCTGTCGTCTTGTTCTTTTAATAGTACTTTTCATAAACCGGATCAAATTGCATCTTTTGAAGAATTAACCCGCTATGATTCTGCCAAGGATACCATCCATATTGAATATACCGCAGCAAATCAGGAAATAATATTGTTTGACGGTGCAGGACCTGAGGTATTAAACCAAAATTATAGCATCAGAAACCATTTTTTTACTAGTTCCAATGGAAACAAGTTGAATGGTTGGCTTTTGGTCCCCAAGAAAGTAAAATCAATAGCTACCATACTCCATTTACACGGAAGTGCAGGAAATTTATTGACCCAGTATCAGTTAATATCACCCCTCACAAAATACGGATACCAGATTTTTTTGTTTGACTATAGCGGTTATGGGTGTTCTGAAGGAGTCGCAACACACAAGAACGCAATGCAGGATGCCTATTCAGCTTTGGAATACATAAAGGAACAAGCTGGTGTCAATAATGGTAAATTAATCCTTTATGGACAATCGTATGGCGGCTATTTAGCATCGATTATTGGTGCCAACAGCCAGCAAGACATCGACGGGATAGTGATTGAAGGGGCGTTTACTTCATTTCGGGAAGAAGCAAGGTATAAAGCAGGAATTTTTGGGAACTTTGTTAAAAAAGGAATTCCGGCAGACCAAGAACTACATAAAAACCAAAAACCATTATTGGTAATTCATAGTAGGGAAGACAAAATGGTTCCTATATCGCAGGGGCGTAAACTATTCAGCAATGCAAATGATCCCAGGGAATTTTATGAAATAGATGGTTTGCACAGTAATGGTTTGCAGTATTATTCAAAGGAGATTGCAGATAAAATCTATCGATTAATTTTGGAATAACAGCACTATTGCAAACAACGTTTTTTACATTTTCGTGTCATTGTTATAATTCATTGTTGCCCTTCTCCTAACCTAAAAATTCTTACTTTTAGATTGCTTAATTTCAATACTTGAAAATTCTATGGCCAGGGCGCCATCCGCACTACCGATAACCCGGACGGCTGACAAGCCAAAATCATAGCCTAAACATTGTCATCAATTCATAATTACTGTAACATTCTCTCCTAAATACAGTCCTATATAAATCTCAATCAATTATAAAGAATGAAAAATGGACTCCTAGCTTTATTTGTATTATTAATAACTCCAATCTAAAGTATCATGGACAAGAAAAAAACAAAACAAATTCTAAGAATAGCGTTAATCATTACATCCATATCCTCCCTGTTCTTTGTACCTTGGCTTTTGGTTAAGGCATGGATACTTCCGCTACCGGATACAATTCAAGAACAGTTAGATGAGGCCATAGGTCATGGATTTGAAGGAATGATTGTTTATGTAGACCAGGCCGGTAAACCACCTCAGTATTTTGCTTCCGGCTGGCACGATCGAGAAGCCAAGATCCCTGCCAAACCTAAAGCCCTATTTAAGATTGCGAGCATCAGCAAGTTATATGATGCCGTGGCGGTCACCAAGTTAGTAATTGATAAACGTCTTTCTTTGGATAAAACTATTGCCGATTATTTACCGGAACTTGTGGGAAGAATTGAAAATGCTGAGAAAATTACCTTGAGATTGATGATACAACATAGAAGTGGCATTCCCAATTTTACCGACGCTCCGAACTTTTGGGCAGCTCCTACAGAGACCTATGAGGAAAGTCTTGCATTGATTCTGGACAAGCCATCGAATTTTGAACCCGGTGAAGATTATGAATATTGTAATACTAATTATCTATTAATCAATAAAATAATGGATGATGTGCTAGGTTATCCGAACTTTCAATTCATTCGGGAAGAAATTCTAATCCCGTTAAATCTTAACAGCACCTTTAGTTCGCTAAGTGAAGTGAATATAGATGATGTGATGAGTGGCTATCATGTAGGATATCCCCTTGATTTAAAGACAAACGATTATGGCATGCATGCCACAGCAGAAGACGTAGGTACTTTCCTGAGGGCATTGAACGACGGAACATTGTTTGAACCGGGAGAACAGGAAATATACTCCTCTATTTATGAGTATGAACATTCCGGTTGGGTTCCGGGATACCAGAGTTTTGCAAAATATCATAAAGACCCTAATGCTGTTGTTATTGAGTTCTACAGCACAACCGATCCTAAACTATACAATTGGAACTTGTCAGAAATCATAAATAATAGAATTATTAAAATACTCAAAAGGCAAAAAAGCTTATAACTATGTATACAACATATTACTACGTTTTTTAATTTAACCGTTAGTCATAATTTTAATAACAATTCAACAATTGAGCTAGCCATGAAAAAACTATTAGTAATTCTCATCTTTGTTATTCCAGGAATTTCAACCTTAAGTGCACAATACAAATATCTTAATCCTGAAGTTGATCTGGATAGCAGAGTAGATGATCTAATCAATAGGCTCACCCTTGAGGAAAAGGTGGATCAGATGCTGATGAATACCTCCGGTATTCCCCGCCTCAATATACCTCCTTACGATTATTGGAATGAGGCTCTTCATGGTGTTGGACGTTCTGGCAAAGCAACTGTTTTTCCCCAAGCTATTGGTTTAGCGGCTACTTTTGATAACAATCTGATATACAGGGTTTCATCAGCTATATCTGATGAAGCTCGCGCCATGTATAACGCAGCCCAGGCTGCCGGAAATTACAAGAGATATGCCGGATTAACCTTCTGGACTCCCAATGTCAATATCTTTAGAGATCCACGTTGGGGACGTGGACAGGAAACTTATGGAGAGGATCCCTATTTAACAGGTTTATTAGGAGTGGCTTTTGTTAATGGATTACAAGGTGATGATCCTAATTATCTTAAAACAGCGGCATGTGCAAAACATTTTGCTGTTCACAGTGGCCCTGAAAAATTAAGGCACGAGTTTAATGCTGTGGCAAGTCCAAAAGATATAAACGAAACGTATTTGCCGGCTTTTGAAGCCCTTGTTAATGCAGGTGTCGAATCTGTAATGTGTGCTTATAACAGAACCAATGGTGAACCCTGTTGCGCAAGTAATTATCTGCTTAAAGAAGTATTATTTGAAAAATGGGGCTTTAAGGGACATGTAGTAAGTGATTGTTGGGCTTTGGTAGATTTCTATTCAGATATTGGTCATGGCACCGTTTCCAATGTGGTTGAAGCTGCTGCACTTGCTTTGGAAAGTGGTATTAATGTTAACTGTGGAAATACATATACAGCTCTGGCAGAAGCTGTACAGAAGGGTTTTGTGAACGAATCGCTTATAGATGAAAGACTAAAACCTTTGCTTAAAACAAGATTTAAGCTTGGTATGTTTGACCCTAAGGATCTTAATCCATATAACTCAATTCCATATGATGTTGTTGATAGCAAGGAAAACAGGGCTCTGGCTCGCGAAGCAGCAGCCAAATCTATTGTGCTACTAAAAAACAATGGGGTGCTTCCTTTGAAAAATGATCTGGACAGGTATTACGTAGTGGGACCTAATTCCGCCTCCATTGATGCCCTTCTGGGTAACTATTTTGGTGTTAATTCAAATATTGTCACGTTTTTAGAAGGTATCACATCGGCAGTTGCTCCCGGTAGCCAGGTTCAGTATAGTCCGGGAACTACGCTCGACAGAAAGAATATTAATCCTGTGGATTGGTCAACAGGAGAAGCTGCTGAATCGGATGTAACTATTGTTGGAATGGGGCTAACCAGACATATTGAGGGAGAAGAGGGGGAATCTATCTCATCTCCGTATTATGGTGATCGATTAGACTACAATATTCCTGAAAATCAATTGGATTATCTTAGAAAAATTAAAAGTCACAACAAACCTGTTATTGCAATTATCACAGGAGGATCTCCAATGAACCTTTCAGAAGTCCATGAGATAGCTGATGCGGTATTATTAGCATGGTATCCGGGTGAAGAGGGGGGTAATGCAGTTGCTGATATTCTATTTGGAAAGGTTTCTCCCTCAGGTAGATTACCTATTACGTTTCCAAGATCACTTGATCAATTACCTCCATACGAAGATTACACAATGAAAGGCAGGACCTATCGCTATATGACAAAGGAACCTATGTATCCATTTGGATTTGGATTAAGTTATGGTTCATTCTTATATAGTGATCTAAAACAATCGGCTTCAAAAATTAAAGAGGGAGAAATAGTTGAGATAAGTTGCCGGATAGAAAATGTCGGCAAGTATCCATCACTTGAAACAGTACAACTTTACATTACTGATGATAAAGCCAGTGTTGAGGCGCCCCTATTTTCTTTAAAAGGAATTAAATCTGTCCATTTGGAACCAGGAGAGGGCAAAACTATAGTTTTCAACATTTCTACAGATATGCTCAAGTTGATAAATACCCAAGGTGATGCGATTCTGGAGAAGGGCGAATTTACCCTTGGTATATCAGGTAGTTTACCAACAGAAAGAGCAATAGAGCTTGGTGCTTCCAAACCGCTGAGGACAAAGTTAATCTTGAATTAGTCATGCGGCTATTGGAAATTCTATCATAATTACCTTAAATTGTTGTATTGAAAACCACATAAATTATGGGAAAGAAAGCTTCATCCAATTACGCAAATAAAGCAGGTCTATCCCCTGGGTCAGTAATTTATGTAGGAGACAAAGCTTCCAGTGAGCTATATATTGATGTCTTTGAGTACAATAAAGACTTCATTGAAGAAAAGGAACTAAAAAATATAGAGGATGCATTTAACTATGTGGATTCCAATTCCATTACATGGATTAATATTAATGGGCTGAACCATACCGAGGCAATTGAAAAAATTGGAAACAACTTTAAAATACATCCGTTGGTATTGGAGGACATCGTAAACACAAAGCAACGACCTAAATTTGATGAGTATGAATCATACTTTTTCACTGTGGCTAAGATGCTCCATTTTGACAAGAACGAGAACCTTTATATAGAACACATAGGTTTCATCCTAGGAAAGAATTACGTACTATCTTTTCAGGAAACCGATGGTGATGTTTTTGATCCATTAAGAGAACGATTGCGCTCGGGCAAAGGAAAAGTAAGGACAATGGGATCGGATTATTTGTTATATGCGCTTATAGACTCCATTGTAGATAATTATTTTAACCTTATCGAAGTTATTAGTGACAAGATTGAAGAATTGGAAGATAATTTGTTTGAGAAAAAACAGAATGATGATATTGCCGCTAATATTCAGGATTTGAAGCGCGAAATCTTAAGGATCCGCAAAGCGGTGTTTCCGCTCAGGGAGGTTGTAAATCGCATAGAGAAAAGCGATAATGTATTGATACAGGATAGAACACGGCATTACTATAGAGATGTTTATGATCATATTATTCAATTATCCGAAAATATAGATCTTTATAGAGAAATGATCTGGGGTTTGATGGATATGTATATGACTTCAATTAGCAATAAAATGAACGAAGTAATGAAGGTATTGACCATTATCGCTACCATCTTTATACCCTTGACCTTCATCGCAGGAATCTATGGAATGAATTTTGACAATATTCCGGAATTAAAGTTTGAAAAAGGATATTTTGTGCTTTTGGGAGTAATGCTTCTAATATTCCTGGGCATGCTATTTTACTTTAAAAGGAAAAAATGGTTATAGCCTATTCATCAACCTGATGGTCTTTAAAGTCAATTTTTATTTCAGGAAGTTTAAAAAGTTCCGATGCGGTGGGGTAAATACTTTCCAAATCGATCAAATCTAACCTGATCCCATAGATCTCAATTCGATCTCCCGGTTTAGAGAGCTTCACTATAAAGATGCAAAATGATAGTGTAATACTAAGAATCAATTCCTGATGTGTAATTGCGACTCCTGCAGACAACAATCCGATTGATAAGGTGTTTATGATTTCTTACAAGGGTAATGTAGTGAGGTTATTTATCCTCTTTAAATAAGTTGGTATGATTTGATTTGAAATGTAAGTCCATTTGAGGAAAAGGTATAGCGATCCTGTTTTCGGCAAATTTTTGATTAATAATTCTACGGATATCGCTTTTTACTTTATTTATCCTGAATATATTTTTGCTAAAAAACAAAACTTGAAAATCCAGTGAGGAATTACCAAAATTTACCAATCGTGCTTCAGTTAATTCCCGGTTAGATATATCCGGATGTTCAAAAGCACTTTCTTCCAAAATTCTTATTACCAAATCTACATCGCTGCCATAAGCAACACCAACATCAACTCTAAAGCGGGTTTTCTTTGTCTGGTGGCTCCAATTAATTACTTTATTGGTTGTAATTAATGAATTTGGTATTATAATAGAAATATCATTTGTGTTTAGGCCTTTTGATGTTCTTAATCCAATACTTTGGATTTTTACAATATCGCCATCAATTTCCAAGACATCATCTATTCTTATAGATTGTTCTGAAAGTAAAATAATTCCTGATATGACGTCGTTGAATGTTTGCTGTAATCCTAATCCTATTCCAACAAGCAACGCAGCGGAACCGGCTATTAATACAGTTACTTTAACACCAATAGTTTCTAAAATAAACCCGATCGCAATTACCCATATCACATATCTAACGATTTGAAATAAGGCATAAGCGGTTCCTTTGTCAAGTTTTCTGAACTTACCTTTACGAAAAACTGTTTTCTTAATTAACCATAATATTAATTTAGTAATCAGAAAAATTATTAAAATGGTCACTAATGTATAAACCCGAATCTTATATTCTCCTACACTAATAATCTCTAATTCCAAAAATTTCCTTAATGTTTCCATGTTGTCCTTTTAAAAACCACAATTGCATATAGTTATTAACTAATATAGGGATATATAGTTAATGATCAGATCCTGCCTATATGAATTATTGAATACGATTTTTAAGGTCCTTTAAAAAGGTCGATTTAAAGAACGGAATAAAGAATAAAGCTGTTGTCCCATAAAATGTCTGATCTTAAAAGATAAAATTTGATTGCAAGAAAAATAAAAACCCTGCCAATCAATAAATTAGCAGGGTTTTGACATTGCCGGAATAGCAGTTCGTCGGGATGACAGGATTTGAACCTGCGACCACACGGCCCCCAGCCGTGTACGCTACCAGACTGCGCCACATCCCGAAATTATTTCTATTTTATTTTTTC
>NZ_CAMYKG010000034.1:16711-44199 GCF_947258925.1 uncultured Eudoraea sp. | reverse complement strand
TTCATTTAGTTGAATTACATTATCAACCGCAAAGAACGCTATGGGTTGTAAAAGTCATGTTAGTTCCAGGTTAAACATTTATTTTATTAAGGTTACTATAAGGTTAAGAGATTAAGGAAATGTTATGGCATATTTTCCTTGTTGGATAATTAGCTTAAAAAGGACTTGTTTATGTATTTAATCACCTTTAAAAAACTGTATCTTTCCATCGTAATTAAAGACTTATGAATTGGGAACAACTCCTGTCTCTGAAGCGTTTTGGAGATACACATAAAAGACTGCGCAAGGAACAAAACGAGACCCGTCTGGGCTTTGAAGTAGATTATGACAGGGTAATCTTTTCTGCAGCCTTCAGGAGTCTGCAGGATAAAACTCAGGTAATACCGCTTTCAAAAACAGATTTTGTTCATACCCGTTTAACCCATAGTCTGGAAGTTTCTGTTGTGGGGCGCAGCCTTGGAAGGATTGCGGGCGAAAAGCTGTTACAAAAACATCCCTTTTTAAAGGAAACCCATGGGTATAAATTTGGAGATATTGGAGCAATAGTGGCGGCAGCAGCTCTGGCGCATGATATAGGAAATCCGCCATTTGGCCATAGTGGTGAAAAGGCAATCGGGGAATTCTTTGCACATGGGGAAGGCAAAAGATATCAATCTATTTTGTCAGCAAAGGAGTATCAGGATCTTATTGATTTTGAAGGAAATGCAAACGGGTTTAAGTTGCTCACTGAATCACGCGAGGGGGTATCCGGAGGACTTCGATTGAGCTACGCAACTTTGGGGGCCTTTATGAAATATCCCAAGGAATCTCTTCCAAAAAAGCCTTCAGCCCATATAGCGGATAAAAAATTTGGATTTTTCCAGTCACAAAAAGAATTCTTTACAGAAGTTGCCGGGGAATTGGGGCTTGTCCCTACAGGACGTGGGAAAGACATTGCATATTCCCGGCATCCGCTGACTTATTTGGTTGAAGCTGCCGATGACATCTGTTATACCATAATTGATTTTGAGGACGGCATAAACCTGGGACTGATCTCCGAAGAATACGCCCTGGAGTATTTGATTAAGCTGGTTAAGGACACCATTAATACAAAAAAATATAATTCTTTGACCATTATGGCCGACAGGCTTAGTTATTTAAGGGCTTTGGCAATTAATACCTTAATTAGTGATGCGGTATCAATTTTTATTGAGAACGAGGAGGCAATTCTAGATGGCACCTTTGGAGTGTCACTTTTGGATCGCAGCAATTATAAAGCTCAGGTTGAGGACATTATTCAGCTAAGTGTGAATGAAATATATTGTTCTCCGGGAGTTATAGAAAAGGAAATTGCGGGCTATAAGATAATTTCGGATATTCTGGAGGTATTTACCAGGGCGTTGGTGAGACAAATGGAAGGCAAACCCACCAATTATGATAAATTGCTAATACAAACCCTGCCCCCTGAATACAGAAATACCAAAGGCTCTGTTTATTCTGTTTTGTTGAATGCCAGTTGTTTTGTTGCCAGTCTCTCAGACAGTGCGGCAGTTCATATACATAATAAAATAAGCGGGAAACAACTTTAAAAATTATAGGCCAGACCTATGGCCAAAACCTGTCTGAATTGGATTTTGGGAACACCCGGATCAATTATATTACCGGTATCTGAGATTACCTGATCAAAGCGTATATCATCATCATATATAACATGGGTTCCTAAATTTGCCTCAAATAAATCGTTCACCTTAAAGGTGAAATTTAACTCCCAATCGATATCAATGTTCCCAAATCGCCGGATATAATCTGTAAAAAGATTAAGGCGATGATTCATCGTAATGTTTTTAGCGATTTCTTTTTCCCAGGTATTCGTAACCAGGATCCCAAATTCTATAAACTTTTTTTCACCTTCTGTAATGATATTCCCATCTAAATCATATATGGCCCTTTTAACTCCAAAAGCACCCTGGTTGGCAAGTGTTTGATCCTGGACAAAAGTAGCCTTAAGCGTAGTTGGGGATAGATATAGGTTTAAATCTTCGCCGTCGGGAGAAAATGAGGGTCCTCCCCCAAAGAATAAATATCCCGGAGCCATAAATCTCGAAATGGGATTGTCTCTGTCCGGGTAATTAAAACCGTCTGCAAATTGCGTATTAAACCTTGTATTAACGGAATAATACCATTGGCTCAAAGTATCACGACGATAACTAAAGGTAGAGGTTAGTCTGATTATATCCTGGGTTTTTCTGGGTTCTCTGTCTTCCTGGATATTCAGCCCATATCCAAGGATTAACTCGTTATTCCATTTGAGGTATCGAAATTTATAATTTCTTACGAATTTCAGATTTGCGATTCCTGAAATCGAATTTTCACCACCTGCATTCCAATTAACAAAGGCTACTTGATTTATATTGAATCCCAATTTATTTTCCTTTGTCCAAAAGGAAGGGATTTTGAAAGGCTTGCGAACGTCAGTCAGTACTTTGGTTTCGTTGAATGAAATATCAGGATTAATAAAACGCACTCCCCGGGGTACAGCCTTAACCTTGTATTGCGCAGCTCTAATAACAATGGTGTCAATTTTTGTAGTATCAATTACTGTTGGTTCAGGAATAGTATCCTGCAGGTAAGCATAGGAAGAGTAAAGCAGCAACAACCCTAATAAAGTTAATCTTGCAGTCATATTATATCTCCAATAATTTCAGGACGTGCTTTTTAACGGAGAAGGCATCTATATGTGCCAACTTATGAAGTTCTTCCGTTGCTCCATGCTCCAGGAAAACATCATCTATCCCAAATATTGAAATAGGGACAGGACTATTTATCGAATTGGCAAATTCGAGAATCGCACTGCCAAAACCACCAATTTTGCAACCATCTTCTATTGTAATTATCTGTTCGTAGGTATTAAAAACCAAGCGCAATAATCCCTCATCCAGAGGTTTCACAAACCGCATATTGTAGTGACCTATTTCTCCAGGCCTATTCAGCTCCTTAATAAGGCTGGAAATAGTGTTACCGATATGTCCTATGGATAATATTGCAATCTTATTTCCCTTAAGCAACTCTTCCCCAATACCAATTTTCATTTTTTGAAAAGATTGTTTCCAATTCGTTGTTGTTGCCCGTCCCCTTGGATATCGAATAGCAATAGGTCCCTGAAGACCTTTTTGAACGGTATACATGATATTGCGGAGTTCTTCCTCATTCATTGGTGAGAAGATAATGAGATTGGGGATACATCGTAAATACGTCAAATCATATACCCCATGATGCGTAGCACCATCCTGACCCACAATCCCTGCCCTGTCCAGAAAGAAAGCAACCGGAAGCTTCTGCAAGGCAACATCATGAATTACCTGGTCATAGGCTCTTTGTAAAAAAGTGGAATAAATAGCACAAAAAGGGATTAATCCTTCGGCCGCCATTCCGGCTGCCATGGTAACGGCATGTTGTTCTGCTATTCCTACATCAAATGCCCTTTCAGGAATTTGCTCCATCATAAACTTAAGGGAACTACCGGTTGGCATTGCAGGTGTTATACCAATAATTTTATCATTTTTTAGGGCCAGTTCCACAAGTGTCTTACCAAATACATCCTGGTATTTCGGAGGTTGATCTGAGGTCTGAGTTGCTATTAAATCACCTGTTTGATTATTGAATTTTCCCGGAGCATGATAAGTAACCTGATTTTCTTCTGCTTTCTTTAATCCCTTCCCTTTGGTGGTAATGACATGAAGTAATTTCGGTCCTTTTACCATTTTTAATCGTTCTAATTCTTTTATCAGAATATTGATGTCATGGCCATCAATTGGGCCGGTATAATCAAAGTTCAGACATTCAAAAATATTTTCATCTTTAGCCGTGCCCTTTTTTACATTGGTCAGATATTTCTTAAGGGCCCCTACACTGGGGTCGATGCCGATAGCATTGTCATTAAGGATGATAAGGACATTCGTATCGGTTACTCCGGCATGATTTAATCCTTCAAAGGCCATTCCGCTTGCTATAGAGGCATCACCTATAACAGCAATATGCTGTTTGTTCTCTTGCCCTTTTAGTTTTGATGCTAGTGCTATTCCCAAAATTGCCGATATTGATGTTGAACTGTGCCCTGTACCAAAAGGATCATACTCACTTTCACTTCTGCTTGGAAATCCACTTATTCCCCCCAGTTGCCTGTTAGTTTCAAAGATTTCACTTCTACCGGTGATGATTTTATGACCATATGCCTGGTGACCAACATCCCAAATTAATCTGTCAGAAGGCGTATTGAATACGTAGTGAATAGCAAGTGTTAATTCAACCACCCCCAAACTTGCTCCCAAATGTCCTTCTTTGACAGCAACTATATCTATAATGAATTCCCTTAATTCCTTAGCCAGCAGGGGTAATTGAGTCGCTTTTAGTTTGCGAAGATCAGCAGGATAATTAATTGTATTCAATAGTTTCATACCAGGTAGCAAATGTACTATAATTCATTTTTTGTAATGAGCACATCTATTCATAATATTGTAGTATTATGGCGATTGATATCAAATTTGATGATGCTTATTTTATGAAAAGGGCATTGCAGGAAGCGGAAGCAGCTTTTGAAAAGGATGAAGTTCCTATTGGGGCGGTAATTGTGGTGCAGGACAGAATAATTGCAAGGGCACATAATTTGACGGAACAACTTAATGATGTAACTGCTCATGCTGAAATGCAGGCAATCACAGCCGCCGCTAATTTTCTAGGAGGAAAATATCTTCACGAATGTACCTTATATGTAACACTTGAACCTTGTCAAATGTGTGCAGGGGCAATTTTTTGGAGTCAAATTCCAAAAGTTGTTTTCGGGGCCTATGATCCTCAAAGGGGATTTACTGCTTTAGGCGGACAATTACATCCAAAAGCTAAACTATCAGGCGGGGTTCTGGAAAAGGAGTGTTCCCAATTACTAAAACAGTTTTTTATTCAGAAACGAAGGTTAAATTAGGTGCAAAAAAAATCCCCGATATTAAATCGGGGACTGTTCAATTCAAAATAAAATATTGTTATCCGATTACCTGCACTTGTGCTGCAACCATTCCCTTTCTTCCTTCTTCTTCTTGGTATTCTACTTTGTCGCCTTCGTTTAATTCCACTCCATTCAATGCGGTAGCATGAACAAAGATGTCCTTTCCGGTGTCGTCGTTGGTAATGAATCCGTATCCTTTGGATTCATTGAAAAATTTTACAGTTCCTGTCATCAAATTAAATATTAATAATAAAAAAATTCATTACGAAAGTATGATTTTTTAAGCAGAACAGTTTATAGAAAAGGGAAAATTCGACCAAATTTATTGATTTTCAGGCTTTTTAGGAGCTTTACCTTGCATTTTTCGAATATTTTCTTCAGTTAGCATATAATCCTTTACCTTCCGGTTTTTACTCTCTTTTATAAGAAATAAAGGCATAGCGATTAAAAATAATCCTACAGTACCAAACCCAATATACTTATTAGCAATTTGAGAATGTTCTTCAGGAAGGGTAAAACCATAGACTATTGCGCCAAGTGAAGCCAATACAATTAACAATACAATATGCCTGAGTTTAATCCGCATCTTCTTGTGTAAAATTAATCAACTTTCTTCTATAGGCCGTAAGCAATTTGGATTTTGAGATAAACCCCAAATATTTTCCATCTTTAATAACCGGGAGATTCCAGGCAGAGCTGTCCTGGAATTTTCGCATTACTTCCTGCATAGAATCTGAATCATAAAAGATGAGTTCAGGTGCATTATGCATAAAAGATTCAACTTTTATTTTATCATAAATAGAGGTATCGAACATAAATTCCCGAATATCATCTAATGAAACTATGCCCACAAGGGCATCATTCGAGTCTATAACGGGAAATATATTCCGGGTAGATTTTGCGACTGTTTTGTGTACAAGTTCACCCAGAGTCATTTCCTGTGTGATAGTCTTGAAATCCTTTTCTACAATCTCATCAAGATGCATTAAAGTAAGTACGGCTTGATCCTTATTATGCGTTATCAAGGCTCCCTGTTCGGCAAGTTCACGGGTATATATGGTATAATCTATTGCATTTTTGGTTAGCAGAAATGAAATGGCCGCGGTAATCATAAGGGGCACAAAAAGTTCATAGCCACCAGTTATTTCGGCTATTAGAAAGATAGCGGTTAATGGCGCATGGAGAACCCCGGCAATAAGTCCGGCCATCCCAATCAGGGTGAAGTTACTTTCATTGACCGAAAGTCCCAAACCTAAATTATTGATAATTTTCGCAACTACATTTCCCAGGGCACTTCCCATAACCATGGTAGGGATAAATATACCTCCGGCGCCCCCGGCTGCAAAGGTAGTGGTCATTGCAACCGCTTTAAAAATAATAATTCCGGCGAGAAGGGCTATAACTACCCATATGTTATTCGTATAACGGTCAAAAGGAGTTTTACCAAGGGCTTCGATATGCTCTCCGTCCAATAAATTATTAATAAAACCGAACCCTTCACCATATAGTGGCGGAATAAAATACAGCATAATTCCAATGGCTAACCCACCCACCAAAAGTTTATATTTTGGACTTTTGAACCTTTCAAAAAAAGTAAGGATACCAAAATACATTTTTGTGAAGTATATAGATGCTATCGCGGTACCAACCCCTAAAATAATGTAGAAAAAAGTGTCTTTGATTTCAAATTTTTCAGTAATTGAAAAACTGAATAAAGATTCATCTCCAAGGAAAAAATAAGAAGTAAGAACCCCGGAAATTGAAGCCAGCAATAAAGGAAGCATTGAAATCATAGTTAAATCAAGGCTAAATACTTCCACTGCAAAAATTATGGCTGCAATTGGGGATTGAAAAATAGATGCAATGGCTCCGGCCGAGGCACAGGCTATTAGCAGGGATCTGGTTTTGGCATTAAGATGTAATAATCGTGCTACATTAGAACTTATTGCGGCCCCGGAAGCCACTGCGGGACCCAAAAGACCAACAGATCCTCCAAACCCGACGGTTAATGGTGCGGTGACCAAGGGCAAAAATATTTTCTTTGCACTAATTATTCCTTTCTTTTTTGACAGGGCAAATAAGATAGAGGAAATAGCGTGCTCTAATTTTGCCTTATAAACATACTTCACATAAAGATATACCAGGGTCAGGCCTACTATTGGGGTAATAAAATATAATTGTTGGTCTGAAAATACTATTCCTTTTTCTATAAGAGATTCAATGAAATAGGTGATATTTTTAAGTGTAACGGATGCCAATCCAGCTAAAAAACCTACAATCACGCTCATCAGCTGAGTGAATGTTTTATTGGAGATATGTTTATATCGCCACTTGAGAAATCTGGTGAATAAGGTAGTTACAGTACCTGGCATTAGATTTTTTATACGTATTTAAAGGTATTAAAAAATGCCACTCCTAAACGGGAATGTGATTAAGATTGAATATCCAATCTTAAATTTAGTTCCTTTAATTGTGCATTATTAATTGGGGAGGGAGCATCGATCATGACATCCCTTCCGCTGTTATTTTTTGGAAAGGCTATAAAATCCCTTATGGTCTCCTGACCTCCAAGAATGGCAACCAACCTGTCTAGTCCAAATGCAATACCCCCATGTGGTGGCGCCCCATATTGAAATGCATCCATTAAAAAACCAAATTGTGCTTTAGCCTCTTCTTCTGAAAAACCAAGATGCCTGAACATTGTCGCCTGGGTTTCTTTATCATGAATTCTAATTGAACCACCTCCAATTTCATTCCCATTTAAAACCAAATCATAGGCATTGGCTCGTACTGCCCCCGGATCAGTTTCCAGCAATTCTAGTTGCCCTGGTTTCGGAGAAGTAAAAGGATGATGCATTGCATGGTAATTTCCCGTCTCCTCATCTAACTCAAGCAAAGGAAAGTCTACCACCCATAATGGCGCAAACTCTTTCGGATTTCGGAGTCCAAGCCTTTCTGCCATTTCCATTCGCAAGGCACTTAGCTGGGTTCTTGTTTCGGTCGTGTTACCGGAAAGAACACAAATTAAATCTCCGGGTTTCGCAGCGGTAAGTTTAGCCCATTGCGAGAGGTCTTCCTGATTGTAAAATTTGTCAACAGATGACTTAAAACTACCATCTTCATTACATTTTACATACACCATTCCTTTTGCTCCAACCTGAGGTCTCCTCACCCAATCTATTAACTTATCAATTTCTTTACGCGTAAAGGATGCAGCACCCGGTACGGCAATTCCTGCTACAAATTCAGCGGAATTGAATACATTAAAATCACGGTGTTGGGCTACTTCGTTTAATTCGCCAAACTCCATTCCAAAACGGATATCCGGTTTATCATTACCGAATCTTTTCATGGCATCGTCATAAGTAAGTCTGGGAAATTCACCTGTTTCCACACCGTTTATTTCAAGAAGCAGATGCCTTGTTAGTCCTTCAAACGCCTCAAGAATATCATCTTGTTCCACAAATGCCATTTCACAATCTATCTGTGTGAATTCGGGCTGACGGTCTGCACGTAAATCCTCATCTCTAAAGCACTTTACAATTTGAAAATATTTATCCAAACCACCAACCATTAGTAATTGTTTAAAGGTTTGAGGAGATTGTGGCAAAGCGTAAAACTGTCTTGCATTCATTCGACTTGGCACCACAAAATCGCGGGCCCCTTCCGGAGTAGATTTGATTAAATAGGGAGTTTCCACTTCTATAAAACCCTGGTTGCTGAGGTAATTCCTGACTTCCAAAGCTACTTTACTTCGAAAAATCAATTTTTCTTTTACGGGGTTTCTTCTAATATCCAGGTAGCGATATTTCATTCGAAGGTCTTCGCCACCATCAGTTTTATCTTCAATTGTAAATGGGGGCAATAATGAGGTGTTCAGAATTTGAAGATTTGTAACCAGTATTTCAATTTCTCCGGTAGGAATATTCGGATTTTTAGAAGTTCGTTCAATCACAGTACCCTCAACCTGTACAACAAATTCCCTGCCTAAGGCTCTGGCACTTTCCAAGATCTTGGGAGTAGTTCGTTCTTCATCAAAAACAAGTTGCGTGATACCATATCGATCCCTGAGATCTGCCCAGACCACAAATCCTTTATCCCTTGTTTTTTGAACCCATCCCGATAAAGTAACTTCCTTATTAATATGTGATGCATTTAATTCACCACAAGTATGACTTCTATACATTTTATCTGCCTTGTTTTACAGCCGCAAATGTAAGAAGATATGCTTGTAACCCGTATCATCAGAACAAATTTTCTACCATATTTCACATATTAATTTGGGTAGTTTTGTTAAGAAAAAGTTAATAAAAATTTGGTTTAACCCATATCTTCATTACCTTGGAAAGAACAATAGCTAATTCTAAATACCGACGAACATGAAAAAAACTCAAATTAACATGGTATTTCTATGGCTTTTTCTTGCACTGCCATTTTTGGCGTTTTCGCAAGCGACGGTCCGTGGGAGTATACAGGATGAATTGGATGGCACTCCATTACCTGGGGTAGCTGTGGTAGTCAAAGGTACCAATAAGGGTACAACGACTGATTTTGATGGGAATTATGAAATAACTGTAGACAGTTTTCCCGCGACTTTGGTTTTTTCCTCTTTAGGGTTTGAAACCAGAGAAATTCGAATTACAGATGCGTCAACACTGAATGTCACTTTAGCCGAATCCGCTACTGGGCTTGATGAGGTAGTTATTACCGGTTTGGCAACTTCCGTGAAGCGTGAGAATTTGGCAAATGCGGTTTCCACCGTTTCTTCACAGGAGCTGGTCGGAACGACAAGTCAGTCTACGGTAGACGGTGCCCTTTATGGTAAAGTACCGGGGGTAAACATTACATCATCTTCGGGTGCTCCCGGGGGTGGATTTGCCCTGAGGCTCAGGGGTATTTCTTCGATAAATGGCAATAACCAGCCTTTGATTATTGTAGACGGAGTATATTATAACAATGTGGAAATACCTTCAGGATTGAGATTTGCTTCAGGTGCAAACAGAGGGAATGAGGAAAATTCCAGTAATCGATTAGCAGATCTGGATCCAAACGACATTCAGAATATCGAGGTTTTAAAAGGATCTTCTGCCGCTGCAATCTATGGACAAAGAGGTAATGCAGGGGTAATTATAATTACCACAAAAAGGGGTAAAACAGGGAAGACTAAAATCAGTTTTAGTCAAGATGTAGGGAGCAATACCATTGCCAATCCTTTAGGGATACGACCCTGGACTGCAGCTTCTGTGGAGTCAACATTTGATGCCAGTGAAAGGGCCAAATTTGATGCAACCATTGCTTCTAATGGCAAGCTTTATGATTTTGAAGACATTATTTATGGCGAAACCGGGTTTATAACAGAAACAAGGTTGAATGCCACAGGGGGTAATGATAAAACAAAGTTTTATGTAGGGGGAGCTTACAGAGACGAAGATGGTATTATCAAAAATACCGGTTTTGACCGTTTATCACTTCGGATGAATATCGAACACAAAATTTCTGATGTTTTTGATTTTGCAGCTACCACCAATTATACCAAAAGTAATTCCAGCCGGAGTTTTACTGGTAATGAGAACGAGGGGGGACTTAGTTATGGATATACGTTGGCATTTACAAGGCCATGGAACAATCTGTTTCCGGACGCAAATGGGAATTATCCCAATAATCCAAATTATCCCGGGAATCCGATTTTTGTCAGGGATAATGCAAGAAATAAGGATAGTAACAATCGTATAGTTCAGGGACTAACCTTGAATACCAAAATATTGACAACGGATGTAAACCGGGTAAAATTGGTTTTAGCCGGTGGTCTTGATTATTTGGCTAACGAGACTTACGTTTATGTTCCGGAAACACATCAGGCACAAATTGGTGGCCAGGGTGGCTTTGTAGCAGTGGGAAAGAACAATTTCACCCAGTATAATGCACAGGCCATTGGAGTATGGGACCATGATGCAATGCAGGGAGACCTTGGGTTAACCACCCAGTTGGGTTTAACCTACCTTAACCAGAATGCCAATTTGGTTAATAGCAGAGGTTCCCTTCTTGCAGCCGGCCAGACTAGTGTGGATCAATCCGTTAACCAGGTTATAGACCAGAATAGGACAGAGGAGGAGGACTTTGGTTTCTTTGCCCAGGTTGAAGGAAACTATAGGGACCAGATAATAGCTACCCTGGGTTTTCGTTGGGATAAGTCGAGTAGAAATGGCGACCAGAATAAATTCTATGGTTTTCCAAAAGCATCATTGGCGGTAAACCTAATGAACTTTGATTTTTGGAATGTTGAGGATATGAGCCAGCTAAAACTAAGAGTTGCTTATGGAGAAACCGGTAATCCGGCCGGTTTTGGATCTACTTTCACCAGTTTTGGAGCCAATAATATTGGCGGCAATATTGGACAATCTGTTTTGGCCGCCAAGGGTGATCCAGATGTTGAACCTGAAACAGCTCAGGAGTTTGAAGTAGGATTTGATATGGGATTTCTCCAAAATCGTATTTCTTTTGAAGCTACCTATTATAATAAGAAAGTTAAAGATTTGATTCTAACAAGAGCGCTTCCTTCATCTTCAGGATTCACCCAGGAGACTACAAATCTCGCGGACCTTAGGAACCAAGGGGTAGAATTGGGCGTAAGGGGAGATGCTATAGACCACACGAATATCAGATGGAATACTGGAATTATCTTTTATCTGAATAGATCGAAAATCACCCGTTTAGATGTGCCTGCCTTCCCCCAACCAGGGGCCGGCTTTGGGCTTGGACTAGGAACCTTCTTTATTGAGGAAGGGCAACCGGTAACTCAATTAGTAGGTACAATAGATGGTGTCCAAACTCAGGTTGGAAATGTCGAACCGGATTTTCAGATGGCCTTCACCAATAATTTCACCTTATTTAAGCAGCTTGATGTATTGTTTCTTTTACAATGGAAACAAGGAGGAGAAAACCTCAACCTTTCTAAATTCCTGACAGATTTAGGTGGTACAACACCGGATTTGGAAACTGCTGAAGGGCAGGCACGTTTAGGGACACCTGCCAATGCTTTACGATTTGTTGAACCCGCAGGATATGTACGCCTCAGGGAAGCCGCAATCTATTACAGATTGCCTACCAAAGCGGTTAGCAAAGCATTTGGAGATGTCGTGGAGGGTGTGAAATTTGGGTTCTCCGGCCGAAATATTTTTACTATTACAGATTATAGTAGTTATGATCCGGAAGTGTCTGTAAATGGTGGTGCAGGATTGTCAAGTGGAATTGAGGTTACTCCCTTTCCCAGCTCAAGGCAATTTTACTTTCACTTGAATGTTAACTTTTAAAAAATTGACGATGAAAAATACAATCAAAAAGATAACAACTTTAGTATGGGCCTGTTCTGTTATAGTAATAGTGTACTCATGCTCAATTGATGCAGTACAGGATCCCGATGGACCCAGTGTAAGTGGTGTTGAACAAAATGCTTCAAAAGGCCAATTGAACGAATTAGTGGTTGGGATAGAATCTACGATAAGGGATGGCCTGGGAACTGAGGTTACTGCAAGTGGTACTATGGCGCGTGAGCTGTATTTATTTGATGCTGACCCCAGAAACACCGGAGATTTACTCGGGAAAGATGGAATAGGTTTAGATAACAATTCGTTTTATAGTACGCAACAATGGAACGGTAGCTACCGTGCATCAAAGAATGCAAATTTGTTAATTGCAGCTGCAGCCAACACCGAATTTGTTAATGAAGCAGAATCTAATGGTTATATTGGGTTTGGAAAGACAATGAAAGCCTATGAATTAATCCAGGTTTTAAAGTCCTATGGCAGGGCGAGAATAGAAGTAACTGATCCTGATAATCTTGGACCAATTCTGGAATTTGATGATGCATTAGCGCAAATTCGTGCTTTGTTGGATGAGGCCCAGGGAGATCTTTCTGGAGCCGGTGATAGTTTTGCATTTCCGTTAAGCAGTGGTTTTAGTGGATTTGATACACCCGCTACGTTTACGGAGTTTAACAGAGCCGTTGCGGCCTTGGCCGCTGTATACGCCGGGGATGGCGCTTCTGCTTTAACTGCACTAAACGGTTCATATTTTGACATTAACGGTGCATTGGATCTGGGTCCTGAGCATATTTTTGGCTTAGGCGGAGGAGATCAGGCCAACCCTGTTTTCAGGGTACCATCTACTCCGGACAACGTTAACAATGGAGATCAGATTATTGTTCATGATAGCTGGATTAATGAGGCTGAAGCTGGTGATACCCGCGTAGAGAACAAAGCCGAACCCAGAATAGATCCGAGCTCTCAGGATGGACTTACAGGAACCCATGAAACACGTTTATACGCGACCAATGTATCCTCTGTTAAAATCCTAAGGAACGAAGAGTTAATCCTGCTATACGCAGAAGCAAGTATCTTAGCCAATAATCTTCAGGACGCAGAAGATGCTTTAAATACGATTCGTAATTCAGCATCGCTGGCCAATTATGCAGGGGCACAAACAACTGATGCACTTACTACGGAGCTATTAAATCAAAGAAGATATTCTTTGTGGTCTGAAAATCACAGAATGTTTGATCTTAGACGCTATGGACTTTCCAGTACATTGCCAACGGATAGACCCGGAGATCAAGTTTTCAATGTTTTACCGGTGCCACTATCTGAAAATGAATAGTTTTTAGTCTATCTTAACTAAAAAAGAAAACCCCGCTTTTGCGGGGTTTTTTTATTGGATAAATTCTAAAGGTAATTAAGCAGCTATTTCAAGTTCCTTCTTCTTGGCAGGTGCCTTCTTAGTTCCTCCTTTAAGTTTAATTTTTATCCTATAAACAATGTTAAACAAAACAGGGACAATGATCAGAGTGAGGAAAGTGGCTACAATTAGTCCAAATATAACTGTCCACGCAAGCGGTCCCCAAAAAATTACATTGTCACCGCCGATATAAATTTTTGGGTCAAAGTTTGTAAATAGAGAAAAGAAATCAATATTAAGTCCAATCGCCAAAGGGATTAATCCCAGCACAGTGGTTATTGCGGTAAGTAGTACCGGCCTCATCCTGGCTTTACCCCCTTTTACAATTAACTCGGTCACCTGCTCCCTTGACAATAGATCTTCGTCTTTCATTCCTAATGATACTTTTTTGCGGTCGATGAGGATTTGGGTATAATCTAAAAGAACGACCCCATTATTAACCACAATACCTGCCAATGAGATAATACCCATCATGGTCATCATTATTACAAAGGGCCATCCGGTAATCATTAATCCACCAAAAACTCCTATAAAACTCAGGAAAATAGCGGTCATGATTATAGTCGGTTTAGATACGCCTCCAAATTGAAAGATTAGAATTAACATGATTAAGCCAAGGCCCGAAAAGAAGGCGCCAACTAAAAATTCCATTTGCTTATTCTGCTCTTCAATCTGGCCCGTATAATCTATCTTTACATTCGCCGGAATTCCAGTATACTCTTCCATTACCTTTTTAATCTCTGCCACAATTGCACCGGCATCTGTATATCCCGGCCTCAGACCGGAATAGAGTGTGACAACGCGCTTTGTATCCCTGTGTTTAATCGCACTAAAACTTGAAGTATTTCTGTGAGATGCCACGGCAGAAATAGGGATTTCTTTTATCTGCCCCGTTGCCTGGTCCCGGAAAATTACATTCTGATTGAATAAGGCACTGGTATTATATCTAAGGTCTTCATTAAAGCGTACATTGATGTCATAATCGTCACCTTCCTGCTTATAAATACCGGCCTTATCTCCAAACAGGGAACGTCTTAATTGAAGTCCTACCTGCCCCACGGACACTCCAAGCTCTCCGGCTTTTGCCCGATCAACCGTTACCTCCATGCTGGGTTTTCCGGTATTTACATCAATCTTTAGTTCTTCAATTCCCGCGATATTCTTTGTATTGAGGAAATTTCGCATTTGCTCTGCGGTATTAATCAATACACCATAATCCTTACCTTCAATTTCAATATTTATGGGATAACCTGAAGGAGGAGCCACAGCGTCTTTTTCCACAGAGATTGCCAATCCGGGATAGATACCTTTTAAGCCGTCCTGAATTTC
This sequence comes from uncultured Eudoraea sp., assembly GCF_947258925.1. Classification (GTDB taxonomy): domain Bacteria; phylum Bacteroidota; class Bacteroidia; order Flavobacteriales; family Flavobacteriaceae; genus Eudoraea. The sequence goes on along the minus strand of NZ_CAMYKG010000034.1, from coordinate 29,162 downwards.
TTTGCGAAGCCCTTCGGTATCTCTGCCACCCCTGAACTTATACTCTTTCATAGAAATGGTTATTTTTCCCCTGTGTGGCATTTCTGCTGCTGAGCCTCCTTCTGTAAATGGATTTTCAGCACCCTTCCCCACCTGGGATACACTCGAAGCTACCAGAAAATTATTATCACCATCCATATACTTAGAATCATCAGCAATAGCATAGACCCTTTTTTCAATATTTTTGGTTATATCATTGGTCTTTTCAATAGCAGTACCCTGCGGATATTCTATGTAAACATAAATTTCATTTGGGGTGTTATCCGGGAAAAATTCCACTTTCGTTCGGCCGCTACCAAGCGATATCCCAAAAGCAATAAAAGCCGTTATTAACAGGAATACCGTAAAGCCAAAGTAAGCATAAACATTTCTTCCCTTAAGCGCATTCCTTAAGCGATTTTCATACCAATTTTCAAACCGGGATAAGTATTTCTTTTGAAATTGTAAGGCCGCCTTTTTAAGTCCGTATTTATAAATCCAGAATAATAATGCGACTACAATCATTAATGAACCTAATCCGCGAACCGTACCACCGAAAATAAGTATAAAGAGTCCAAACCCGCCCAGGATAATGCTCAGGCGTACAAGTTGCTTTAGGGTAAGTTCTTTATCTCCAACCTCCATAAATTGCGATACCAGCATAGAATTCATAAAAATGGCGACGAACAATGAGGAGCCAAGAACTACGGACAATGTAATTGGGAAGTAGATCATAAATTCACCCATAATACCCGGCCAAAGTCCTAATGGTACGAACGCAGCGACTGTGGTTGCAGTTGAAATAATTATAGGAAACGCAATTTCACCTATACCTTTTTTAGCCGCTTCAATGCGGGTCATACCTTCTTCTTCAATAAGCCGGTAAACATTTTCAACGACAACAATACCATTATCAACCAGCATTCCTAATCCCATAATGAGGCCGAATAAGATCATAGTGTTCAGTGTATATCCCATTGCGGAAAGGATCATAAACGACATGAACATAGACATAGGGATAGCAAAGCCCACGAAAAGGGCATTGCGAAAACCTAAAAAGAACATTAGTACGGTAACCACTAAAATGATCCCAAAAATTATATTATTTACGAGGTCATCGACCTGATTTAATGTTCGGCTTGAGGAATCATTAGCAATACTTACGTCCAGATCGGCGGGAAAATAATTTTCCCTTGATTCCTTCACAATTTCTTTGATCTCATCAGCTGCCGTGATTGCATTTTTGCCTGCACGTTTTTTAATATCAAGCATCACAACACTACTGCCACGCTCTCTGGCATAGGTCGTTTTTTCTTCTTCTTTGAATGAAACCTTAGCAATGTCCTTTAGATAAACAGCCGCGCTCTTTTCTGATTTAACAACAAAGTTTTCAAGCTCACCTGGGTCTTCAATTTCTCCTAAAATCCGGATGGTACGGCGCTGTCCACTGGTGTTTAAATTTCCAGCAGACATGGTCATGTTCCCATTGTTTATGGCTTGTATTACATCATCGAAGCTAACCTTGGCGGCCATCATTTTATAAATATCAACTGCCACTTCTACTTCTTTTTCCTGCGCCCCCCTGATATCTACACCTTTTATCTCCGGTAAGTCTTCTATTTCATCTTCCAGATACTTGCCAAATTCCTTTAATTTATCAACAGGGTAATCCCCTTTCAGGTTGACGTTCATTATAGGGTATGATTCTGATATATTCAGGTCAAAAACATCCGGTTCAACTTTAGCCCCATTGAAAATAGGCCAGTCTTCTCCTGCTTTTTCACTGTCCACTTCGTCCTTTACTTTTTGTTTGGCATTTTCAACAGAAATATCTTCATCAAATTCAACAACAATCATTGAATAGTCTTCTTGTGAAGTAGAAGTAATTTCCACAAGGTTACTTACATTTTTCAGCCTGTCTTCCAGAGGATCAGTTAGGAGTCGCTCTATATCTTCAGCAGTATTTCCAGGGTAAACACTACTAATATAAATCTTGGTTTCTTTTACTTCAGGAAAATCTTCCCGGGGCATAGAAAAATAAGAGGATAATCCAATAAATAAGAAAATGCCAATCATTACGTAAATGACCGAAGGGTTATCAATAGCCCAGGAGGATAATCTAAATTCCTTATTTGTATTTTTTAATTGTTTGCTCATAAGGTTATTGAATTATTTTTACTTGCTGGTTTTCTCTGACGTTCCGCGCACCTTCCGATATAACTTGTACGCCAGGGTCAATTCCACCTAAAACCTCAACATAGTCCCCTTGAGATTGTCCTGTGCTTATGATTTGTTTTTTTGCTATGGCCATATTGCTGGAATCAACCTCCGTTGCCAGATAAACATATTGTTCTCCCAGTGCATTTTCAGAAATTACACTTTGCGGAATTAAGATAGCATTATCGCTACTGTAATCGTTTATCTGTACACGAGCTGTTAGGTTGGGTTTTATATTTCCCTTTTTATTAGGTACAGCTATTTCCACCCGAAAAGATCTGTTCGTTGGGTTAATAAAATTTCCCGTTTGCCTTACTCTAGAAGTAATGCTATCTCCAAGAACTGGAAAAAATATTTTAACTTCCTTACCTACAGTTACCCCTTTTAAATAACCTTCGGGAACGTCTACTTCTATATACATATCAGATAGATTTACAATACGGAAGACGGCTTGTCCGTTGGCCGGGGAAACAACAGTTCCTTGTTCTTGAATAACATCATCTATTATTCCGGAGAATGGAGCCCTTATATTTGATTTGGCTAATTGACTTTCTGCTTGTTTAACAGAGTTTACCACCGCCTGATAATTTGTTTCGGCCTGCAAATATTGAATTTCAGATCCAATTTTTTGATCCCAAAGTCTTTTTTGACGTTCAAAAGTAGTTTTAGCAAGTGCAGCCTGGGTTTTGAGTTGTTCAAGTTGACTACTCATGCCGCCATCATCAATAGTGGCTAAAAGTTGACCTTTGTTTACCTTTTGGCCTTCTTTTACATATACCTTAACTAAAGTACCTGGCATTTCAGGGTAAATAAGGACATTTTGTTTAGTCATAACATTCCCCTGAAGATCCAGATAATGCTGAAAGGCCTGAACATCTGTTTTAAAAGTGGACACCAAGGCTAGTTTTGACCCGCTATCCTTAACATTGATAACAGAATCCAGAAGCTTAAGCTCTGTATTTAATACTTTTTGTTGTTCCGTAATTTCCTGTTTCTTCGATTTAATTTCTTCCAAATTCCCTTCGGCAATTAAGGTTTCAACAGATTTAGTAGTTCCGTTTCCACAGGATGTGAGAATCAGTGAAAATAGAATTAGTAAAAGCGTATTTTTCATTTTTTGCGGGTTTCTAAGTTGATGGTTTAATTATTAAGAACGGTTTCCAGTTCTGTTTTTTTATTGATTACTTCTACCATTGACTGAAGATAATCTTGCTGTGCAGTATAAAGTTGAATTTGCGCCTGTCTCAGTTCAAAGCTGGTAGCTAGTCCTTCAAAATATTTTGTTTCGTTTTTCTTTTCAATCCGTTCGGCAAGGTTAAGATTGCTTTTAGTGGTCTCGTAATCTTCAATTGAGAAAATGTAATCACTTTTTGCTTTTTCAAGTTGAAGCCTTATTTGTTCTTCTGCCTCAGTTAGTTGCGTTTTTGCCTGGTCATAAGCTATTTTGGCTCTTTGCGTTGTTGCGCTCCGATTAAGGGAACTGAAAATAGGAATGGTTAAGTCGAACCCTAAAGTAGATGCTGCAAACCATTTCTGTTGACTCTCAAAAAAAGAAAAGGTGTTGCTAAAAGCTGAAGCCCCATAATTCACAAAGGCATTAAGTGATGGTAAAGCTTTACTTTTGGCCAGCTTTAATTCATAATAACGCTGCTCATTGAGGTTGGCTACCAGTTTGTAATCCACGTTATTCTCCATGTTAAATTCAGAATCCAAAAGATTAAAATCTATTTGTTTTACCACCAGATCATCCAGATTTTCCGTTAATATTGTTTGATTTTCGATGGGTAGTCCCATGATTAAATTCAACATCTGCAGGGTAATATCTTCAAAACGGATTGCATTCTTTAAAGCACTGACTGTTGATGACAGCGTAATTTGAAGTTGTTCAACACTTTCTTCATCGCCTAGCCCATTCTCATAAAGTTTCTCAGTTTCATAGAGATTTTTTTCCAGTGTGGCTTTATTTTTCTCAAGAATATTAACCGTTTCTTGAGCAAGTAATACATTGCCATATGCTTCAATGGCGGCTTTCCTTATTTCCTGATCTGTTTTTTCTTTATTATTTTGACTGTATCTGAGAAAAGCCTCAGTAGCCTGGACCCCTACAATATAGGAACCATCAAATATTTGCTGACGCAGGGTAGCTGTTGCATTAACCTGATTTTGTTGACCAAATACCACTGGAAGGAAGGAGCCGGGTTCGCCTCCAACAATTTCACCCGGAATAAGAGTTACAGGTTGTTTTAACTGATTAAAGTAGCTAAGATTACCGTCAATTTGAGGTAAGCCGGTTGCAATTATCTCCCATTTCTGCTTTTGAGCATCCAGAATTTCCCTATCTGCATTTATGACACTGTAGTTGTATTCAAGCGCATAAGCAATAGCTTCATCCAAAGAAAAGCTTTTCGGAATTTCTTGTGAAAAGGAGCATTTCACAGATATAATTGCTAATAAAATTACGAATTGAACTTTCATTTAATCCTGATTTGAGTTGATTAGTTGGTTTAATATTTTTCTTCCATCTGGAGTGACTATACCGCGCAGGTGGTATTCCAAATAGTCGTCCATAAGGGTTGCCACCGGGAACTGGGTATCAGGGAACAGTCGAACATCTTTAATATTCGAAACTCCGGTAAAGTAAATCCTGGCAACAAATTCTATATTCAGATTATCCCTGTAAATCCCCATTTTTATTCCTTCCTTTACATTATTTACGACGCAGTCGTGCATCATATCAAATTGTTTATTTCTGAGGGTATTGAAAATTTTGGGATAATATTTCTGAAGCTGATATTGCGGAGAGGTTTTTTCGTCCTTTAAATGCTGCATTACGAGTTTTTTAATCTCATAAAGTTCTTCAATTGGGTTTTTTTTGAGGGCACATATTTGATCAATTCCACAAGAAACCGAATCAAAAACGTGCATAGTACAGGCTTCCACTAGTTTAGTTTTATTCTCAAAATGAGAATAAATGGTCTTTTTAGAAATACCCATGGCACTCGCAAGATCATCCATCGTTACGCTTTTAAACCCCAGGTTTAAGAAAAGATCCGTTGCTTTCGTTAAAATTTTGTCTTTCATAATGCAGGGGCAAATATAATCAGGAAACTATAAAAACATAAAAAGTTTCCTAGGTTTTACAATTTTTTAACAGATCGCCGGAATAAGACAACTTTTCTTCACAGTAAGTTCAAATAAATACTTTATTTTGGGTGCTTTTAATGTATTTTTGAAAAAAAATTTAATGATTGACATCGATTTCTTTCGGAAAATTTTTAATTCCTACCTGGTAAAAAAGCTCAGCACCAAAGATCCTCTTAGTTTATATGAGCCTATTTCTTATATCATGGAGTTGGGGGGAAAAAGGCTCAGACCGATATTAACACTAATAAGTACTGATGTTTTTGGCGGCAATTACGAAGAAGCCTTGGATGTTGCCCTTGCAATTGAAGTTTTTCATAATTTTTCTTTGGTCCATGACGACATCATGGACTCCGCACCAATAAGAAGAGGTGAAAAAACAGTTCATAAAAAGTGGAACATTAATACTGGTATTTTATCAGGAGATGTTATGCTAATTAATTCATATCAGTATTTAGAAAATTATGAACCGGATTTATTTAAGCAGTTGTTAAAAGTATTTAGTAAAACAGCTATTGAGGTTTGTGAAGGTCAGCAGTATGATATGGATTTTGAATCATGTGACCATGTCACCATTTCGGATTACCTCAAAATGATAAAATATAAAACAGCTGTATTAGTTGCCGCTGCAATGAAAATGGGAGCAATTGTTGCCAGGGCTTCAGAAAAATCACAGACTGCAATTTATGATTATGGCATTAATCTCGGCATAGCTTTTCAATTGCAGGATGATTACCTGGATGCCTTCGGAGATCCCAAAAATTTCGGGAAACAGGTCGGGGGTGATATCATAGAAAATAAGAAAACGTACTTATATCTTAAGGCACTGGAATTGGCTACATCTGAGGACCGGAATGAACTAAAAAACCTATTTTCCATAAGGCCCACAGATCCACAGGAAAAAATACAGACGGTCAAAGAAATTTTTGTAAATAGTGGCGCCGCCGAGGAAACGCGGAATCAAATAAAAAACTATACGCAACTGGCATTTGAAATATTGGACGAAATAGAAGTACCGCAAGATAAAAAGAGAATTATCCGGGAATTTGGCACGAAACTTATGAACAGGGAAGTTTAGAATATTCTGTTCAATAGTGCTTTGATAAAATAGGTTTTAGGACAACTTGAAATAATCTGAAGATCTTCACTTAAATTGGTCTCCTCATCCAGAAATTTAAAAATAAGCTGTGGACTACTTCCTTCAAATAACGATTCAAAAATACGCCTCCCTTTATTATTGTCTTTATCAAGAATGTCCAATAAAAGCAGGTCATAATACCAATACCGGGTTTTGGCATTAAAAGAACTTAGTGACTTATTCTTTTTGAGAAAAATGACTAATTCACTAATCTTTCGTTTAGTACTCATAAAGGTATATCCCGTACTGGGTTTGGCCCAGCCTCCGGCGATACCTATGTTTAAAATATTACCGCTATTGTTTACGGAAAAATTATAGCAGGTCATTGGGATATTTCCCTTTTCCTTTTCTATGATCTCATAATTCGGGCACTGCAGTTTTTCTCTTATATAATCTTTTATAGCATTTTCATAATCTTCTTCAGCTAATGTATCAGTGGAGAATAGCGTATACTCAACCAAACCTTCGGTTTCCGAAAATGGCAATACATACATAAATCGGGTATTGCCCTTTTGAGGTATTGAAAAATCCATAAAAGTAGCTTTTTCAGGATTGAATACAGGTTTTTCTGATTTTATAAACCATCCTATAAAGTGCTGTTGTAAAACAGGATATTTGGTTTGATTGTAAAGGGACTTATAATTAAAAACGCTGGTAAAAACCTGTGTTGCTTTAAAGCTCCCAACATCTGTGGTTACAACCGCATGCTCAGTATGATCTTTTATTCCTGAGACAAGCGCCTGAGAAAATAAGACATTCTTGTAACCGCCGATGCGATCAAAATAGTAATTATAAAAATCAATACCGCGAAGCATCTTGTAGGTATAGGGGGCTATTTCATAAGATCCCTGATATTTTTCTCCGGCAAACTCAATATGACTCCAACTCTTATGTATAATTGTATCGAAGTCTCCTTCCCCCTTCTCCCAAAAACACCAGGTACGATCATTACTCTTTTTAGCATCCTTATCTATTAGTAATACCGACTTATCCTTAAAATAAGGATCGCTTCCAATTGCATCAGTTAGCATTAAGCCAGCAGCACCGGCACCAATTATTATATAGTCGAAGTTTTTCTGCACAAGTTTGAAAAACATCAAAAGTACAAATTACATAACAAGTATGAAGCGTGCTTTAATTCAATTGGTAACGTAATCCGATGAATCCTCTTATACCTTGATTTGGGCCATATACATAGCTGGGATCAAAAGTAAGACCATAAGGGTTATCCGGGGTTGGGATGGCATTACCGGAATTGTCGAATGCAACATTTTTATCAAAGGGGTCATTCGCTCTGGCTATTATAAAGGGATTCCCTTGATTAGGTGTCCAATCAAGAAGGTTTTTAATACCGCCATAGAATTCAAAATCTTTCCATCCTGCATACGTAAACTGAATATTTTGGATACTCCAGGTTGGTGAGAATTCCTGTCTGGGATCCAGTTCACTCAAAAGCGGTAGACGCATTGGACCATAAAGATTCCCTGTATAATCAAAGCTAAGATTAAGTGCTCTGAAAGTATACGAAATACTCCACGTACCACTATAGCTTTCGGTAAGGATTTGACGTTGTGTGATACCGTTTTGTGTATTGCTAACATCCATCCACGTGGCTCCTAACAGCATTCGAAGTCCAATTGGAAATACTAAATCTAAATTAGCACTTACTCCCTTAGAAACCGATTTGCCGTCTAAATTCTGATAGATGATTGCATTAGGATCTGTATCGTAATCAGGAAGAATAACATTATTGAAATAGGTGTAAAATGCTGAGGCATCCAAACCAACGAATGTGCCATTATTACTATAAATCTTTTTCAAAAAGTTGAGATTAAAATTAATGGAACGCTCTGGTTTTAGGTCTTCAGCAATGATAACATCCCTGGCGCCGGTCAAAGCGGCATGTTCTTCTGTAAAAAGATTTACAACTCTAAAGCCGGTACCGGCATTAAAACGCAAGATGTCGTTGTCTGAAAATTTCCATTTGTAAGCTATTCTGGGCGTAAATATGGAGCCATGCCTTTTGTCATAATCATAACGGATTCCGGAGAGCAGGGAATGTTTTTTTGAAAAATTTATCTCATCCTGTATAAACAAGCTGGGGATCCAGACTTCATCTGCGTCATTGGCACCAAGTGCGGAGGTAGCAGGGGTATTGTCATCATAATAATTATATCTCAAGGCGCTGCCAATCAGAAGATCATTTTTGCCAATGGTCTTATCCCATGTTAACTGGCCAAATCCTATTCGCTGATCAGCGAGGTAGGCGACATCCCCGTACGTTGAGTTTTGACTATGGTCATTATAGGAAGCAGACAACAACAAATTTTCCTTAAACGGCAATTGATATTTTCCCAATATTTCCCATCTTCTTGTATAGATGCTTTCACCATATATTTCATCGCCACCTCTGAATTCAGGTGTCCATTGCATTTCACCTCCCCATCTGTCCTCATAAAAAAACCGCCCGGCCAAAGAAAAAATACGATTTTCTTTACGTATCATGCTCCATTTTTGAAAAAATGAAATCCTGTCCTGGAGGGTTAGATCGGTAAAATTATCGTCATTGTTGTCTATGGGGTTATCGTATTTAAAGTAGTTTAGACCTAATAATAAGTTTGATTTCCGGCCCAGTCCAATTTTGGATCCAATATCCAAATTATATTCCCCCCAGCCACTTAAAAAATTGTCAATGGATAATGTCGGTGCACTAAGTGTGCTCTTTGTTATAATGTTTATGAGCCCTCCTACCGCTTCGCTACCATACAAGCTTGATGCCGGACCTTTTACAATTTCAATCTGTTCTATCAAGGAATTTGGGATACCCGACAGCCCGTATACCGTTCCTAATCCACTCACAATGGGCATGCCATCTATTAAAACCAATGTATATGGTCCTTCAAGTCCGTTAATGTGAATATCTCCCGTATTGCATACATTACAATTAATTTGTGGCCGAACTCCATTCACATTTTGCAGCGATTCGAAAATACTTGGAGTTGGATTTTTTTTAAAAAATGAGGGTTTATAGACTTCTACCGGGACAGGTGTTTCTAATCTATTTACAGGCTTCAAAGTGCCGGTAACGACCATTTCATCTAATTCTTCCGCTGAATTCAGCAATGATATGGTGAGTGACAATATTTGATTATTATCTAGAGTTACTTCCCGGTAATTACTGATATAGCCTAAAGCAGATACCTTTATTGTATAGCTGCCGTCAGGAATATTATTAATTGTGAATTGACCGTTCACATCGGCAGATGAACCTATTTTTGTTCCCTGAATGACAATATTGGCAAAGGCTAAGGGTTCTCCTCCGTCCAGGACAATCCCATTAATAGTGTTCTTTTGAGAATACATATTGGAGATTCCCATTAAACAAAGTAATAGAAAAGCTATAATCCTGATAGAATGATACAAAACAATTTATTTTATTCGAATAATAAATTTAGACAAATCTAAATATTTGTTTTAATTAATAAAAATGTATTTTTGGTAAAATTTTTTTATGACCCATTCTGAGGAAAATTATATTAAGGCCATATTTCATCTGGGTTTGGAAGGGGTGGGAGTAATATCAACCAATGCCCTGGCTGAACGGATGGAAACCAAACCTTCTTCCGTGACCGATATGATGAGAAGATTATCGGAAAAAGGATTGGTCAACTACAAAAAATATCAGGGCGTATCATTGACTGATCTCGGAACTAAAATGGCCTTGTCAATTATTAGAAAACATCGTTTATGGGAGGTTTTTTTGGTTGAAAAATTGGATTTTAATTGGGATGAGGTTCATGAGATTGCGGAACAATTAGAGCATATTGAAAGTGAAAAACTAATTGACAAACTGGATGAGTTGTTGAATTATCCAAAGTTCGATCCCCATGGAGACCCGATTCCGGGAAAAAATGGTGAGTTCCTGGAACGCGACAATTTATTGTTAAGTCAATTGTCCATTGGTTCTACAGGAATTTGTGTTGGGGTAAAGGATTCCTCTGCTGTATTCCTAAGATTCCTCGATAAAAACAAGATAGCACTTGGCAACGAAATAAAGATTCTCGATAAAGAGGAGTTTGATAATTCATTGCACATTCTCGTCGATCAAAGGGAATTGCATCTTTCCCAGCAGATAGCTAATAATTTATATGTTAAAAAAATATAGTAATGATAGAAAATGTTATCAGTTATTTCGAAACGATCAATCCTATTTTGGCAGCTTTTTACGCAACCCTCTTTACGTGGTTACTTACCGCATTAGGGGCCAGTCTGGTCTTCTTTTTTAAGACCATGAATAGGGCAGTACTTGATGGAAGGGATTGAAATGAGTCCGGGAGAAGGTTTTGTGAAGGTTATCCCGGCGGCAATAGGATTTTTACTTGGCGCTGTTTTCATATATGGGTTGGACAAGGTTTTACCGCATATACATATTAATTTCAAGGAGAGTGAAGGGATAAAGACACCCTGGCATAAAACCACACTTCTTACCCTTGCCATTACCTTACACAATATTCCTGAAGGCCTGGCTGTAGGGGTACTCTTTGGCGGGGTGGCTGCCGGGTTTGAAGGAGCAAATATTGGTGGCGCCGTAGCATTGGCACTTGGGATAGGGCTACAAAATTTTCCCGAAGGTTTTGCGGTAGCCATGCCATTGAGAAGACAGGGTTTAAGCAGGCTTAAAAGTTTTACCTACGGACAAGCTTCTGCTATGGTGGAGCCCATCGCTGCTGTTCTGGGCGCATGGGCTGTGCTTACCTTCCAACCTATACTTCCTTATGCCTTATCTTTTGCTGCGGGAGCGATGATCTTTGTTGTTGTTGAAGAGGTTATCCCTGAGACGCAACAGGATAAATACACAGATATTGCGACCATGGGCTTTATTGGCGGCTTCATCATTATGATGGCATTAGATGTTGGTTTAAGCTAATTTACTGTAGTTTAACAGATGCTTTTTCGTTTATGGATTATTCACCTATTAGCGAGAAAGCCCCTTTTGTTAAAATTCTTGAATCTGAAGGAAAGTCGGTGAAATTTTCAATTGCAGTGTAGCCATCATACTCTTCTCCTACTTGAACTTTTACCGGTTTAAAATTATATGTTTCTTTCGTCCTAGACTCTAGCAATAAGAGGTATGAGGCTCCATCGATATTTACAACCGCCTCTGAAGGTATACTCCTTTCTATCTTATCTGACGTAATTATGGAGGCATTTACAAACATTCCTGTTAGAAATTTATGTTTAGTCGAATCTTTTAAATGTCCATGTACTTTTATTGTCCTGTTTTCTTCAATAGCATTACTAATCAGATATACTGTTGCCAAATATTCTGTAGATGATGTTTCCGGAATTCGAAATTTAATTTCCTGGCCCTTGTGAATCTTCATAATGTCCTTTTCAAAAACAGATAGTTCCAAATGAATATGGTCAATATCCACGATTTCAATAATGGGCGTTGCCGGTGAAACATACATGCCCAGTGTTACATTGACTTTAGTAATACTCCCACTAATGGGCGCATACAATGTGGAGGTCGTAGTTATAATTCCTCTCTCAACTTCAGCTGGGGAAAAATTAAGGATCTTTAGTTGTTTTTGAAGCCCATTATATGTTGCTTCTGCTTTTTTGAATTCACTTTCTGCTTTTAAAAAGACCTTTTGCGATGAGATGTTTTCCTTTCTCAGGATTTGCTGACGGTCGTATTCGGATTTCAAATAGGCCAGTTGTTCTTTTATCTCTAAATATTCTTGTTGCAGGCTAACAAACTCAGGGTTTTCAATTTTAACAAGTGCCTGCCCTTTAGTTACAAAATCACCAATGAGCAAATGGGTACTTTTAATGTACCCTCCCATGGTCGCACTTACCACAGCTCTGTTGGCTGGAGGCACATCTATAGATCCATTGGCCTTAACTAGTTCTGGAAAAGGCTTTTCTTCAAGG
>NZ_CAMYKG010000034.1:0-16684 GCF_947258925.1 uncultured Eudoraea sp. | reverse complement strand
TTTTCTTCAAGGCTCCCAATAACCATAGCGTTTTTCTCGAATTGGTCACTCGTAAGTTCAATTAAATTGTCTTCAAGCTTCATTGAAGTTTGAGAATCCTCAGAATTATTGGACTCCGCATTTTTACAATTCGAAAAACTCATAATTAACGCAAATGCGAAGAAATAATATATATATCGATTCATGGCTTAGGTTTTAATAAGTTAGATAGTTAATAGCAATAACGGTTTGGTTGTAGTTATTAAGACTATTTAGATAGTCCAGTTTAATTTCATAGGCGTTTTCAAGACTTAAGATATACTGGAAATAGTTGATTTCACCATTTTTAAAACTAAGTGTTGCCGTTTTTAAAATTTCATCGGACAGCATGGTACCTTCTTCTTCATAATATTTTAGGGCCTTTTCCTGCTTTATCAGTTTTGCATTTAGTGCCATATACTGCGTATTCAATACAACCTGGTATTCATTAGATTGTTCAATGGCAATTTCGCGGGCTATTGAGGACGCTTTGATCTTCGAAGACTGTCCAAAAAACAACAGCGGAATTTTAAACCCCACATAATAGCCATATAAATTTTTTGAAAGACTGCTGTTGGATCCCTGAAAGTAACTCAAGCTCAGATCGGGTAATAAAAGCTGCTTTTCATATTTCCGTTGATTGTCAAAAAGGTTCACCCTGTTAGCATAATATTCAAGTTCCAAGCTGTTTTCAAGGTTTATTGGGCTTAGCCTAACTTTTTTCTGTTTCGCCCTGCCTATAAGGATGCTATCTTCGGTCTGTACCATTTTCACTAGATTTCCATAGGCAAGGACAACATCCTGTTCGGCCTGCTCTAATTTAATTTGAATTTGTTTCTGTCTGGATTGAGAGGTTATTTTTTCTAAATAATTAGTTTCGCCTAGTTCAAAACGTCGTACCGCAATGGCGGCGAAATTCTTAAAAAGACTGTCTATTTGTCTATAAATTAACTCCTTCTCTTTAGCAAATTGATATTCATAAAACCTGGAAGTGACCTCTTTTTTTAAATTTTTCTTTTGGATCTCATAAACACTGGATTCAACACTAAGATTTGATTTATTTAATTTTTTTCTTGAGAAATAAACCGTGGGAAAAAGCAGATCTTGTTGTACGCCATAAACGTTTAAAGGCAGATTACCCAAGGTTAGGTTATTTTGGTCATACTCATAAAAAAGCTGTGTTTTATCAAAGGAAAAAGCACTGGATATCAGAGCATCTGATTTGCTGACCTTCAGTGAATCTGCTTTGAGCCCTGCATTGTTTTCGACTGCTATATGCAATAATCCGTCCAGGGAATATTCATTTTCCTGTGCATTTAATAAAGGGGTAAATAAGACAAGCAAAATGGGCAGGATATTTGTTTTCGTATTCTTAAATGGAATACTTAGATCTACTTTTCCCGGGGTACTGAAAATGCTGTACAATATGGGGAGAACAATCAATGTTAATAGTGTTGCACTTACCAATCCACCTATTACCACGGTTGCCAAAGGACGTTGTACTTCTGCCCCTACATTGGTGGATATTGCCATTGGCAGAAACCCTAAAGCGGCCGCAGAAGCTGTTAGTAATACAGCTCTCATCCGATCTTTGGTTCCCTGAATAATTAACGATTCCATGTTTTCAAAATTTTCAATTTTCAATTCTTTAAAATGCTCTATTAATACAATTCCATTTAGAACAGCGATACCAAAAAGAGCAATAAACCCTACCCCCGCTGAAATACTGAAAGGTAAATCTCTTATCCATAATAAGAATACACCGCCAACTGCAGCCAAAGGAATTGCAGTAAAAATCATCAGTGTCTCTTTAATGGATTTAAAAGCCAAATAGAGTAGCACAAAAATCAATACCAACGCAATAGGCACAGCAACCATTAATCTTGATCTGGCACTTTGAAGATTTTCAAATTGACCCCCATAATTTATGGTGTATCCTGCAGGCAGCTCAATTTGTTCATTTATTAATTCCTGGATATCATCTACTACAGATTGCAAATCACGGTTTCTAACATTTACTCCCACTACGATTCTCCTTTTGGTATCATCTCTTGATATTTTGGCTGCTCCTTTTTGGTAGGTGATTTCAGCAAGTTCGCTTAAAGGAATTTTACCTTTAACAGGCAAATCGACATATAAATTTTTAAGATTATCAATATTCTGCCTGTTTGCAGAAGTAAGGCGAACTACCAAATCGAAACGCTTTTCACCTTCATAAATACTTCCCACTTTTTTTCCGGAAAATCCCATGGCAACCATATCATTCAATTCCTGAATATTAAGGCCATATCGTGCGATTTTTTCACGATTTTTTAGCTAAGACTTCCAAATCTTCACCAAAGATTTTGATTGCAATATCTGCTCTTACTCCGGTTATTAGTTCATTAAACCTCATTTCAATGGGCTGAGTAAACTCCACCTCCATGCCCGGCAAAATTGATAAGGCCTCTTTAAATTTATTGGCCAGCTCATCCTTAGTGTCGGCGGATACCCAATCCTTTTTGGATTTTAAGATTATGATGACATCACTTTCTTCCATAGACATGGGGTCTGTTGGAACTTCCGCCGCTCCAATTCTCGTAACCACTTGTTTTACTTCAGGAAAATTATGCAATAGAATTTCCTCTATCTGTGTGGTCGTTTCAACCGTTTTACTCAGTGAGGTGCCAGTTTTTAATACAGGTTGTATTACAAAATCACCTTCATCCAGGGTGGGAACAAACTCGCCTCCTAGTGAAATAAAGAGAGGAATAGTTAGGAAAAGTAAAAGGGCCGCAATGCCTAACACTATTTTCTTATGTCCAAATGCTTTTTGTATCATAGGATCAAAAGAATTTCTAATTCGGTGCATTAATTGAAATGAGATATTCTTTTTGGAAGTGTCAGACGGCTTTAGAAATAAGGAAGCCATTACAGGGACATAGCTAAAACAAAGGATCATTGCGCCAATAAGAGCAAAACTAAAGGTTAGTGCCATGGGCATGAACATTTTTCCTTCAACACCGCTTAACGAAAGGATGGGGATAAAAACAATTAAGATAATAAGCTGTCCAAAAATTGCTGAGTTCATCATCTTGGATGCACCCTGGAAGGTTATCCTATCCTTTAATCTTATTCTTTCAGATATGGATAACCCGCTCAACTGTTTGCTTTTACGGGTTATTTGAAAGGCAATGTACTCTACAATGATCACCGCACCATCTATTATAATTCCAAAATCAATAGCACCTAAGCTCATTAAATTGGCATCCACTTTAAATACATACATCAATGAAAGAGCAAAAAGTAAGCTAAGCGGAATTACAGAGGCGACCACCAACCCGGATCTTAAATTGCCCAATAATAAGACCACAACGAAGATTACGATCAAACATCCGAAAATCAGGTTTTCAGTGACGGTAAACGTTGTCTTACTTATAAGTTCACTTCTATCCAGGAAAGCATTGATTTGTATCCCTTCAGGTAAGGTTTTGGAGACTGCAGAAACACGTTCTCTTACTGCATCTATGACCTCTTTAGAGTTGGCTTCTTTTAGCATCATTACCTGACCAAGAACTTTTTCGCCCTCTCCATTGGCAGTGATAGCACCAAAACGGGTGGCACTCCCAAATCCTACTTCGGCAACATCCTTTATATAGATTGGGATTGAATTTATATTTTTAACTACAATATTTTCTATGTCTTGTAAAGAAGAGACCAACCCTTCTCCACGAATAAAATAAGCTTGATTTACTTTTTCTATATAGCCCCCTCCGGTAACACTATTATTCATTTCCAGAGCCTTGATTACCTCTTTAGCAGTAATGTTCATTGCATTTAGCTTTTCCGTACTAATTGCAACTTCATATTGCTTTAGAAAGCCACCCCAGGTATTTACTTCAACAACGCCCGGAATACCTGAGAGTTGCCTTTTTACCAGCCAATCCTGTATTGTTCTGAGGTCTGTTGTTGTATATTTTCCCTCGTATCCCGGCTTTATATCCAGAATGTACTGATAAATTTCACCTAGCCCTGTGGTTATAGGTCCCATCTCCGGACTACCAAATCCTTCCGGAATTTTTTCCGATGCTGATTTAATTTTTTCAGCGATCAACTGCCTGGGCAAATAAGTACCCATATTTTCGTCAAAAACAATAGTTACCACCGAAAGTCCGAATTTGGAAATAGACCTGATTTCCTGTACCCCGGGTAAATTGGCCATTTCGAGTTCCACCGGATACGTAATAAATTGCTCCATATCCTGGGTAGACAAACTTCTGGAAGTTGTGATCACCTGAACCTGGTTATTGGTAACATCGGGAACCGCCCCAATAGATATATGGAATAGAGAATACAACCCAAAACCGATTAGAAAGGTGGTGAGTATTAGGATAATGGACTTTTTCTTAAGACTAAATTCAATAATACGTGATAACATAACCCGTGGTATAATGATTGATAATCATGCATAATTCATAGAAAAAATTATGCCTCTTAATTAAATAAACCAATATGAATTATGCAGCGCGGGGGGGCTGAAAAGGGCCTTCTTGCTCGAAGTTGGAATATGAAGCCTGATAAAAGAAATTGGCCGTAGATGTTACTATATCATCCGCGGGCTTTATTTGGTAAGCCTGCAAATCTTTTACTACGAAAGCGGAAAGAAGTGCCATATGCGGCTGGTCCTGAAATGGTAATTTTTCGTGATCTTTTTCTTCTTCTGTATGTTGTTTGTTGTGATCTGCCTCGAGCTCTCCATAGTGTTTTGAGAGAAAGACAAAGAAGTTATCGCCGTATTTCTCCGAATGAAACCTGGCATGTTCAATTAAATCGGTGAGATCAAAGAGATCACTGATACAAATATTAAAACTTTGTACAAGAATAAGAAAAGCAGCTGCTATGGAAACTAATTTTACCATTGTGATCCTAATGTAAAGATACAATATTCTGAAATAATCTTATTTAAATTCTTCCTCTTCTACTATTTCATAGGGGATTGTTTCTATAATATAGCTTAGGGCTTTAATTCTGGCGTCTGTTTTTCTGTCCGCATCGATAATTACCCATGGAGAATTCTTTAGATCTGTGTGTTCAAACATTTTCACCTTAAAAGCCGTGTATTCATCCCACAATTCCTGGGCCTTGCGGTCAACATCAGTCATTTTCCACCTTTTTAGAGGATCGGATTTGATTTCCTTAAATCGTCGTGCTTGTTCTTCCTTTGTAATTGAAAAATAAAATTTGATTAAATGGGTGTCCGAATCCATGATCATTCTTTCAAAACTGTTGACCTGGTTCATAAAACTTTGATACTGTGGCTTGGTGCAAAAACCATTCACGGGCTCAACTACAGCCCTGTTATACCAACTGCGGTCAAAAAAGACCATTTCTCCCGGTTTGGGAAGTCTGTTTACATAGCGCTGGAAATACCATTGTCCCCGTTCTTCAACCGTAGGTTTTGGTAAAGCAACTTTCCTGTATTGCCGTGGGTTAATATGTGCTGTAATCCTTCTTATTGCACCACCTTTACCAGCAGCATCTCGTCCTTCAAAAATGATCACTATTTTTTTATTTTTTGCAATTACCCAATTTTGAAGTTTAATGAGTTCTGTCTGGAGTTCTTTAAATTTTAATTCATGCTTGGCCAGGCGAAGTGCCTTTTCAATATTTGTCTTCTTTTCAGAAAATAAACTTTTCAATCCCAGGGGTGAGTTAAGAAGGGCGATTTCATCTTCATTAAGCTCAATCATCTTAGTTTCTTTCGTCTTCATAATCTATATATCGATTTGTTCAATATGTCGGTAATATCTGAGGATAATGTTAGGATCCGGTAATATAGTTGTTTTGTGTTTCGTTTTTCGGGTATAATCAAATTTCGAAAGTACATAGCGAATACTCTCGAGCCGGGCTGTTTTCTTGTTATTTGCCTTAACTATAATCCAGGGACTAAATGTAGTATGAGTTTTAGAAAACATCTGTTCTTTGTAATAGCTGTATTTGTCCCACAGGGCCTGACCTTTTTTATCTACCGGACTGAATTTCCATATTTTCAACGGATTTAGCAACCTGCTCTCTATTCGTTTTTTCTGTTCTTTTTTGGAGATCGAAAACCAAAACTTTACAAGTTGGACACCATCTTCGTAGAGCATATGTTCAAAACCGGGTACCTGAACCATGAATTGTTCATATTCATGTT
Source organism: uncultured Eudoraea sp. (assembly GCF_947258925.1). Classification (GTDB taxonomy): domain Bacteria; phylum Bacteroidota; class Bacteroidia; order Flavobacteriales; family Flavobacteriaceae; genus Eudoraea. Next base: position 10,491 of record NZ_CAMYKG010000034.1, on the reverse strand, counting down.
TATTGCAAAACCCCATTACGGGTTCTACCACAGCCCTGTTGTACCAACTTCTATCGAAAAAAACAATCTCACCCGGATTTGGAAGCTCTTTAATATACCTCCTGAAATACCATTGTCCCCGCTCTACATCAGTAGGTTTGGATAATGCGACAACTCGCATTGATCTTGGATTTAGATGTTCCGTAAAACGTTTTATAGCTCCACCTTTGCCGGCTGCATCCCTGCCTTCAAAAATAATAGCGACCCTGAGTTTTCGTTTGGTTACCCAGCGCTGTAAATTCACTAATTCTTGTTGAAGTAGCTTTAATTCTTCTTCATATCTAAGAAGATTAAGAACCTTGGAAATATTAATTTCCTTTTGTTCGGCCAAAGCAATCAGGTCCTTCCTTTTTTTAACATTTATCAGGTCTTCCGGTAATAGCATTTGGTAGTTGTTTTGAATTTAAAATCAGTATAAAACAAGTGTTTATGGCTACCTTTTTAAAAAAAGGCCGTAACAATAAAGGTACTAATTTTAACCCATAATTTTAACACCTATTGCTTTCTTTTTCTAAAAGTTCGGAGCTATGAATAAAGGATTATCCACACATTGTATTAATGCAGGTTAATGATTAAGTTTAAAGCGAATTTGAAAATTTCACACTATGATGTTTAGTAGAATATTTTTTATGATACTGTTAATAGGAATTGGAATGCAGGTTTCTGCCCAAAAGCAAGAATTCAGTTATCTGGACGTATATAAGCTTGAATATGTTTCTGACCCTCAAATAGACCCCGATGGTTCCAGGATAGTTTATAGAAGGATGGGATTTGACATTATGAAGGATAAGGCTGATGGAAATCTTTGGATTGTTAAATCGGATGGCTCCGGGCATCAAAAACTAACTTCATGTGAAGCGAGTGAACATAGCCCCAGGTGGTCACCTAATGGAGATAGGATTGCATTTATTAGCACCACCACCGAAGGCGCAGAAATTTATATGTACTGGCTGGAGAGTAATAAGTTGGCAAGAATAAGTCAGCTTCCTTTTAGCCCCGGTTCTCTAACATGGTCTCCAAAAGGAGACCAACTGGCGTTTTCAATGAATGTAGAAAAAAAGCCTCCTGTCATTGCAAAAATTCCATCGAAGCCTAAAGGTGCGCAATGGGCTGAACCACCCAGGATTACAGACAGGCTTTATCATGAGGCAGATGGCCGGGGATACATCAAGCCCGGATTCAATCACATCTTTGTAATTCCGGCGCAGGGAGGGGCACGGGGATACATCAAGCCCGGATTCAATCACATCTTTGTAATTCCGGCGCAGGGAGGGGCAATTCGTCAGATAACATCAGACGATTTTCATCACAGGGGCCAGCTCACATGGTCTGCACAAGGCGATAAGATTTATTTTTCCGCAAACAGGACCGAAAATTGGGAATATGATTTTAGGAACAGTGAGATCTATGAGGCCGATGTTGCCACCGGACGAATACAAGTTCTAACAGATAGGCAAGGGCCGGATAAAAGCCCGGTCGTTTCTCCAAATGGTAAGTATATTGCTTATTTGGGATTCGAGGATAAAGTACAAACCTATCAGGTTACAAAATTGCAGATCATGAATATTGATGGAACTTCCAAGAGGGTGATATCTGAAACCCTGGATAGAAGTATAAAGAACATGATTTGGGACGAAAAAAGTAGCGGTCTTTATATTTCCTATGATGATAAAGGGAATACGAAAATAAGTCACATAACATTGGATGGAAAAATTACAAAACTAGCCGATAACCTTGGGGGAACTTCCATAGGGCGACCCTATGCAGGTGGATCTTTCAGTGCTTCCAGTGGAGGAAATTTAGCTTATACCCATAGCAGGCCGGCATATCCCGCTGAGCTTGCAATAGTGAATGGAAAATCTAAAAAAACAACTAAAATTACGTCGCTCAATAAAGCACTTTTTGATTACAGGGATTTGGGCAAGGTTGAAGAAGTTTGGTACGAATCTTCTGTTGACCAGAGACAAATTCAGGGCTGGGTGGTCTATCCTCCGGATTACGACGAGAATAAAAAGTATCCGTTTTTGGTTGAAAATCATGGCGGACCGGTTCTAAATTATGGGGATCGGTTTTCTGCAGAAATACAGCTATACGCGTCAGCGGGTTATATCGTTTTTTATCCCAATGCCAGAGGGAGTACCAGTTATGGGGAAGAATTTGGAAATCTTTTATTCAATAATTATCCGGGAGAGGATTATAATGATGTAATGGATGGTGTTGATTATTGTATAAAAAAAGGCATTGCCCATGAGGATCAATTGTTTGTAACCGGCGGGAGCGCAGGAGGTATAATGACCGCATGGATTATTGGTAAAAATAATAGGTTTGAAGCTGCCGTAGTAGCAAAACCGGTGATGAACTGGATAAGTAAAACCCTTGTAGCAGACAATTATTTTGGTTATGCCAATTCGCGCTATCCTGGTCAGCCTTGGGAAAATTTTGAAGGATACTGGAATTTTTCTCCATTATCACTCGTTGGTAATATAGAAACTCCAAGCATGGTCATGGTAGGGATGGAAGATTTAAGGACACCTCCAAGTGAAGCGAAGCAGCTTTATCATGCATTAAAATTGAGAAAGATTGAAACTGTCTTAGTGGAAATCCCGGGGGCAAGTCATGGAATTGCAAATAAGCCCAGTAATTTAATAACAAAAATTGCCCATACTATTGCATGGTTTGAAAAATACCGCAAGTAAGTGGAAAACAAATAGGTTATGAAAGGGAAAAAAAGACAATGGTTATGGAATTTACTAATAGTCCTGACCGTAATTGTCTGTGTACTGGTTTTCCTGGCACATTATAAGAATTGGATAAGGAAGAAACCAGATAGCATACAGATTTTATCAGGAATATATTATATGGAATTGCCTTTTAGTAGCATGAATGAGGTGTTTATGGTAGGTAAGATACCCTCTTTGGAGCGTAAAAACGGATTTTCGGCCTGGGAGAAGGAAAAAGGGATTTTTAAAGATTCATTAAATGAAGAAAAATTGGTAAATGTTTATGTAGACAACTTAAATCATCAAAAGATTAGATTAACATACAACGATTCCCTCCTGGTTTTTATCAATTTGTCTGATTCCGTTAAAACAAAAGAGTTATATCTTTACCTCGAAGAAAAAATAGCTTCTCAACAGATACAATTAAATCAGTAAAAAAGAGTTACTAGTACAAATTCCTAATTTTTAATCTTATGAAATTACTTTTCCTAAATCTACTGCTTTTGCCGCTCATGTTATTTTCCCAGAACAAACTTTCAGTGGATGTTGCTGGGGTTAAGAGCGACAGCGGTAACGTACTTGTAGCAGTATACGACAGTGCTGATAGTTTTTTGGATTCAGATAAAATGTTTTCGGGTGGTAGTAGTAAAGCGCAACAGGGCAATACATGGGTAATCATAGAAGATTTACCTGATGGGGAGTATGCACTTGCAATTTTTCATGATGAAGACGGGGACGACGAATTAGATACCAACTGGATAGGGATCCCGAAAGAGCCTATTTGTTTTTCTATTGGTAAAATGAAAATGTTCGGACCACCAAAATACAGTGAATGTGCATTCAAAGTAGAAGGGGATAAAGAAATCAGGGTATCGCTCTAAAAGTAAAATTCCATACTACTTATTATCCGATTAAGTAAACAACTCCCGTTCACTTGAATTAATAGGGTTCGCAGCTTCTAACCCCTTAAAACGCTTTGGAGAATCTCAGGAAATTGCCAATGCAGTCCTTTTCCTTGCTTCAGATGATGCGAGTTATGTAAATGGTATAGAGCTTGCGATTGACGGAGGGATGAGCCAGATATAAAATTTAATACTGGAAATTTGACCCATCGGTATTTAGCTGATGGGTTTTTTATGGATAGGAAGTTGAGGTATTCCATGACTATCTGTATATTTAAAACTAATATGGAAACTATTCTACTCGTTCAATTATTAGGGGCCTTATTTGGTTTGCTTGCTGTAGTGTTTGGTGCGTTTGGAGCCCACGCCTTAAAGAAATCCCTCTCGGTAGCTCAACTCAAGAGTTTTGAGACAGGGGTAAAGTATCAGATGTATCATGCTATTTTGTTGTTGATACTGGGATTCAACCTGGGTTTTACCACTTCTTTAGAGAAAAATATGGCCTACTGCTTTATTTTAGGCACTATACTTTTTTCATTTAGCATATATGCATTAGCCATAAGCGCCTCAAAAGGAAAATCTTTTAAATTCCTGGGGCCTGTTACCCCACTCGGAGGGCTGTTATTGATAATAGGCTGGGGTTTATTGTTTTATTCTTTTATTGCCAATATGGTTTAGGCTTAATGGCATCCGCAATTATCCTCCCCACATGCACCTTTGGTCGTTTTTTTAGAAGAAAACAAGCGCTTAGGCAGGAAGTATTTTTTGGCCAGATATAATATGGCGATGGCCAAAGTCAGATAAACCAATATGGATTGTAAAACGCTCATTTTATTTCAAAACCTGATAGGCAATTAAAGCAACAATATACGCAAAAACACTCATAAACACCAATTGGGCCATGGGCCAACGCCAGCTATTGGTCTCACGTTTTACAATGGCCAATGTACTCATACACTGCATGGCAAAAGCATAAAACAGGAGCAATGAAATACCCGATGCCAGGTCAAACAAAGGTTTTTTGGTCACGGGATTTATCTCAGATGCCATTCTGTGTTTAATCGTATCCTCTTCATCGTTTCCAACGCTATAGATAGTTGCTAAAGTTCCAACAAAAACTTCCCGGGCTGCAAAAGAAGTCAGAACTGCAATCCCTATTTTCCAGTCATATCCCAAGGGTGCCACTGCGGGTTCAATGGCTTTACCAATATTGCCGATATAGGAATTTTCCAGTTTGAAGCCCGCAATTTCGTGTTTGCGAGCTTTTTCAAAAAGCACAGCTTCTTTTTGCTTTAACGAATCATTTAAATCACTCTCTCTCATTTGGGATGGTTTTGCCCCGTTTCTTAAAGCTGATTCGTAGTCCTGTAATTCATTCGTAATGTTAGTGGTATTGTAGCTGTTTAAACCTTCTGTTTTAATTCTCCCATTAACAATGTCATCTGCATTCTGAAAGTTGGAGGAGTAACCATTTGAACCTAAAAACCATAAGACAATTGAAATAGCCAGGATAATCTTACCGGCACCGTATACAAAACTTTTAGTCTTTTCCACAACAGTAAAGGCAACGTTCTTTAGTAGAGGTATCTTATAGCTGGGCATTTCTACCATAAAAAAGGATCTGCTTTTTATCTTCAGCACTTTATTAAGGATCATGGCCGATATAATTGCAGCACCGAAGCCAATTAAATATAACAGCGTAAGTGTCAGCGCCTGATAGCTCAAACCTATAACTCTACCTTCGGGAATAACAAGGGCAATTATGATGAGGTAAACCGGAAGTCGGGCCGAACACGTAACAAAGGGGGTTACCAAAATGGTGATAAGTCGTTCTTTCCAGTTTTCAATATTACGAGTGGCCATTACGGCTGGAATTGCACATGCGGTTCCGGAGATTAACGGAACTACGCTTTTTCCACTTAATCCAAATGGTCTCATTACCCGATCCATTAGAAAGACCACCCTGCTCATATATCCGGACTCCTCCAGGAGCGCAATAAATAAAAACAAAAAGGCGATCTGAGGAATGAATATAACAATTCCTCCTATTCCCGCCAGGATACCTTCGGCTATTAGATTAGTAAACACTCCGGGTGGCATAGTAGCTTTTATCCAGTTACTTGCTGCAGCAAATTGTTCGTCTATAAAATCCATTGGAATACTGCTCCAGTCGTAAATAGCTTGAAAAATGGTCAGTAAAATGACCAGGAAAATTAAGTAACCGAATACTTTATGTGTTAAAATCCGATCTACAGTTGCTCTAAATCCTTTTGCCGCATTCCTGTCAACTTTATAGGTCTCTTTTAAAACACCATTTATAAATTGATACCGCAGAATGGTCTCTTTCTGCTGCAATCTTTTTAATTCAGGCTTGGTCATAGTGGCAAAGGAAGAGGTATCTTTTACCGCTTTTTTCTCTATAGGCATAAAATTAACATCCTGCGTAATTACAAGCCACAACTTATAGAGATCTTCGTTGGGAAATGTCTGCTGTAATCTTTCAAAATATTCCGGTGCTATTACCGAGGCGTTAACATTCGGTTTAACCGACAAATTTTTATAATCTGCAATCAATTCCCGAATTCGATCTATCCCGGTACCTTTTCGGGTACTAACCAGGGCAATTTTTGTATTTAATTTTTCTTCCAGCAGTGATAGGTCCAGGGTAATACCCTTTTTGGGCATTCTATCGGACATATTGATGACTAAGATGGTGGGAATTTTTAAATCTTTTATCTGGGTAAATATCAGAAGGTTTCTTTTTAAATTTTCAACATCACTGATTACCACTGCAACATCGGGAAAATCTTTGTCGTTCTTATTGAGAAGTAATTCTACAACTACACTTTCATCCAGGGAAGTCGTATTAAGACTGTATGTGCCGGGCAGGTCAAGGATATGAGCTTTAACACCCCTCGCTAGTTTACAGACCCCTTCTTTTTTTTCAACGGTTATACCCGGGTAATTACCTACTTTTTGATTGAGACCCGTTAACTGATTAAAAACTGAGGTTTTTCCAGTATTAGGATTACCAATAAGCGCAACATTAATACTTTTACTCATAATACACCGGGGTCTTCAATGCGATCTAATTCTATTTGAAGGGCAACAGATCGCCTAATCGCAATGTGGGAACCATTAACATTTATATAAATAGGATCTTTAAGAGGGGCTATTTGTATCAATTCTACTTCATTTCCGGGAAGACAACCTAATTCAAGTAGTTTTATAGGGAGAAGTCCCTTGGTAAATTCTTTGATAATTCCCTTTTCACCTCGTTTTAAATGTGCAATAGTCGTAACCAATTTTTATTTAGATTGATTTTAAGTAAGGACAAAAATAATGGAAAAAGATGAGGTTTTGGGGCAAATAGTAAAAAAAGAAAAAGATCAGATTTCTTTGACGAAGCAGTTAGGATTAATGGGTATTAGGATTTCAATTGAGGTAAGACATTTTTAAAACCTCCAGGTCTTGCATTAATTTATCCATATCTTCTCTTTTGGTTCCATCATAGGTTCCTCTTATCCTTCGCTCTTTGTCGATCAAAATAAAATTTTCCGTATGAATCATGTCAAATGGCCCGCCATCACCATCAGTTTTTACGGCCAGATAAGATTTCCTTGCCAGTTCATAAATCTGTTTTTTATCCCCGGTTACCAAATTCCACTTCTTGTCTAAAACCCCTTTTTCCAAGGCGTATTTTTTAAGCCGGGGCACAGAATCAATATCCGGAGTGACGGAATGAGACAATAACAGCACATCTTCATCATTTACAATTTGGCCCTGTAAATAGGCCATGTTTTTGGTCATCACCGGACATATGGTAGGGCAGGTGGTAAAAAAGAAGTCGGCTACATAGATTTTATCTTTGTAAAAATCCTGGGTTATGATTTTGCCGTTTTGATTCGTAAGTGAAAAGTCGGCAATGGTATGGTATTTTTTAACATGGACCAGGGTGCTATCTACCAATTCTGAATTAAAGTCGGCGGGTTGATAAACCGGAAGCACTTTTTTGGGCTGCAGGGCATTGTAGAATAAATAAAGTATAATCACTGAAAGCGAAAGGAGTACGATACCAAAAAATTTGTATTTACTGAAGAAAGAACGCATTCGTAGTTTTTTGCAAAGGTACAGCAGCAAATCGTAGCATTCAAAAACTTTGGAAGGGCTTTGCTGCTAAAACTTTCTTAAATATCTGCCCCAGACCATAGTTTCTTTTTATAAGACCTTGTAAAAGCGTACTTTTGTGCGCTTTACTTATAAAATCTATAGATGAGTCCTATATTAATAAAGACCATACAGTTCTTTCTGAGTCTTTCACTTTTAATTGTCCTCCATGAACTTGGACATTTTATCCCGGCTAAGTTATTTAAGACCAGGGTAGAGAAGTTTTATCTTTTTTTTGACATCAAATTTTCCCTGTTTAAGAAGAAAATCGGAGAAACAGTTTATGGGATTGGGTGGCTACCGCTGGGAGGTTATGTAAAGATAGCGGGCATGATTGATGAGAGCATGGATACCGCCCAGATGGCTGAAGAGCCAAAGGAGTGGGAGTTTAGATCAAAGCCGGCCTGGCAAAGACTCATAATTATGCTTGGCGGGGTAACGGTTAATTTTATTTTGGCAGTTATCATCTATATTGGAATGGCCTATTCTTATGGTGATCAATACATCCCAATGAAAAGTTTGAAGGATGGTATTTGGGTAACAGAAAAAAACATTGGGGATGAATTAGGGGTACAAACGGGAGATCAGATTGTGGCTATTGATGGCGAAGAAGTTGAAAATTTTGATAGTTTACTGGGAGAGATAATCAATGGAAATACCATTACCATCGAAAGAGATGGAACCATAATTGAAAAAGAAATACCGGTAGATTTTATAGCAACACTTTTGGAGGACGAGGATAAAATCAGATTTATCAGTCCCAGAATTCCGTTTATTGTGGGTGGTATCCCGAAGGAATCCGCTAATAAAGATTCCGGATTACAAATAAAGGACCAGGTCGTAGGTATCGGGGATCAAAGAATCACCTATTTTGACGAGGCAAAACCTGTCCTTGAACGGTATACCAACCAAAATATAAATCTAACTGTAAGTAGAGATGGAGCGGAACAACAGATACCAGTTGTAATTAGTGATTCCGCTACCATTGGAATTACAATGGGCGGGTTGAGTTTTGACCAATTGGAGGAGATGGGCTATTTTAAATTAGAGACCAGAAAATACACATTTGCAGAGTCAATCCCTGCCGGAATTGATAAAGGTGTTACAACACTTACCAGTTATGTAAAACAGCTTAAGAAAATATTTAATCCCGAAACAGGTGCCTATAAGGGCGTAGGAGGTTTTGCGGCCATAGGAGGTTTGTTTCCTGACACCTGGAACTGGCCTGCATTTTGGTCAACTACGGCCCTGATATCTATCATTTTGGCCTTTATGAATATTCTGCCTATCCCCGCTTTAGATGGGGGTCATGTTACCTTTTTGTTATATGAAATGGTAACGGGGAGAAAGCCCAGTGATAAGTTTTTGGAATACGCACAGATGATCGGATTTTTTCTATTGATTGCTTTGTTATTGTTTGCAAATGGCAATGATTTGTATAAATGGCTTGTTAAATAGCTATTGCTTTTCTGAAGGTAAGGCAAATTTTTAAAACCCAGATTTACTGGCATTTATACGCCTTTATTATACCTCTTTTTGATTATTGACAAAATATTGCTGTAGTTCATCGATATTTTCAGGAATATTTAAAAGGTAGAATTAACTTAGTATCATAATTCACTGAAGCCTAAATTTCAGTAACCCCTTTAATCTTAAATTAGACGTATGAAAACCTACTATTATGTGCTCTTAGCACTATTCTCCAGTATATTATTATTTATAGGTTGTTCCGATTATGGGAATGAACTTCAATATGTAAAGTATGGTAAGATTTCGGTAAAGCTTACTGATGCTCCATTTCCATATGACTTCATTGATGAAGCCAATGTCACTATTTATAAAATAGAAACTCGTATTAAAAACTTGGATGAATCCAAAGGAGATCAGGATGATTCTAATTTTGAAGTCCTTTATGAAGGAGAACAAAAAGTAAATCTGTTAACGTTAACCAATGGGGTTACAATGGCAATGGGTGAAGCGGAAGTACCGGTTGGTTCCTATGACCTGGTAAGGGTTTATATAAAGGAAGGCAGTGTAGTACTGAAAGATGGGACTACTTTTGATCTAAAGGTTCCTAGTGGTGAGCAAACGGGTATTAAAGTATTTGTGAAACCTGCGATTGAAGTTTTTAGTAGTTTGAGCAGTGATCTTTTATTGGATATTGATGTAAGTAAATCTTTTATTGCCATAGGAAATATAGAAAGTATGTCGGGAATTACAGGGTTTAACTTTAAACCGGTTATTCGGGCATCAAATATGAGTATAGCTGGTAGTTTAGCAGGCCGTGTTACTACATTGGTCGAGGATGTTGAAACTGGTCTTTATGGGGTACAGATTAGTGTATGGGATGGCGAAGAGCATATCACATCCACATCAACAGATGAATCCGGTAATTATATGGTTTTAGGACTGGATGAAGGAACTTATACCATTCTGGCAGAAGCCATGGAATATAACACAAATATAAAGGAGGATGTAGCAATTCTCGCTGCGAACAAGACAACTTTAGATTTTGAGATGACAGCAAAGTAATAGGGCTTGTGATGGTGTGACCACCTTTTTACGCCAAGTTTTGATTAAAATCAAAAAAATGACAAAAAGATACTTTTTGTTTGTTGGGCGTATTTGAAAAATCATTTATATTTGCACCCCGTTTAAGCAAT
>NZ_CAMYKG010000033.1 GCF_947258925.1 uncultured Eudoraea sp. | reverse complement strand
CGACCACTCTGCCATTCCTCCAAAATAATCTAAAAGGATTCCTGGTTTTCAAGATCGTGCTCCCGATAACTATCGGGACGACCACTCTGCCATTCCTCCTAAATGCGAGCGCAAATATACTAACCTTTTTTTTACCTTAAAAAGTTTGTTGACGATTTTCTTCCGCCGTTTATGGTATTATTTATTTGCCAGAACTTATTTTTGCGCCATGGAAGAATGGTATCATTATGTACTGCTCGTATTAGTTGGGTTTGTCGTAGGATTTATAAATACTGTTGCCGGAGGCGCTTCTTTAATTTCTTTGCCTTTTTTAATCTTTTTGGGATTACCGCCGAGTGTGGCTAATGGTACAAACAGAGTGGCTATTGCCATACAGACGGCAATTGGCGTTGCCGGATTTAGAAGTAAGGGCGTAACTACTTTTCCGTTTAATATCTATTTGGGAATTTCAGCACTTTTCGGTTCCATTATAGGTGCTTCCATTGCAGTAGATATTAAAGGCGAAACATTTAATAAAATACTGGCCATAATCATGCTTTTGGTGGTAATGATTATTGTATTCGAACGGCTTACCGGAAAGTATCTCTGGGTAGGTATTATAGCCTTCTTTTTTATAGGCATTTATGGGGGTTTTATCAATGCCGGGATTGGTTTCGTAATACTTTTGTTTTTGCATTATGTGAACCATATGACCCTGGTGAGAGCCAACGCCACCAAGGTGGCCGTGGTCTTTATTTATACACTATCAGCCCTGGCTGTATTTATTTATAATGATAAGGTCTTATGGGAAGTAGGATTGGTCCTGGCAATTGGGAACGGTGCAGGAGCGTGGCTATCGAGCAGAATATCGGTAGGTAAAGGGGATGGTTATGTGAAAATGTTTTTAATATTTATGGTTATACTTATGGCCGTCAAATTATGGTTTTTTTAATTTAAAGATAAATGACAGATATAATTAAGGATATGGAATGGCGTTATGCCGTAAAAAAATTTGATGCTTCCAAGGAGATTGAAGCCCCAAAACTGGACAGAATTAAAAAGGCATTTAACCTTACCGCTACTTCATATGGCTTACAACCCATAAAAATGGTTGTACTAAAGAATAAGGAACTACAAAAACAATTGGTTGACTATTCCTATGGCCAGCAACAGCTTGCCCAGGCTTCACATGTTTTGATTTTATGTATCGAAAATAAAATAGATGCAGATTATATAACTGGTTATTTTAAAAAGGTAAAGGAAATCAGGGGAACGAGTGATTCCGTTTTAGAACCTTTTAAAAATGCATTAGTTAGTGAATTTACCAAAATGGACAACAACCAAATCAGGCAATGGGCCACAAACCAGGTTTATTTGGCCATGGGAAATCTGCTTACCATTTGTGCCGCGGAACAATTAGATGCCTGTCCTATGGAAGGTTTTATTCCCAACCAATATGATGAACTATTAAATCTTAGTTCTAAAGGCCTGAGTCCGGTGCTGGTACTGCCAATAGGATATAGGGCGGAGGACGATATTTTTGCCGGATTTAAGAAGGTGAGACGCGATATGGAAAATAGTATTATTTATATATCTTAGGTGCGGATTTTGTACAAGTAAATAAAATTATAATAATTTAATTAAAACACTGTTATGCCAGGTTTTGAATTGTTTGGAGATAAGGAAAGAAATCAAGTAAAAGATGTTCTCGACTCAGGAGTGCTTATGCGATATGGGTTTGATGGTATGCGAAATGGTCACTGGAAGGCCCTGGAGCTTGAAAAGAAATTGGCAAAGCGTATGCAGACAAATCATGCGCAGTTATTGAGTAGTGGTACGGCAGCGTTGACGGTTGCCCTTGCCAGTGCAGGAATAGGGGCAGGGGATGAGGTTATCATTCCAAGTTTCACATTTGTAGCTAGTTTTGAGTCCATCCTGGCATTGGGTGCAATTCCCGTGATGGTTGATATTGATGATACCCTTACTTTGGACCCTTCTGCCGTAGAACAGGCTATTACCCCTAATACACGTGTAATAATGCCTGTACATATGTGTGGATCTATGGCCGATCTGGATGCCCTGCAAGCAATCTGCGACAAGCACAAACTTATCTTACTTGAAGATGCATGCCAGGCAATAGGAGGAACGTATAACGGCAAACCCCTGGGGAGTATCGGAGACCTGGGTTGCTTTTCCTTTGATTATGTTAAGACTATTACCTGTGGTGAAGGTGGTGCTATGATCACCAACAATGAAAACTATTACCGGAATGCGGATCATTATTCGGATCACGGGCACGATCATATTGGAAATGACCGGGGAGCAGAAAGTCACCCGTTTTTGGGCTATAATTACAGGATTTCTGAATTGAATGCAGCGGTAGGAGTTGCTCAGGTTGCCCGCCTTGATGAATTCCTTGCCATTCAAAAGAGGAATTACACCATCTTAAGAAATGCCCTGGAACCCATTGAAGGAGTGAGTTTCAGGAGAGTTCCTGAAGGTGGCGTTGAGAATTATTCATTTCTAAACTTTTATCTCCCATCAGAGGAAATAGCCGAAAGGACACACACAGCTTTTGGGAAAGAAGGGGTGGATAGTTGTTTTTACTGGTATAATAATAACTGGCATTATTATAAGAAATGGGATCATCTTAAGAATTTAGAGTCCTTGGCGCCGGTTGCAAAAGATGTCCTTGAAGGGATGCCTAATTATCCTGATGGCCATTTTAAAAAGTCGGATCACTGGATGGGCAGAACTATTTCCTGTTTGATTAAACTGGGATGGAATGAGGAGGTAATGGCAGAAAGGGCGGCGTTAATGGCCTCAATAATAAAAAAGCAATTATAAATTCTATTTAGTAGGGTGAATATGCTACTATTTCCAAGCCATAGCCAACAATTCCAACTCGTTTGGCCTGGTCGCTATTGGTCATAAGGCGCATCTTTGTAATATTTAAATCGTGCAGGATTTGTGCTCCAATACCAAAATCACGGGTATCCATTTCTATTTTGGGAGCCTTAATTATACCATTTTTCTGATTTTCCTCAAGCCCTTTTAGACGTTTGAGCAGATTAAAGGACTGGCTCTGTTGATTTATAAATACGATGGCTCCTTTACCTGCTTCGTTAAGCGCCTTAAACATGTCATCTAATTTCTTATCTGCATTGTGCGTAAGAGTACCCAAAATATCATTATTTACCAGTGTGGAGTTAATCCTTGTAAGTACGGGATCGTCCAGCTTCCATTTACCTTTGGTTAGCGCAAGATGAACCTGTTCATTAGTCGTTTGCTGATAGGCATGTAATGTAAAATGTCCGAAACGGGTTTCTACTTCAAATTCCTCTCTTTTAACTATTAGGCTGTCATGACGCATTCTGTAGGCTACCAGGTCTTCAATGGAAACAAGTTTGAGATCAAACTTTCGCGCTACTTCCACCAGGTGGGGAAGGCGGGCCATTGTGCCATCTTCATTCAGAATCTCAACGAGGATCCCGGCAGGTTCAAAACCGGCCAGACGGGCAAAATCTACTGCAGCTTCAGTATGACCTGTTCTTCTTAGAACTCCTCCATTTTTTGCTCGTAATGGAAAGATATGCCCTGGTCTTCCCAAATCATGCGGTTTTGTGTTCGTATCCACAAGGGCCATAATAGTCTTAGCCCTGTCCTGTACCGATATTCCTGTGGTACAACCATGTCCTATTAAATCTACTGATACGGTAAATTGCGTATGATGTAAGACGGTATTGTTCTCTACCATCATTGACAGATCCAGATCTTTACAGCGTTCTTCGGTAAGAGGAGCGCATATAAGGCCACGCCCATGCTTAGACATAAAGTTTATCATTTCTGGCGTTACGGCTTCCGCAGCTGCAATAAAATCGCCTTCATTCTCCCGATTTTCATCATCTACGACTATAACTACTTTCCCGTTGCGAATATCTTCAATAGCCTCTTCAATAGTATTTAATTGAATTTTATCTTCCATAGTTGCAATCATGATGCTATAACTTTATTTTTCTTTCTGAAACCTCTAAAAAATTCCTTTACTTTTTCAATACCATGACCAAAATCCATTAGCCCTCTATCTGCTGTGGCTCTTTTGGTCAAATATACGCCCAAAGGTAACATTATTAGCGTAGAAAGCCATGCTCCCAATATGGGGTGAATGTTTCCCTCTTTGGCATAGTTACCTGCAAAAACGCCTATAAAATAGTAGGTTAAAAAAAGAACAATAGCTATTACCATAGGTAAACCCAATCCTCCTTTGCGGATAATTGCGCCAAGCGGTGCACCCACAAAAAATAAAATTATGCATGAAAGTGCCAATGCAAATTTCTTGTGTAAAGATAAGATATGCATATTGTATATCTTATATCGTCTTTGTATTTCTTCTTTTTTACCAAGTACTGAATTCAGGATATTGGAAACGGAATTCTTCGCCGTACTCATAATTTGAATTTGCTGATATTCCTGGTACAGATCCATTAGGTTTTCTACGGGGGTGGTATCTTTTTTCTTAAGGAGCTTTTTCCTGTATTTAGCGTTTATCAATGCAGTATCCGAGCTTTTTTTGAAGGTTTTTTGCGCAGGCAGCGAATCGGGCTTTGTCAGCGGAAGAAAAGCACCCATTCTATTGGTAATGTTTTTGGAAAATGCGGTTACCACTTTTACATTATTTTCCTTTAATGAATCTATATCTTTATTAAGTCTGGCGACATTCTTCATTTTATCAGTTCGTACATTACGTTCTTCTTCCAAATCCTGAACGTTGTCAGGAACTTCAATATTTATTGTATACGTCTCAAAATTGGCCTTTGCAAAAGGAGAATTGTCTTTACCCGATCCACTTTTTGGGGTTATTTCTTCATAATAATGCCCGTCACTGAGGACCAGTTGTATAATCCCTGATCCTTCCTGGCTTTTTAACTCGCCTCCTGTGGCTTTTATTACTGTATTATTTTTCTCAAGGTTTGTTTTCCTATGAATAACTACATCGCTAAGATATCTGTCGTTATCCCCATACTTTTCATCTACCTTGATATTATAACCTTCTACGTCGCTAAACACCCCTTCAACCACAGCAGCTGCCGGTTTTACCGTGGCTATATTTCGCCTGAGATTATATATTTTTTGTTCCGAAGCCGGAATTACGCTATTGGCAAAGTAAAAAGCTACTCCCCCCAGGATGATCATTAATATGACAAGAGGCAGCATAGCTCGTTGCAGAGAAATCCCGGATGCTTTCATTGCCGCAAATTCATAGTTTTCTGCGAAAGTTCCGAAAGTTAAGATAGAGGAAAGTAATACTGTGAGCGGTAAAACCTTTTCAGTCAGGTTAGGCAATAAGTAAAACAGGAATTTCCCTATAATTATGATGTCCAGGCCTTTACCTGCCAAATCATCTATAAAGAGCCATATGGTCTGAAAGATGAAGATAAACATCAATATCAGGAACGAACTAAAAAAATTATAAAGAAATCGCTTTAAAATATAACTATCTAATATGCGCAATGGACTAGTTTCTTATAATGTAGTACCCTTCTTCCTTGTACTTATTTTCATCAAATGTAAATAAGGTTTTTGATAATTGCTGATCAGTTTTAAAAGAATTAACAGTAATTGTAGTAACTGTACCGTTCTTACCGTTTTCAATAAGTTTGTAGATGTGTTTAGTTTCGGCATCTATACCCAGGAGAATAGACGTAATCTCAGAATTCGTATCTATAGGCACAAGTTTTACAAACTGGATTTTTCTACCCTGAACATTTTGCAAAATATCCCATGTATAGGTATGCCCTTTTTTGTAAAAAGTAAGCATTTTAGATGGGGTTACCGTATTTTCTTCTTCAGATTTATCTTCGATTGTAACCTCTTCATTTTCCGGAACAACAGTATACACCTTGTTACCGTCATATAGTTGTTGGGCGCCTAAATAATTCAATAAATACTTCTCGCCCTGTAAGGTTACATCCCCCCGGGTGTCCTGGTTTATATCGGCCTCTGAATTTTGCAATGAAAATTTAAAATTAACTTCAATATTTTCATAACTGCTTACTTTGGCATAGACTTCATCCAGGAGGGCTTTCGCTTTATCTGAAGATTGTGCATGAGCAACTGCCGATAAAATTAATGTCGCTATAAGTATTGAATATTTCATTTTTGATTTATTTCATTATTTAATAACTGGTCCAATGCGTAAATATCAGAAACAAGTACCTGCCTTGCCTTACTTCCCTCAAATGGCCCGACAATTCCAGCTGCTTCCAGCTGATCTATAATCCGGCCAGCGCGATTATATCCCAGTTTTAGTTTTCGCTGTATAAGTGATGCCGAACCTTGTTGTGCATTCACAATTACTTCCGCGGCCTCCCTAAACATAGCATCCCTGTCTGAAATATCATAATCAATACCTGTGCCAGTTTCATCGCCAACATATTCTGGTAACAAATGTGCTTCCGGATATGCCCGTTGAGATCCGATGAATTCCGTAATTTTTGCTACCTCGGGAGTGTCAACAAAGGCACATTGAAGCCTTGTAATATCATTACCTTGTGTAAAAAGCATATCGCCCCTTCCAATTAATTGATCTGCTCCCTGGGTATCTAAAATAGTTCTTGAATCTATTTTTGAAGTTACCCTAAACGCAAGCCTTGCCGGGAAATTTGCTTTAATTAAACCCGTAATAACATTTACCGAGGGTCTTTGCGTTGCAATAACCAAATGAATACCAATGGCCCTGGCCAACTGTGCCAGCCTTGCTATTGGAGTTTCAACTTCTTTACCGGCAGACATAATTAAATCGGCAAACTCGTCTATAACCAATACAATATAAGGTAAAAATTTATGGCCTTCATTCGGATTTAGTTTTCTTGCCTTGAATTTTACATTGTATTCTTTAATATTTCTAACCATGGCCAGCTTAAGCAACTCGTAGCGGTTGTCCATTTCTATGCACATGGAATTTAAGGTGTGAATGACCTTGGTATTATCAGTTATTATTGCCTCTTCCGAATCGGGAAGTTTTGCTAAATAGTGCCTTTCTATTTTGTTGTAAAGCGTAAGTTCTACCTTCTTTGGGTCAACAAGGATGAATTTTACTTCTGCTGGATGTTTTTTGTATAGCAAGGAGGTCAAAACAGCATTTAAGCCCACAGACTTACCCTGTCCGGTTGCACCGGCCATAAGTAAATGAGGCATTTTCGCTAAATCCACCACGAAGGTTTCATTACTGATAGTCTTGCCAAAGGCAATGGGCAATTCCATTTCGGCCTTTTGAAATTTACTGGAAGCAATAACCGAACGCATGGAAACAACCGAAGGATTTTTATTTGGTACTTCAATTCCTATGGTTCCTTTACCGGGTATTGGAGCTATAATCCGAATCCCCAAAGCTGCCAGCGAAAGTGCAATATCATCTTCTAAATTTTTAATTTTAGAAATACGCACTCCTGCAACGGGCACAATTTCGTACAAGGTTACAGTTGGTCCAATTGTAGCCTTTATTTGGGCAATACCAATTTTATAGTTTTTTAAAGTCTCAACTATCTTGTTTTTATTTTCTTCAAGCTCTTCCTGATTAATGGTTATACCCCCCGATGCCCCATGCTGGTCTAACAAGTCAAGATGTGGAAATTTATATTTTGCCAGCTCCAGGGTGGGATCAAATTCACCAAAATCTTCAACCAATTTTTCAGAAAGTAAGTCCTTTTCCTCTTTTTCTTCCGTAATTTTTTCTACTTCCATCTCAATGGAATCTTCCTTCACGGTATCTTTCGGAGTAATTATAGTATCCTCTGCCTTGTTTATTTCGGTATCCAATGGTGGAATATCCTCTTTATGCGTATAGGTATCAATGACGATAGGTTCCTCTTTATCAATATCTACCAAGATCTCTCCACCACTATTTTGAAATTCTGTAGCCAGGGATTTGGATTTTCGTTTAAAAAAGGCTGCCAGGCCGTCAGGAGTGAACTTAAACAGCCGCACAAGAATAACAGTGAGTCCAAATAATAAAATCAATAATACGCCGATCTTGCCGGTATAATCCTGCAAAAAATCATTCATCTCATAACCTATTAAACCTCCTAATAAAGGTCTGTCTATTGCAAAAAAACCAAGTGTAATGGAGGTCCATATGATAAATACAAGTCCCCAAATCCATTTGCCCAACAAGCCTTTTTTTTCAAGGCTAAGAAAAAGGTAAAGCCCGGTGATGCATAACAATACCGGAAAAATAAAAGAGGCTACCCCAAATCCGCGGTACATAAAGAAATGGCTGACGCTAGCTCCGAATTTATTGAGCAAATTGGTGGCCTGCTCATTCCTGTCCCCAAATTCTGTCAGAACACTTTGGTCATCCTGCCAGGAGAAATAATAAGAGATAAATGAGAAAAAGAGGGCAATACTGAGAAGCACCAAAAGGCTACCCAGTATTATTTTATTTTGTTTGGACAACTTAAAAGAAAAACCTTTTTTAGAAGAAGCGGGCTTTGACTTTTTTCTTTTCTTCGCCATTGAATCATCTATTCTTTGGGGTAAAAATACAAATTTACACAGGAAGGGCTAACTTCAAGTGATTAAATAATTTTTGGCACATAGATGATAAGTCCAACTATGGAAGCTGCTAAAGAAACCAACATTACGGCTCCTGCAGATATGTCTTTGATAAACCCTATTTTTTGATCGTATTCAGGCTGCACATAATCAGACATTTTTTCAACAGCCGTATTAAGTCCCTCAATCCCAAGAACCAGACCGATTGCAAGTATTTGTACAATCCACTCCGCATTGGATATCCCAAAATAAAATCCGGCTACGGTCATTATGGCCGCAATCACCACCTGGATTTGTATACTACTCTCTGTACGCACCAGGAGCCAGGCTCCCTTAAAAGCATATCCAATGCTTCTAATTCGGTTAACGAAAATATTTTCTTCAGGCATCCATTAAAGCTTCAAGCGCGGCCTTGTAATTGGGTTCATCTACTGTTTCTGAAACCTGTTCTGTATAACTAACATTTCCTGCTTCATCAACTACCACTACAGAACGGGAAAGCAATGGTTGCAATGGACCATCAGTAAACGTCACTCCATATGCTTCACCAAATTTACCATCTTTAAAGTCTGATAACATAACTACATTATCAATTCCTTCAGCGCCGCAAAATCTGGCTTGTGCAAATGGCAAATCCTTTGAGATACAAAGCACTACAGTATTATCTAGTTCAGCTGCTTCGGTATTAAACTGCCTGACCGATTGAGCGCATGTACCTGTATCAATACTGGGAAAAATATTAAGTACAACCTTCTTACCGCCAAAGTCCGACAGCGAAGCCGAAGACAGATCATTTTTTACCAGTGTAAAACCAGGTGCTTTACCACCCACTGGAGGTAAGTTTCCTGAGGTTTGAAGGGGGTTTCCTTTGAGTGTAACTGTAGCCATTATTTTATTTTTAAAATTTTGTGTGAAATTAAAAAATAAATGACGGAAATAATAGCTAAAGAGTCTAAAAGTTGGTATTCCCGATATTAAAATTCTCGTTTGACTACCTAAGGGGCTTTAGCTGAAGTAAGCTGTTTTATTTTGATACCCAGAGCAGCGAAGGTCAATGTTGTAATCGGGCTTAACCAATTAAATATTGCATACAGAAAATAGTCCGCAACGCTCACGCCCAGAACTCCACTGTGATAAGCGCCACAGGTGTTCCAGGGGATAAGTACAGAAGTCACCGTACCCGAATCTTCCAAAGTCCTGCTTAAGTTTTCCGGAGCGAGGCCTTTATCTTCATAGGCCTTTGCAAACATTTTCCCGGGAACCACAATTGCCAGATACTGATCAGACGCAGTTACATTTAATGCAAGACAGCTACCTACAGTACTTGCAAACAGGCCAAAGCTGGTTTTGGCCAGGCTTAAAAGCGATTTCGTAATTCTTGATAAAGCACCTATGCCATCCATAATGCCTCCAAAAACCATGGCACATACTATGAGCCAAATGGTGCCTAACATCCCTGCCATGCCTTTGGCAGAAAAAAGATCGTTAAGTGCCGGGTTATCCGTTGCAATTGTGGTCTTGACCGTAATGGCTTTTAATATTCCTTTATATCCTGTTTCAAAATCTAATTCTTCGGCCCCAGTAATACCTGCAACAATCTCAGGCTGAAACCACAAGGCAAATACACCACCCAGTAATGTGCCGATAAGGAGTGCCAATAGGGGAGGGGCCTTTTTTACAATCATAAAAATCACGGCCAAGGGAACAAGGAACAGCCATCCGTTTATCGTAAATGTAGCATCAATGGAATTAAGAATAGATTCCGTGTCGGCTACTCCGGTAGTATCTAAATTCAGTCCAATTATTATGAAAACTAAAAGGGTAATGGTAATTGTTGGGATAGTGGTATAAGTCATATACCTGATATGATCAAATAATTCACCACCGGCCATGGCAGGAGCCAGATTGGTGGTGTCGCTAAGGGGAGACATCTTATCTCCGAAATATGCTCCGGATAATACAGCACCTGCGGTCATCCCCAATGAAATACCCAGGGCATCACCAATTCCTATAAGTGCAATTCCCACAGTAGCGGCGGTAGTCCAGCTACTGCCTGTCGCAATTGAAATTATTGCACAAATAACAACGCAGGCCCCAAGAAAGATGGTAGGATTAAGGATTTGAAGGCCGTAATAGATCATAGCCGGTATGATACCGCTTATGAGCCAGGTACCTGCAAGGGCCCCTACCATAAGTAGTATTAAAAGTGCACCTGTCGTAGACCGCACATTTTCGGCTACTTCGGCCAACATCTGTTTGTAAGTAACTTTGTTAAAAAAGCCAACTACTGCGGCTACTGCTCCACCCATAAGGAGTATAAACTGATTGGAACCCCCAATGGCGTCATCTCCAAAAACATAAACATTGTAGGCAAGCATGCCAACAAGTGCAAAAACCGGGATTAGGGCTTCCCAGATATTAAGCTCTACATTATCAACAATATGTTCATCTTCTCTATACGCATTGGATTTTTTTGCAGCCATTGGTTCAGTTTAGTTAGCTCGTAATATTACGATTTTGACTACTGTTCTGCAAAAAAATAAAATAGGTGTTAAGTAAAACTGGGGACCTTATTGTTTAGGATTCCTAATTGATGCATACATTCCTTCATTAATTTATAAGTCCTCTGAATATCATTATCAAGACCTATAGAAAAGCGCACAAGACCATCTGATAACCCCATCTCTTCTTGTTCTTCTAATGGTATTTCTGATGAGGTAGATGTTCCGGGGGCACTAAATAGCGTCTTGTAGAACCCAAGACTAACAGCAAGATACCCCAGATTTTTTTTCTGCATTAATTCCATCAGGTCATTGGCATTTTTAAGGCACCCGACATCTATAGTCATTATTCCTCCAAAACCATATTCTTCTACCATTTGCGCTTTCATAGTATGGTGTCCTGGATGTGATTCAAGCCCCGGGTATACCACCCTAAGCCCATCTTTTTCGAATTTTTTTGCCAGATAAAGCGCATTTTCACTATGCTTCTTCATTCGTATATGCAAAGTCCTCATATTTTTTAAGATAAATGAAGCCCTTAGGCTATCAAGGGTACTACCCAGAAGCATTCCGGCCCCATCGTGTACATCCTTTAAGCTCAGGCAAAAATCCTTTTTACCACAAACTGCGCCTGCTACACTGTCGCTGGTTCCATTAATAAATTTGGTCAGGCTGTGAATAACAATATCCGCTCCTAGTTTGCCCGGAGCAATTGATAAAGGCGAAAAAGTATTGTCAACAATTAGTGGAATAGTGTATTTCTTACCCAATTTTGAGAGTGATTTAATATCGGCAACTTCCAACAGCGGGTTACTTACAGATTCGCAGAATATCATTTTGGTATTCGGCTTTATTGCCTTTTCAACGAGTTCAGGTTTTGTAATATCTACAAAAGAGGTTTTAATATTGAACTTTTTAAGAAAATTCTTCATGAAGGCATAGGTGCCTCCATAGATAGTACGACTACTAATTATGTGATCACCAGAATTACATAATTGCAGAATAACAGCTGTAATTGCACCCATACCGCTAGCTGTTACATTGGCTGTTTCTGTGCCTTCCAGCGCTGCAAGCGCTTCTCCCAGATATAGATTGGAAGGGGAAGAGTGGCGGCTGTACAAATAGCAGCCCTCGGTATTGCCCTCAAAGGTGTCGAACATTGTTTTGGCAGAAAGAAAAGTATACGTTGATGAATCTGATATCGAAGGATTTACACCTCCAAATTCCCCAAAATTGTGCAATTCCTGAATTTTGTCTGTCGCTTTATGTTTCATAGTACTAACATTTTATTAGTATAAAATTACGATCAAATAGAATGAAAAACAATAAATATGAATATAAGCAGAAAATAAAACTATTAATTAACATATAAATAGAATAAATAATTAAATTTACAAGGAATTACTTAAGTTAAACGTAAATTAATCATGGTAAAAATAGACGATAAAGACAGGGAATTAGTGGCTCTCCTTCAATCGGATAGCAAATGGACCACCAAAGAATATGCAAACCGACTTGGACTTTCTACGACTGCAGTATACGAGCGAATAAAGCGTTTGGAAAAAACAGGTGTAATTACCAATTACGTGGCCTTGGTAGATCGAAATAAAGTCAACAAAGCTTTTATGGTGCTTTGCCATGTAAAACTCATACAGCACAAAAAGGAATATGTACTGCAGTTTGAGCGTGAGGTGGTCCGGTTGGAAGAAGTTTCGGAATGTTATCATATTAGTGGAGATTATGATTATATCCTAAAAGTCAATGTGAGTGATATGGATACGTACAGAGAATTCATGGTCACCAAACTAACAGCCATAAAGAATATTGGGAGCACCCAGAGTTCCTTTGTAATAAATGAAGTTAAATATAGTACAGCAGTACATTTTTGATGAAATATTTACCAGTGTTTTTTTAGAACTACCAGTCTTATGTCTTAACCAAAAACATTTGTACTTTTGTGAACTGAATTCCTGGAATTCCTGGTATAATACAAATCCTTCTGTTTAAATAAAATAGACTATGAATCAATATGATGTGGCCATAATTGGCTCTGGCCCGGGCGGGTATGTTGCTGCTATTCGCTGCGCACAATTGGGCATGAAAACTGCCCTAATTGAGAAATATTCAACCTTGGGTGGCACCTGCCTCAATGTGGGTTGTATCCCATCAAAGGCCTTGTTGGACTCCAGCCATCACTATGAGGAAGCTATTAAACATTTTGAAGAACATGGGATAGAAATTCCCGGAGAGATCAAGGTCAACCTCGAAAAGATGATTGGCCGCAAACAAGCTGTGGTAGATCAAACTACCAAAGGGATACAGTTTTTAATGGATAAAAATAAAATTGATGTTTATGAAGGGATTGGAAGTTTTGAAGATGCTACCCATATCGCAGTAACACCGGCCAAGGGCAAGAAGCAGACTTTAGAAGCTAAAAATATAATTATCGCTACTGGTTCTAAACCTTCGACTTTACCTTTTATTAAACTGGATAAGGAACGGATAATTACCTCTACTGAAGCGTTGAAATTGAAAGAGATTCCTTCACATATGATCATAATAGGAGGTGGTGTGATCGGATTGGAATTAGGTCAGGTATACAAACGCCTGGGATCAGAAGTTACAGTGGTGGAGTTTATGGATAGAATTATTCCGGGGATGGATGCCGCACTTTCCAAAGAACTTTTAAAAGTTCTAAAGAAGCAGAAAATAAAATTCCTGCTCTCCCATAAAGTGAAATCTGTTGACCGTAATGCAAAGGTGGTTACCATTAAGGCGGACAATAAAAAAGGGGAAGAAGTGGTCTTAAAAGGAGATTATTGTCTTGTATCCGTAGGGCGAAGTCCATATACGGATGGATTAAATGCCGAAGCCGCAGGAGTAATTTTAGACGATGCGGGCAGGGTAGAGGTAAACCATAATTTGCAGACCAATATTTCAAATATCTATGCCATTGGGGATGTGGTTAAGGGAGCCATGCTGGCTCATAAGGCCGAAGAGGAAGGAACCATGGTAGCGGAGCTAATTGCAGGTCAAAAACCGCATATAGATTATAATTTAATTCCCGGGGTTGTATATACCTGGCCCGAAGTCGCATCTGTAGGCAAAACTGAGGAAGAATTAAAAGAAGCTGGAGTAGATTATAAATCGGGTCAATTTCCAATGCGGGCCCTTGGCAGATCAAGAGCGAGTATGGATATTGATGGATTTGTAAAAATCCTTGCAGATAAGAACACAGACGAAGTCCTGGGCGTACATATGATCGGTGCCCGATGTGCTGATTTGATAGCCGAGGCAGTGACTGCAATGGAATTCAGGGCTTCAGCAGAGGATATTTCGCGAATGAGTCATGCACATCCAACCTATGCCGAGGCAGTGAAGGAAGCCGCTTTAGCCGCTACCGATGACAGGGCCTTGCATATCTAGAAAATTTCCTGAAAATGTAGAAAAATGATCGCTTTCTGGTTAAATGATTAGGAAGGCAGGCAATAGTAGGGGCTTATTTTAGCCTTTTGCGAAACCAATTATTCTGAGCAGCCTGTAATAGTTTATTTTAACTAATCTATAGGCAAAAGCCGCCCATGGCTGCAAATTGCTTTTTATTTCCTGAAGTCCGGTGGCTATACTTTCATTGATAGCTTTTTCATTTTTAGCATAAAACAAGGACAGATAGGAACATATAAACATAAAAGCTATGGCTGAAGGAATTAAAATTGAAGGGGCTAAGGATTGATAAAAGAAGCGATATAGCCCTAGTCCTGTAAAGCTGCCATAGAGAATAACAAAATGGATAACGTAGATAGAAAGTGTGTTCTGGCCAATTTTCAAGACGGTCCTGCTTGTTATGAACTGTCGGAAAAGCATAAAAACCGCAAAGGCAATAAGTACATCCCCCAATCTGATAAACAAATAATTGTTGCTGGCAACAGCTTCGAATAATTGAATTCCTGTTACCGAAGAAATAGCTAAAAAGAAATCTGATGAATAAAAAATAATTAAAGCACCCATTAGTGCCGAAATACTAATGGCTGCCGGATAGAGGGATCGGGAATTTTTATATTCAGTAAACAAAATAGAGAAAAAACCTCCTATAGCTGTGTATCCAAACCATGGAATTATCGTAAATACCGATCCATTGGCCCTGGTAAAATAATTGGCAATGGCATCCGGCAGGATAGTAAAGGTCCATTTAGAATATACAGGCTCAAAACAAAACAACAAACAGCTGCTAATCAGCAATAATAATGGTAAGACATACTTTTTACGCCTATAGGTAAGCAAATAGAAACCAATAATTCCCAGGATAGATAAACCAATAATATGCAAGACGTCTACAAGGAAGAAAGAGGGATATAATTCTCCTTCAAATATACCGAATACATTCAAACGCAACAGATAACCAATGAGCAAAAGTTGAATACCGCGTTTTATCCCTTTTTTTATTCTTGGATTGTCAAAACCTTTCTCCGGAACACGGATTAACAGATAGGTGAAAATAAAACCGGAAACTGTAAAAAACACGGGGGCGGTAATACCTCTGAAATATTTCCAAACGCTGAATACCAGACTATCCGGGTCCCTGAAAGCATTTTCCAGCAAGCCATCCACAAAATGACCCTGCAGCATCATTAAGATGGCCCAGGCCCTCATGGCGTCTATAAAAAATAATCTTGCAGTTTTATTTCCCATGCTATTTCACTACCCTATATACTTGTTTAACAAGGTGTTTGGATGTTTAAAAATGCAAAATTAGATAAAATACTCGGTATTCAATCTTAATTGGGGTATTTTCGTCAACTTAAAAATATGCACTATGTCATCTATAATCGCATTTGCAGGGAGTAATTCTTCAACTTCTATTAACTTCAAATTAGTTCAATATACCGCTGGATTATTAGAGGGGAAAGAGGTTCAACTTTTAAATATGGCAAATTATCCATTTCCTATGTATAGTGAGGATCATGAGAAAGAGAAGGGTTTTTCTAATTCACTGGTGGAATTGCGTAACGATCTAATGAACGCTAAAGGGGTAATTATTTCTGTAAATGAGCACAATAGCAGCCCATCGGCTTATTTTAAGAATGTTCTGGATTGGTTGTCCCGTTTAGAGAGAAATTTTTTGGAAAATACGGAAGTACTGCTTATGTCCACTTCGCCCGGAAAACGGGGTGCAATGGGATCTTTAGAAATAATAGAAAAAGCTTTACCAAGGTTTGGAGCTCATGTCAGTGCCACTTTTTCATTGCCTTCGTTTTATGAAAATTTTGATATGGAGCAGGGAATCACTGATGCTGAACTGGCGGAGAAACATCAGCTTGCCCTTAGCGAATTTTTAGCTGCAATCGGATAGTTTTGCGAACTAAGGCTTCTTTCCGGCTTGATGATATTACCGGATTTAAATCGAGTCTTTTGCTTTGGGCAAAGCAATTTACAGAAATTGTCTGGCTAGATAGTAATGATAACAAGGATCAATACGGCACCTATGATTCTCTTTTGGCTGTTGACGCCCTTACAAGTTTAACTACGGATTACCAGAATGCTTTTGATGATCTCAGAGCATATCAGGAATCTGCAAATGATTGGCTATTTGGCTATTTATCCTATGATTTAAAAAATGATATAGAAGACCTTGCTTCAGAAAACACAGATAGCCTCGACTTCGCGGACCTTAGTTTTTTTCAACCAAAAAAGTTAATTACGATTCATGGAAATTCGGCAGAATTCATATACCTGAATATGGTTTCTGAAGAAATTGAAGCTGATTTCAATGAAATAATATCCTCAAATTACCTGAATGAAGCCCCTAATCCCTTTACGGACTCGCCTGTAAAGATTAGTATGCGGATTTTTAAAGACCATTATTTTCAACAGGTGAATGAAATGCTAAAAAAGATTCATCGCGGGGATATTTATGAGGCAAATTTCTGTCAGGAATTTTTTGCGGAAAATACTTCTATCGATCCGGAAAAAACGTATCAAAAATTAAACTCAATTTCCAAAACACCCTTTGCTGCTTATCTCAGGATGCAGGAAAACTATTTGCTTTCGGCTTCTCCGGAGCGTTATTTAAAGAAAATGGGTGAAAAAGTAATTTCGCAACCTATTAAAGGAACAGCCAGAAGATCTGCAGACATCAAGGAAGACGAAGCCCTTAAACATAGCCTCGGACAGGATATAAAAGAACGTTCAGAGAACATTATGATTGTGGATCTGGTGCGTAATGATCTTTCAAAAAGCGCGTTGAAGGGTAGCGTCCATGTAGCAGAACTTTGTAAAATATATACCTTTAAACAAGTACATCAAATGATATCCACGATAGAAGCGAGGGTGTCAAAAGACAAAAGTGCGGTGGAACTACTACGGGAAACTTTTCCAATGGGAAGTATGACAGGTGCACCAAAGGTGTCTGCAATGAAGATTATAGAGGAATTGGAAGCTTCAAAACGGGGACTATACAGTGGAGCGGTAGGTTATTTTACCCCTGAAGGAGATTTTGATTTTAACGTTGTTATCCGCAGTATTCTTTATAACGCTAAGGAAAAGTATGTTTCTTTTTCTGTTGGTAGTGCAATAACCGCTAAGGCTTCTCCGGAAAATGAATATCAGGAATGCCTTCTGAAAGCAAAAGCAATGCGTGAAGTATTGGAAGGTTAGATGGGCCTACTATCAGGAATAATTGCATTATAGTGTGCTTTACCGAAAGACCAACTGATAATTTACCCCGGGAACTTAGTACGGCGAAAGAGTTTGTCCTGTATTTAACCGATAGCAATAAAAGATTGGAGAGGGCAGCAACTTTGATTAATTTTGTCTAGTGTTTAACCAGTTTAAATATCATGTCCTTAGCAATTTTCCACATCTTCTGGAAAAGAAATTTCTAATTGCCTGCAGCGGGGGGTTGGACAGCGTGGTCCTTACGCACCTTTGTTGGAAAAACAAAATGGATTTTGCCATTGCGCATTGTAATTTCCAACTGAGGGGTGTGGAAAGTGATATGGATGCTTTTTTTGTAGAAGATTTAGCAAGAAAGATAAACAAAAAAATATTTATAAAAGACTTTGATACAATTAATTATATTAATCAAAATAAAGTTTCACTTCAATTAGGTGCACGGGAATTGCGATACCGTTGGTTTGATGAATTAATGAAGGCTAATAAGGTCAAAACCTTGGTTACCGCGCATCAGGCAGACGATAACCTTGAGACTTTTATCATTAACCTATCCCGTGGAACCGGCCTTAAAGGATTAACAGGGATACCGGCAAAAACGACTGGCATAAGCAGGCCATTGCTTATTTTTTCCAGGGCTCAGATTTTGGAATATGCAGAAGATAACAGTTTAAGCTGGCGGGAAGATCAAAGTAATCTTGAAACTAAATATTTAAGAAATAAGATTCGGTATAGAGTTATTCCCAGATTAAAAGAGCTACATCCGGGGTTTCTGAACAATTTTGAGAACACACGCAAAAACCTTGAAGAGAGCGCCGGTCTCTTAGCCGACTATGTTGCCGACCTCAGGAAAAATCTTTTTGAGCAGGAAGGGGATGTTATTAAAGTATCCGTGAATTCCTTGTTAGGATTTAAACCGTTAAAGCCTTACATGCATGCACTGTTCCATCCTTATGGGTTCAGAGAGTGGAATGATGTGGTCAATTTGTTATCTGCTCAAAGTGGGAAAGAAATTCGTTCACATTCTCACAGGCTTATTAAGGGAAGAGCATATTTGTTTTTACAACCCCTGTCTTCTTCAAGCGCAATAGAATATGAGCTAGAGGCTGTACCGGGTATGGTTACAGAACCTTTAAAAATGAAGATCGAAGAAGTGGACAGCATAGGCGAACATTCCAAAAAGATACTATATGTAGATAAAGAAACGTTAAATCATAAATTGAACATCAGAAATTGGCAAAAAGGGGATTACTTTTATCCCTTTGGGATGAAAGGCAAAAAAAAGGTCTCCAAATTTTTTAAAGACCAAAAAATGAATCTTATTTCCAAGGAGAAACAATGGTTTTTATGCTCAGGCGATGCTATTGTATGGATTATTGGCAGAAGAGCTGATGATAGGTTCAGAGTGACACCGGAGACTAAAAACATTTTAAAATTCACGGTTACAGAATGAGGTATTTCATTTTATTTTCTCTATTACTATCCAATTTGTTCATAGGATATGGACAGGACGACGAGAACCCTGTGCTATGGTCCCATGAAATCAATAAAATTTCCGAGTCGGACTATGAATTGATTTTCAAAGGTAAAATAGCAGAAGGCTGGCACGTCTATTCTCAATATACCAACGAAGGCGGATCTTTGCCCAGTGAGTTTACTTTCCACGGGAACGGCACAGATTATCAATTAGAAGGTAAAACTTCAGAAAGTGAGACTATTACGGAATACAGTGAAATTTTTGAGGTGGATGAAGTATTTTTTAAGAAGAATGCGGTATTTACACAACGCATAAAACTTATAAATCCGTCCTTAACTCAAATAAATGTAGAACTTTTCTATCAGGTATGTAAAGAAGTTTGCATAACTAAAGAACATATATTCAGAATTGCCCTCAACGGTGAGGGGATTGTTATTGAAGACCAAAACATTGATGAAAGAAGCCTCGCCATGAGTTCTTCATTAAAACTCAATTTAAAAAACAAAGAACGACTTCAAAGTGATGATCAAAAAAACCTTAAATCCGGATCGGGTTTATGGGTGGTTTTCGGCCTGGGTTTTTTAGGTGGTCTCATCGCGTTATTGACCCCATGTGTATTTCCGATGATCCCGCTCACAGTTTCTTATTTTACAAAGCATTCCAAAAATAAATCAACAGGTATTTTTGAAGCTTCTTTATATGGATTTTTTATAGTGTTGATCTATTTCCTGCTTAGTTTACCTTTCCATATCTTCGATTCGGTAGATCCACAGATCCTCAATACCATTGCTACAAATATTTGGCTGAACATTGGATTTTTTGTAGTGTTTGTATTTTTTGCCTTCTCTTTTTTCGGTTATTATGAACTTACATTGCCCAGTTCATGGTCTAGTAAAATGGATAATATTTCGTCCAAGGTTGGAGGTGGGTTTGGTATTTTCTTTATGGCTGTAACCTTAGCCATTGTGTCATTCTCCTGTACCGGACCAATTTTGGGGGGGCTACTAGGAGGTACCACACTTGCAGAGGGTGATGTAGCATACAATCTTTCCGCAGGGATGCTGGGTTTTGGTGTAGCCCTGGCTTTGCCATTTACATTATTTGCCCTTTTTCCTTCAATGCTAAATGCGTTACCTAAATCGGGCGGTTGGATGAATACCGTGAAGGTCGTTCTGGGATTTCTGGAATTGGCCCTGGCTTTTAAATTTTTATCCAATGCGGACTTGGTAGGCAATTGGGGTTTCCTGAAAAGAGAGATCTTCCTTGGAATTTGGATTCTTTTGTTTTTTCTAATGACATTGTATTTATTTGGAGTTTTAAAATTTCCTCATGAAGGTCCAAGACGAAAATTGCCTATGGCACGTCTTACAGCAGGTGTGATATCAGCAGCTTTTACGCTTTATTTAATCTTGGGTGTTCTAAATATTACCAATCTTAAATTTCTAAGCGGATTTCCTCCTCCCGATTTTTATTCCGTAGTTGAAAAAGACAATAATTGTCCGCTTGGACTAAATTGTTTTAAGGATTTTGAACAAGGGATGGCCTATGCTCAGAAAGAAAACAAACCCGTTTTATTGGATTTTACCGGATATGCCTGTGTGAACTGCAGAAAAATGGAAGAAAACGTATGGAGCGAACCTGATATTTTTGAAATACTCGATGAGGATTATGTATTGATTTCCCTCTATATTGACGACAGGAAGTCGTTGCCGGAAGACGAAAAATTTGACTATAAATTTGACTCCGGCCGGGTAAAAAATATCGGAACCATAGGGGAGAAATGGGGTACATTTCAAACACTTAACTTCGGTGCAGCATCGCAGCCCTATTATGTTTTACTTTCACCGGATCTGGAAGTTTTGAATTCTTCAATACAAAATGCCGATAGTGAGGCCTATAAGAATTGGCTGGAAGAAGGCCTTATTAACTTTGATGCCGGCAACAAAGGAGAATTGAGCAGCACAATACGTTAGTTAATTGCAAATTTGTATTTGCGTTTATCATGGCCCATTAGATTATGATAGGCCAATAGGAATAAAAAATGACACTAATAATTCAGGCAGACGTGTATTTTTTTATCTTTAAGCCTCAAATCGCTACTCTTGAAGAAAATTAAAAAGATCTCCCTGATTATTCTGGCATTAATAGGTATACTATTACTCTCCGGATTTATTTTTGTACAAAGCCTGCAACCCGACTATGAAGGTGAAAAACAGTTAGTGCATTTAACTAATGAGGTGAGTGTGTACTATGACACCTATGGGATCCCCCATATTTATGGTGAAACCGAAGAAGATGCAATTAGGGTACTGGGCTATGTACATGCACAGGACAGGCTTTGGCAGATGGAATTGCTAAGGAGGGTAGCCAGGGGAGGGTTGTCCGAAGTTTTTGGTTCTAAATTAGTGTCAACCGATAAATTCTTCCTTTCACTTGGTATTGACGATGCTACCACTAAGACGGTTCAACAACTGAATCCGGACAGCGAAACAGTTAGGTATACCAAGGCGTACCTGGATGGAGTTAACCAGTTTATTGAAAGCGGACCCACCCCGATTGAATTCTATCTGACGGGAATAGATAAGGAACCATTTGGTCTCAGGGATGTTTTTAATTCTGTGGGCTATATGGCATTTAGTTTTGCCATGGCTCATAAATCTGATCCCTTGCTAAGCGAAATCAAGGATAAACTAGGTCCGGAATATCTAATTGATCTTGAAGTAAATGTGAATGAAAATACAGAATGGATAAGAAATTATAATTCCCCCAATCCCAGGTCAACAGAAGGAAAACTAATTGCTTCAATTTCCAACGCGCTGGACAATTTACCCATACCTCAACTGGAAGGCAGTAATAGCTGGGTAATAGCGCCTTCAAAAACCAGGGCGGGCAAGGTTATTCTTGCTAATGACCCGCACATTGGATTTGCACAACCTTCTGTATGGTATGAGGCGCATGTGATGACCCCTGAATATGAGAAATATGGATATCATATGGCCGGTATCCCATTTCCTATCTTAGGTCATGATCGAACTTTGGCATACGGGGTTACCATGTTTGAAAACGATGATATAGATTTTTATTATGAGGAAAACCATCCATCAGATAGTACCAAGTATAAGACCAAAGATGGTTGGGAGAGTTATGAGGTGATAACGAAAAATATCCTTGTTAAAGATAGTGCAGATGTAACTTTAACATTGAGAAAAACGCATCATGGACCGGTCCTTAACGGAATTGCGGACCAGATAAATGGTGAGAAGCCGGTTAGTATGTCCTGGATTTACACCAAAATGGATAATAAGGTGATGGATGCCCTCTATGCCATGAGCCATGCCGCAGATATCGGTGAGTTTCAAGAAGCTTTACCGGATATACATGCTCCGGGATTGAATATCATGTATGGGGATAAAGAAGGTAATGTAGCCTGGTGGGCCACTGCTAAATTATATCAAATGCCCGATAGTGCGCAAACGAAACTAATTATGGAAGGAAGTTCTGGTGCCTATGAACCTATGAGGTATTTGGATTTTGCAGAGAACCCAATGGCTGTCAATCCTCCCTGGAACTATGTTTACTCTGCCAACAATCAACCCGACTCAATTGTGGGGATGCAATATCCCGGTTATTATTTACCCGAGAATAGGGCAAAGCGCATTGTAAAGCTATTGGATGAAAATGACGCATGGGACAAAAAAACGGTAATGGATATGATAACGGATGGGACTTCTTCTGTAAATCCTGAAATTATCAGAAACCTGGCTAAATTTGTTGCTGTAAAAGAGCTCAGCGAACAGGATATCAACCTGCTTGATCAACTTAATGCATGGAACGGGGATTCCGGTTTAAAAAGTACGGAAGCCACAATTTTTCACAAATGGATCTATTTTTTTCTTAAAAATACCTTCGAAGATGAATTGGGTCCGGATCTTTTCAAACAATTTTTAGCGACCCATTTTCATAAAAGGCTGATAGCCCCAATGGCTCAAAAAGAAATTTCGGTCTGGTGGGATAATAGTACAACGGAAGATATCATTGAACAAAAAAACGATATTGTTCACGGTTCTTTTGTGATGGCCCTGGAATCTTTAAGAGAGGAATACGGGGAGAACAGCTCAGAATGGACATGGGGAACTGTGCATACCCTTGAGCACGGACATCCAATCGGACAGATTGAAATGTTGCGTTCTTTCTTTAATGTAGGTCCTTTTCCTGTGGCCGGAACAAGGGAAGTAATTAACAATATGTATTTCCCTTATACCCCGGATGGTAAACATAAAGTGAGTTCCGGACCCTCTACAAGGCGGGTAATAGACTTTTCAGATATTGAAAACAGTGTTAGTATACTACCAACTGGCCAGTCTGGTAATCCGTTTAGCCCTCATTATAGAGACCAGGCACCATTGTTCAATAACAACGAATTCAGGAAAATGCTCATGAACAAAGAGGAAATCATGGCTACCTCCAAATCCATGCTCAGTTTTCTCCCTGGGGAAAACTAATTTTACCGTTTTGTATCGCCTTCTTACTTTTTCAAAAACTGTAGTGCTTATGCAGTGAAGTGGTTTATCTATGTTATAATTACTCAATAGTCACCGCATAGATAGAGAAGCATGCTTTCAAAAGTGTATGGTAGTGCCGTTTTCGGAGTGGAAGCAACCACCATAGCAGTAGAGGTTAATGTGGACAGAGGAATTGGCTATCATTTGGTGGGTCTGCCGGATAATGCCATCAGGGAAAGTAATTTTAGAATTGCGGCTGCCTTGCTCAACAATGGTTACAAAATACCGGGAAAAAAAATCACCATCAATATGGCTCCGGCCGATTTAAGAAAAGAAGGTTCGGCATATGACCTTACCCTCGCCCTGGGTATACTTGTTGCTTCTGGCCAGATTATGGCAGAAGAATTGGAACGATATGTTATTATGGGCGAACTATCGCTTGATGGCAGCCTGCAGCCCATTAAAGGGGCACTGCCCATTGCTTTGAAGGCTAGGGAAGAAGGCTTTAAAGGGTTTATCCTCCCTGTGGAAAACTCAAGGGAGGCTGCTATAGTAGCCGGTCTGGAAGTATATGGCGTGGAAAAGATCGCCGAAGTAATCAACTACTTTAACCAGGGAGAATGCCTTGATCCTACTAAAGTAGATATACGGGATGCGTTTTATAAGAACCTTGATTTCCCCGAATATGATTTTTCGGATGTTAAGGGACAGGAAAGTATTAAACGCTGCATGGAAATAGCAGCAGCCGGGGGTCATAATATTATATTGATTGGTCCACCGGGAGCTGGTAAAACCATGCTGGCAAAACGATTACCTTCTATACTACCACCAATGACCCTGCAGGAAGCATTGGAAACCACTAAAATCCATAGTGTGGTAGGTAAGATCAAGAATAGTGGATTAATGTGTCAGCGTCCTTTTAGAAGCCCTCACCATACTATTTCGGATGTAGCCCTGGTGGGAGGTGGTGCTTATCCGCAACCGGGTGAAATATCACTTTCCCATAACGGAGTGTTGTTTCTGGATGAATTACCGGAATTCAAAAGGGGAGTACTAGAGGTAATGCGACAACCTTTGGAAGATAGGGAAGTGACTATTTCACGGGCACGTTTTACGGTTACCTATCCAAGTAGTTTTATGCTGGTAGCCAGTATGAACCCCAGTCCATCAGGGTTTTTTAATGATCCGGATGCACCGGTAACTTCAACTCCCGCTGAAATGCAGCGTTATTTAGGTAAGATCTCAGGGCCTTTATTGGATCGGATAGATATCCATATAGAAGTTACCCCGGTACCTTTTGAAAAACTATCAGATGAACGCAAAGGGGAGGGGAGTATTGCCATACGTAAACGGGTAACTGAAGCGCGAGAAATACAAACCCAACGTTTTGAAGGCCTGGAAACTGTACACTACAACGCTCAGATGAATACCAAACAGATCAGGGAGCATTGCAGCTTAGATTCTGCATCTCTGAATCTTTTAAAAAATGCCATGGAACGCTTAAACCTATCTGCCAGGGCCTATGACAGGATTCTGAAAGTGGCAAGGACCATTGCCGATTTGGAAAATACCACAGCGATTTCAGGAAACCATATCAGCGAAGCCATCCAGTATAGATCATTGGACAGAGAGGGGTGGTTGGGATAGTGTAAGTACGAGGGACGAAATTAGAAGTACGAAAGTTGAAATATGAGAAATGAAATATGAAGTACGAATTTTAGGGTACAGTATTTAGCACTGTAATTAAAATAGAACAATGCAAGATCTTAAATTAAGAACTCAAAGATTTGCGATTGACTGCTGGAATTTGTGCAAAAATATTCCAAAATCGCGAGAATTTAATGCATTTGCTGGCGCGAGCGTCACGCTCGTGCTAATAACAATTCATTTTCTGGAGCGAGCATCATGCTCATGACTATAACTATCACAAAATTATATTTTATAAGATCATCAATTATGAGTAGAAAATACAAATTCAAAAATCCAACTGCAGCCTATTTTGTAAGCTTTGCAACAGTTTATTGGATAGATGTATTTACCAGGCAAGTCTATTTTTCAATTTTGGAGGAAAGTATTACATTTTGTCGAGAAGAAAAGGGCATGGAGGTGTTTGCATATTGTTTCATGCCTAGTCATGTTCATATGATATTTCGATCTGATTATGAGGACCCTTCGGGATTGCTAAGGGATTTTAAAGGGTTTACCGCCAGAAAAATCATAAAAGCCATACAAGTAAACGTACAAGAAAGTAGAAAGGATTGGTTACTGAGGATGATGAAAAGTGCTGGTAGTAAAAATAGTAATGTAAATAAAATACAGTTTTGGCAGCAGCACAATAAACCGATAGAAATTTGGAGCAATAAGGTTTTAAAACAAAAGATTAATTATATACATAACAATCCTGTAAAACAGGGTTTCGTGACGAACCCGGTTGAATGGAAATACAGTAGTGCAAGAAATTATGCAGATGATGAAACTGTACTTAAAATAGACAATAAAGGGATGCACTTGGGCATGATGGATCTTTGAAAGATTAAACCCAGTAACCAGTATTTTGGTTACGAGCGTGACGCTCACGCCAGCAGGGCGAAGTCAACAGCAGATTTTATAAATAAACTTAAAATTGTAGAGGAAGAAGCAGACGAAGCTATTTATTGGCTGGAGTTATTTAAAGAAGTGCTCATACCTAATCCCAGAGAAATAAAACCGTTAAATAAGGAAGCAAATGAAGTATTGGCTATTATTGTAACTTCCATAAAAACAGCAAGAAAAAATAAAGCAAGAAACCGATAAATACATCTTGAAAGGCTGAAGTGAGAAGTTTGAAGAGCGAAGTAAGACCTTCTAACCTCATTTCTCCAACCGCATACTTCCAACCCTGTTCGTCCAACCTCATCCTTCGTACTTCTTAACTCATACTTCTTAACTCATACTTCCAACTTCATACCTCCATCATCGTAATTGCCTAAAGATTTTGGATGGAGCAATAGGCACCTTTGGATGATAAATGTCATATTATGTTAGAATTTTAGGACCTACTTTTATCTTATGGGCTTGAATGGGTTTGTGCTGCGGGTGCTCCATATTTAAATGC
>NZ_CAMYKG010000032.1 GCF_947258925.1 uncultured Eudoraea sp. | reverse complement strand
CGTGTTACTTGACTT
This sequence comes from uncultured Eudoraea sp., assembly GCF_947258925.1. Classification (GTDB taxonomy): domain Bacteria; phylum Bacteroidota; class Bacteroidia; order Flavobacteriales; family Flavobacteriaceae; genus Eudoraea. The sequence continues at coordinate 26,416 of NZ_CAMYKG010000032.1, read as the reverse complement.
TTATGCTGAATGGAATGAGCAATCTACTTCAATGCACCCGGTGCTAAGGGATGTAGCGGCCGCCTTAGGTGATAAAGGAAAGGTTATTAAAATAGACGTGGATAAGAATAAAGAATTGTCTCAAGCACTCAGAATTAAAGGCCTGCCTACCCTAATGATCTACAAAAAAGGGGAAATGGTTTGGAGACAAAGCGGCGAACAAGACGCAAATACACTTATAGGAATACTTAATGAATACCTTTAAAAAATAATTGCCTTCATCGCAGTAAGATAAAGTTTCCGGGTGCTAACTGGTTTAGTTGTTTCCGTTTATAGTATCCGTATCGCCTCCTGAATCTGTGCTATCGCCGGAAAATGAACCTTCTTCCACTGGTAAAGTCTCTTCCATATCCGGATCGCCCTGATTTATTAAAGGGGGTTCTTCCAGGACTTCATCTTTATAGAAATGACTAAACAGGTCTATGTGTTCATTAAAAATCAAGGTTTCCTTTTCCACGGTCTCCCGATCATTGTTCTCAATTAGAATATCTATATTTCTTCTGTAGGCTTCCATATCGCCAATGATATTCTCAATGTTGTCATATTGTTCATCCAACGGAATACCCGAATAATAGTCCAGACGATCCTGATAAATATCCCTCAATTTGTAAAATAATTCCCTTGCTTTCTGTGTTTCGCCAACTTTGTAGTAGCCATCAACAAAAGGTTCAACAAAAGCATAAAAACCAAAGTATTCTACCGGCATGTTTGTCATGGCTATATTGATGACATCTTTAGCCTCGTCAATCTTGTTTTCATTAATAAGAGCTTCAGTTAAACGAGCAAGGTTGCCACGAAAGGACAAAGCCTGTGTTCTGGTTTGAGGATCATGGTAGATCTCGGAACTTCCGGAATTTCCCCAGTCCCAGCCTTTAACAATATCGTACATCAAGTCTGTATCTATTCTTCCCATCTCAAAAGAACTTTGATTCTTGGTTAAAATAGGCACTAATTTATAGGCTAACCCTTCTAATTGTAAATATTCTTTCATCCAGATATATTCTGCCTTATCAAAGCTGCCTCCAGAGAAATATATCGGACGCTTCCAATCATTGTTGGCAAGGATATCCAACATCAAAATCCTATTTTTGGGCAGAGCGCTTTTCGGCAGGTCGATATCGATAAAATCTACAATTAAAGCCGAATCTTTTTCTTTAACCAGGCCACTTTCAATCACATTTTTTTTATTGACCTGTACTCTGATTTTGTTGGTTGGATAATATACCAGATCTAACGTACTTTCGGAATATTCACTAAGATCAGCACCTTGTTTTTCAAGGATGTACCTAAATTTGGTCTGTGGTTTATTGCTCCCCACCCAATTCATAAAATCTTTAATATCCCATCGCTTTTCAGCTAAACCAGGAAGACCCTGATAATAAATTACATCCCTGTTGCCATATCTGTATAATTCGTGTGTAAGTTGCGAAGGTATGGGGTCACTCTCATAGGCCTTTCGTTTCATTTGATCCACATACCAATCCGTAGCAAAAAGGCTGGTACATATAATTCTTATATCGGTACGATAGCCTTCAATTTCCTGGGCATACCATAGCGGGAAAGTATCATTATCTCCAATGGTAAATAACATGGCGCCCGCATCTTCCTGGCATGAATCCAGATAAGCCTTTGCGCTGGAACGTGCCGTAAATCTATTGGACCGGTCGTGATCGTCCCAATTCTGAAAGGCCATTAGCCCCGGTACCGTTAAAAGACAGATCAAAATAACAACAGGACCCAGTACTTTTGGGGTAATCAGTTTTTTGAACTCTTCATACAGGCCATATACACCCAGGCCTATCCATAGTGCAAAAACGTAGAAGGAACCAACAAGGGAATAATCCCGTTCACGTGGTTGAAAGATATATGGATTTGTGTAGAATTGAATTGCCAATCCGGTAAAAAGGAAAAACACAAGAAGCGCCCAGAATTGTTTTGGGTTTTTGGTAAGTTGGAATACCAAACCAATTATTCCAAGTATTAAAGGCAAAAAGAAATAGGTGTTACGGCCTTTATTGTCCAAAACATCTTGTGGAAGATTTTCCTGACTGCCTAATCGTAGACTATCTATAAACCCAATCCCGCTTAACCATTCGCCATTGCCATTGTATCTGCCTTGCACATCGTTTTGCTTACCAACAAAATTCCACATAAAATAGCGCATGTACATGTAGCCGAATTGAAATTGAAACATATATTTTATGTTCTGCCAAACGCTCGGAGGTTCTACTTCTAAGTACTCACCAAACTGACGTAAGAATCCAATATATTGTTCTTCATCTAATTCACCATTGGCAAGACCAGATTTCACCTGTGTAACTGCTTTGCGCAACTCCTCATTGGAGGTCTTCATCCTAAAATTAAGGGGTCCGAAATATTTCATATAGTTTTCGGCATTCTGTTCGCTCCACATCCTGGGCAGGATTCCCCTGTGATCTTCATTGGGTCCCTGCATTGCATTCTTATACTTATTGACAATGATATATTTCCCTAGCTCTTCATCCCTTTCATATTTAGGTTTATCATCCTTTTCCGGACCGGCGGGAGCAAATGTATCGGAATAATAGGTACCATAGATAGGGCTATCTACCTGAGGATACTGCTCTCTGTTGTAATAGGCCAGCAAGGATCGGGCATCCGATGGATTATTTTCGTTAATGATTACATTCGCATTTGCTCTAATGGGCAACATAAGCCATGAAGAAAACCCAAGAAATAAGAACATTGCGCAAAGCACTAAAGTGTTGGCAACTCTGTAATTATTTTTTCGTGTATATCGCAAGCCAAAATAAAAGGCGCCAATAAAAATTAAGAGCATAATCACTGTCCCCGAATTAAAGGGCAAGCCAATGCTGTTGATAAAAAAGACTTCGCTCCAGCCAAATAGTTTTAGAACATAGGTCAGGGAAAATTTATAAACCAACATTAAAATGCCAATAACAATGATATTGGCCAATATAAAATTCTTGACTGTTGTAGTTTTATATTTTTTGAAATAATACATTAACCCTATCGTTGGAATGGCCAAAAAACCCATAAATTGAATTCCAAACGTAAGACCTACCACAAATGAAATCAGGATCAACCAGCGGTTGCCTCTTGGATCTTCCAAATCATCGGTCCATTTCAGTCCCAGCCATAGCAGCAAGGCCATAATAAAACTTGCCATTGCATATACTTCAGTTTCTACAGCGTTAAACCAAAAACTATCAGAAAATGTAAAGGCCAAAGCCCCTACCAGGCCACTGCCAAAAACCACGATAGCATTGCTGTTTGTAAACTTTTCATTTTTGGATATTAACTTACGCGTAAGATTGGTAATGGTCCAGAACATAAACAAAATTGTAAAAGCACTGGAAACACCGGAAACATAATTCACCATACGCGCAATCTGGTCAGGTGCAAAAGCGAACATGGAAAAAAAGGCTCCAATCATTTGAAGTAAAGGTGCACCCGGAGGGTGGGCCACCTGTAATTTCGCTGAGGTAGCAATATATTCACCCGCATCCCAAAAACTTCCTGTGGGTTCTACGGTAATGGCGTAAGTAATAAGGGCTATAAAAAAAACGACCCACCCAAGGATGGTGTCCCATTTCTCGAAATTCTTTGAAAACATGTACAATGAAGTTTACCAGTCTGGGCGAATTTACTAATTAAAATAGATATTGGCTTATAATTTTGTCAAACCTTTAACAAGAGGAGGATGTACTTTTTTAGTTGATTGTACTCAAAATATTTGTGCAAATAAAAGTTTGTCTTAAATTTGCACGCTCCTTTACATTAATGGCCTATGGTGTAATTGGCAACACAGCTGGTTTTGGTCCAGTCGTTCTAGGTTCGAGTCCTAGTAGGCCAACTGAAATTTAAAAATCTATCCCAACCCTTTTTAAGTGTTGGGATTTTTTTTACTTTATTCTAAATCCCCGGGGAGCTGAGGTTCATCTTGTACCGGGAGTTCACCTTGGTCAATGGTATTGTTCAATTCCTTTAACTTATCTATTTCTTCATCTTCCATGTCCAAAAGTGTGCTCATTTTTTTCTTGTCCTTGATCATGGCCCAGGTCATGACAAGACTCGTACCAATAATCACAAAAAGTAAAATGCCCGGTTCAAATGTAGCTACCTGAGCTTCTTCGGGAATTGCATAAAATAAAAGAATGGTAATAAGTCCTCTCGGAGCAATAAATAATTGAGGGAGAATATCACTTCCCATAAATGTTCTTAAGATTACAAATCTTATTACATAGATTGAAAGAATAATAAGCAGACTTACCAAGACTACCTGTATATTAAATAATGACGCTATGGCAATTGTTAATCCAAAAATCACAAAGAAGAAGGTGCGCACTACGAATGCCGTTTCGAGTGTAACAATATGAAGCTCGTGGTATATTCTATGTGCTTTTTCATACTCAAGAAAGTGAGAAAGTTTTCCTCCAAAGAACAATTTCATATTCGCAATTACTAACCCAAAAATGAGTATTATCAGCAATGAGGAGAGATGCAATTGTTTCCCGATCGCGTATAGTAGAAGCAGTACCGCTATAAGCAGGAATAATTTAGCCTGACTTTTAATCTTCTGGAAAATGAGAATAATCGCATAACTGGCAATTAGTGATATGACTATGGTAAGGAGTATATTAAGGGCAAAACCGCCTGCACCGGAATTTTCAGTTGGATTGAGTCCGCTTACAAGAAAATAGAACATCATGATACCCATAATGTCAGAAAATGTACTTTCATAAATATGGAACTCCTTTTTCTTTTCCACAAGCCCGCTTACACTGGGAATAATAATGGCGCTGGATAAGATAGATAAAGGTGTTGCATAAAGCCAGGCGGCTTGCATAGACATTTCCGGAACAAATTGATGCAGAATCAGTGCTGCAACCCAGGCAGACCCTATTAAACCAGTCAGGGCTATGGCCATAGATTTTAATATAGGGATTAGTTTTTCCCTTTTTAATTCAAGTTCCAGCGCAGCTTCAAGGACGATCATGATAAGGCCGATTATACCAAGAACTTCCAGTGCCGGAAAAAAATCGACTTCTTCTGCGGTGAAATACTTTAGAACGAATTGCAATATAAATCCCAGGAGGATCAGTAATAAGACAGAAGGAATGTTTGTCCTTTTTGCTATGCCATTAAATAAAAAGGATAGAATAAGTATTACCGAAGCCTCAATTATAAGGTTATAAGAATTAAAGACGTCCATGGAAGGTTGATTATATTATTAGGATTTAATACATGGTTTATAAAAGTACAACTAAAAGTCAAACGTTCGGGATACCGCTAATAGTATGTAAGATAAATGGGGTAAGCTTCTGTTTTATGAATCAAAAAAAGTTGTATATTTGCGCCACTGAACGGATATTATTGTATTCATGAGGGGACAAATTGTCCCCTCTTTTGTTACTTATAGTTATGTTTAAGGCGAAAGTTGAAGCGCTTTTAGAAGAAGCACTGAAAGAAAATAAAACCTTGTTTTTGATAGATTTCTCTATTACTCCTGATAAGACTATTAAGATAGTTCTTGACGGGGATGAAGGTGTCAACTTGAAGGATTGCATTGCCGTAAGCAGGGCAATTGAGCATAATCTGGATAGGGAAGAGCATGATTTTTCAATAGAAGTTACCTCAGCAGGAGCGTCAGAACCTATTGTAATGCCAAGGCAATATCCAAAAAATATTGGCAGGAAATTAATAGTAAAAACATCGACTGAAAATTTCGAAGGCGACCTTACCGAGGCAAATGAGGAATCGATAACACTGGAATGGAAAGCACGGGAACCTAAGCCGGTTGGGAAAGGAAAAATAACTGTTCAGAAAAGAAAAGAAATTGCCATTTCTGAAATTGAAGAGGCAAAAGTTAAATTAAAATTTTAATTACATCGCAAAATGGAAAATATTGCATTGATCGAATCTTTCTCGGAATTTAAGGATGACAAATTTATAGACCGGGTAACCCTTATGGCGATATTGGAGGACGTTTTCAGGAATGCCTTAAAGAAAAAATTTGGTTCCGATGATAATTTTGACATTATTATCAATCCTGATAAAGGCGACCTGGAAATATGGAGGAATAGGGTGGTTGTTGAAGATGGAGAGGTAGAAGAGCCAAACGAGGAAATATCCCTTTCTGAAGCTCGCAAGATTGAACCGGATTTTGAAGTTGGTGAAGATGTTTCTGAGGAAGTAAGACTTATTGATCTTGGAAGAAGAGCAATACTTGCTTTACGGCAGAACCTTATATCCAAAATTCACGAACACGATAATACAACTATCTATAAGCAATTTAAGGACCTCGAAGGTGAGATTTACACGGCAGAGGTGCACCATATAAGACATAAGGCTATTATCTTACTGGATGATGAGGGTAACGAAATTATTCTTCCCAAGGATAAACAGATACCTTCTGATTTTTTTAGGAAAGGAGATAATGTTCGCGGCATCATTGAAAGTGTTGAGCTTAAGGGCAATAAACCAATGATTATCATGTCCAGGACTTCACCTGTTTTCCTTGAACAACTATTTTTCCAGGAAATACCTGAAGTATTTGACGGTTTAATTACGATTAAAAAGGCCGTTAGAATTCCGGGGGAGAAAGCTAAAGTAGCGGTGGATTCTTATGATGACCGAATAGATCCGGTTGGCGCATGTGTAGGGATGAAAGGTAGCCGTATCCACGGGATTGTACGCGAGTTAGGCAATGAAAATATAGATGTGATAAACTGGACGAACAACCCACAATTAATGGTTACCCGGGCGCTTAGTCCAGCACGTGTTTCTACAGTATCCTTAAATGATGAAAAAGGAACAGCGCAAGTCTATTTAAGACCCGAAGAAGTCTCCAAGGCTATAGGCCGGGGAGGTCATAATATACGACTCGCAGGTCAACTTACAGGTTATGAAATCGATGTATTCCGTGAAGGGGTAGAGGAAGATGTGGAACTTACTGAATTCTCTGATGAAATTGAAGGCTGGATAATTGAAGAACTTAAAAAGATAGGTTTAGATACCGCCAGGAGTGTTCTGGAACAGGACGTTGATGATTTGGTAAAACGCACGGACCTGGAAGAGGAGACTATTTCTGATGTTGTACGTATCCTAAAAGAAGAATTTGAAGATTAAGCTATATATTAGCAATATTAAAGTAGAGAGTAAACAGTATTTATGGCAGACAATGCAACAATAAGGCTTAATAAAGTCCTAAGAGAACTTAACATTTCTTTGGATAGAGCAGTGGATTTCCTTGCGTCTAAAGGGCATAAGGTGGAGGCCAGGCCAACCACAAAGATTTCCGAAGACATACATCAGGTTCTATTAGACGAATTCCAGACAGATATGAGCAAGAGGGTTGCGTCCCAGGAGGTTGGTGAAGAAAAGCGCAAAGAAAAAGAAGCCATAAGACTGCAATTGGAACAAGAGCAGGAGGAAAAAAGGCTGGAGAGGGAAAAAAGAGCCGCTTCCCGAGAAGTAATTAAGGCAAAAGTTGAACTTTCAGGACCAAAACAAGTAGGGAAAATAGATCTCAAACCCAAGAAGAAAGTAAAATCCGAGCCTCAAAAAACTGAGGATAAACCTATCCCAAAGGAGGAGAAAGTAGATGAAGTAAAGAAGGAAGTTAAGGTTGAAAAGACGACTGAGAAGGTAAAGCCTGAGGTAGCTCCTGAGGCAGTTAAGAAAGAAGATAAAATCGTTGCAGAGGATAAACCCGCGGAACCGGAATCTATTACTACGAAGTATAAAAAGCTTTCTGGTCCTAAGATAATGGGGGACAAAATTGACCTCTCCAAATTTAATAAACCCAAGAAGAAAAAAGAACCTGCAAAAGCGTCTTCTGATGCCGATAAACGCAAAAGAAGAAAACGTATAGTTAGTAGTAATGGTGCTCAGGGAGGCAGGGGTAGAACGGCTGCAAAAAAAGGGCAACGATTTACTTCCACTCCAAAGGTGGAACCCACAGAGGAAGAAGTACAAAAACAGGTTCGTGAAACACTTGAGAAACTTCAGGGCAAATCTAAAAAAGGTAAGGGTGCCAAATATAGAAGGGATAAAAGGGACCAGCACAGACAGCAGACAGAGAAAGATCTTGAACAACAGGAATTAGAAAGTAAAATTCTTAAGGTTACCGAGTTTGTGACTGTAGGAGAAGTTGCTACGATGATGGAAATATCCTCTACTGAAATAATTTCAGCCTGTATGTCACTTGGGATCATGGTTACCATGAATCAAAGGCTGGATGCGGAGACCCTCTCTATCGTTGCTGACGAATTTGGTTATGAAGTAGAATTTGTTACCGCGGATATTGAGGAATCTATTGAAGAAGAAGTAGATGTACCAGAGGATTTAGAACCTCGAGCTCCTATTGTCACGGTTATGGGACATGTGGATCATGGTAAAACTTCATTGCTGGACTATATAAGAGAGGAAAATGTAATCGCCGGTGAAAGTGGAGGAATAACACAGCATATTGGAGCCTATGGGGTAAGTTTATCGGGAGGTCAAAGGATTACTTTCTTAGACACACCCGGACACGAGGCTTTTACCGCAATGCGTGCACGTGGTGCCCAGGTAACAGATATTGCTATAATAGTAGTAGCTGCTGATGATGACATTATGCCGCAGACAAAGGAAGCTATCAGCCACGCACAGGCTGCCGGGGTTCCCATCGTTTTTGCAATAAACAAAATAGATAGACCTACTGCTAATCCTGATAAGATTAAAGAAGGTTTGGCCGCAATGAATTTATTGGTTGAGGATTGGGGAGGTAAAATACAATCTCATGATATTTCAGCCAAAACCGGAGAAGGGATAAAAGAACTTTTGGAAAAAGTGCTTCTAGAAGCAGAACTTCTTGAACTAAAAGCTAACCCCAATAAATTGGCAACAGGAACGGTTGTAGAGGCATTTCTCGACAAAGGGAGAGGTTATGTCTCAACAATACTAGTACAGGCAGGGACTCTGGAAATAGGAGATTACGTTTTGGCCGGTACTTGTAGCGGAAAGATAAAAGCCATGCAGGATGAACGGGGTAAGAATGTTAAAAAAGTGGGTCCGTCCACACCAATTTCTATTTTAGGATTGGATGGAGCACCTCAGGCTGGCGATAAATTCAATGTCCTGGAAGACGAAAAGGAAGCCAAACAAATTGCGGCGAAAAGAAGTCAATTGCAACGTGAACAATCTGTGAGAACCCAGCGTCATATTACCCTCGATGAAATTGGCAGACGAATTGCATTGGGTGACTTTAAAGAATTAAACATTATTCTAAAGGGAGATGTTGACGGATCAGTCGAAGCTTTAACGGATTCTTTCCAAAAGCTGTCAACAGATGAAATCCAGGTCAATATTATTCACAAAGGTGTCGGCGCAATAACGGAGTCTGATGTTTTATTGGCTTCTGCATCTGATGCAATTGTAATTGGATTTAATGTAAGGCCTATGGGTAACGCCCGGGATATTGCAGATAAAGAAGAAATTGACATCAGAATGTATTCTATCATCTACGATGCTATCAATGATCTTAAAGATGCTATGGAAGGAATGCTTTCTCCTGAGATGAAAGAAGAGATTACGGGTACAGCCGAAATCAGGGAAACCTTTAAAATCTCTAAAGTGGGTACCATTGCTGGTTGTATGGTTACCACAGGTAAAATCTTCAGGAATTCCAGTATTCGTCTTATTCGTGATGGAGTTGTAATTTATACAGGGGAACTTTCCTCCCTGAAAAGATTTAAAGATGATGTTAAAGAAGTAGCCAAGGGATATGATTGCGGACTACAAGTGAAGAATTATAACGACATTAAAGAAAATGATATAGTGGAAGCTTTCCAGGAAGTCGCTGTTAAGAAGAAACTTTAATCAAATTTAATTTTCGAACTAAAATCACCGGTCCTGATAGTCAGGAAAGGAATGTTCGATAAAATAAAATCAAAAAACGACCTATTTGGTCGTTTTTTCCGGTTTTAATAAAAGTGATTCCGGAAATTTGATTCGTACTTCTCTAAATTTACGCTCTGCTTCCAGTTTAGATTTAAACTGACCTGTCTGAACCCGGTAGGTTGGTGAATCAAAAATAATCTTTGATTTTAAATTGGGAAAATCAATATCTACCTGTTGTTTGAGTTCTTCTGCTTTGGTATAAGAGCCGAATCCTACCTGGATGGTATAGAAATTAGACTTTGAATTACTGATTTTATATACTTCCAAAAGACGCGTAATACTTTCATCTTGTTCAACGCTTATTTTTCCACTTTGTGCCATTCCGAAAGTGAAAAATACAAGAAGTATTACCGTTAGAATTGCTGTTTTCATGATATTTACTTTATGGATATAAAACATAAAATACAAAAGTAATTTATTGAATGTTAAACAAAAGTATTCCCGCTTATTTAGAATAATTATAAATTATAAATTATCAAACCATTAACATTTCCCAAATAAAGTCAAAGTCTTATTTTTGTCGCAATTTGAGCGGCGATAAATTACCTATTTATCTTAGTATACAGTAATTATCGTGCCAGAATTAAGATAGAAATATTTTAAATATGAAAAAGGTTTTGTACCGCCATCAGATTTCTAAACTTTTTACTTTTACTCTAGTAGTTTTTCTACTTCTTTCCAATGCTCTTTTTGCACAGGAAGAAACCACGGAACAGAGCTCTGAGGCTGAAACTGAAGTTGTCGAAGAAGCAGTTGATTCGGGTTCCGGTGATGCGGTAAAGGGCAAACAACTATTTAATCAGAATTGTGCGGCATGTCATGCGCTAAATCGCAAAATGACCGGGCCGGCATTAGCCAATGTTGAGGCCAGACTTGCCGAGGATGAAGGATTGGATAAGGAATGGTTGTATGCATGGATTAAGAATAGTGCCGGGATGATAAGTTCGGGCGATGCCTATGCTAACAAGATATATGCGGAGTACAATCAGGCGGCGATGACCGCTTTTCCAACCTTGTCAAACACTGACATAGATGATATATTGGCTTATACGGCTGCTACACCTCCTGCGCCTGCAGCGGCAGTTGCCGCAACTGATGCAGGTCAGGTAGCAACTGATTCTTCTGGCCTTTCCAATGAAATTATTTTGGGCGCCCTTGTACTGATTTTTGCGCTCCTGGTAATGATGCTAATCCTGGTAAACAACACCTTGCAACGAATTGCTGAGGCTAATGGTGTAGCTATGGAAAGGGATAAAGTGGCAAAACGCACTCCAATATGGAAAGCGTTCGCACAAAATCAATTCCTGGTTCTTGTTTCCGTAATATTCCTTTTATTGGCAAGTGCATACTTTGCATATGGGTGGATGATGCAGATTGGTATAGATCAGGGATATGCTCCAATCCAACCAATTCATTATTCGCACAAGGTGCATGCAGGGGATAATAAAATTGAATGTAAATATTGTCATTCTTCGGCCAGGGTTTCCAAACATTCAGGAATTCCTTCTTTGAATGTATGTATGAATTGCCACAAATCAATTTATGAGTACAAGGGTAATCCAGAAGGTCCTAGTCAGGAAGATTTGGCAAATGGATATACGAATGAATTCTATACAGGAGAAATAAAGAAGTTATACAAGGCTGTAGGCTGGGATGAGGAAAATCAGCAATATACAGGAGAAAGTCAACCGGTAGAATGGGTAAGAATACATAATCTTCCGGATTTGGCTTATTTTAATCACTCACAACATGTTACCGTCGGAGGGATTGAATGCCAGACCTGTCATGGGCCTGTCGAGGAAATGGAGATTATGTATCAGTATTCTTCTTTAACTATGGGCTGGTGTATTAATTGCCACAGGGAAACCAATGTAAAGGTAGAGGACAACGCCTACTATGCCAAAATACATGAGGAATTATCAAAGAAATATGGCGTTGAAAATCTTACAGCTGCGCAAATGGGCGGTTTAGAATGTGGTAAATGCCACTATTGAGATAAGAGAAATAAAGAAGCATCTAATTACAGATATAAAATATATGGCATCAAAAAAGTATTGGAAAAGCGAAGCGGAACTTAATCCCAACGATGCTATCGTTGAGACGCTGGGACAAAACGAATTTCCGGAAGAAATACCTGTTGATGAATTTTTAGGAGATAAAGAGAATTTGTCTGCCAGTACTACAAATAGAAGAGATTTTCTAAAATATGTAGGGTTTAGCACGGCGGCTGCATCTTTAGCAGCATGTGAAGGTCCGGTTAGAAAATCTATACCTTATGTTGTTAAGCCTGAGCAAATAATTCCGGGGGTAGCAAATTACTACGCAACTACCATAGCCGATGGTTATGATTTTGCAAGTATTTTGATAAAAACAAGGGAAGGCCGGCCAATTAAAGTTGAGAATAATAAAGACGCTGCAACAAAAGGCAATTCCAATGCCAGAATACAGGCATCCGTTCTTTCTTTATATGACAGTACCAGATTACAAGGTCCATTAGCTAATGGAGAACCTATAGAATGGGCTGCTTTAGATACAGCAGTAAAGGGTAAACTGGGAGCATTTAAAGCTACCGGGAAGCAAATAGCGTTGCTTACCCAGACCTATGCCAGTCCTTCTACTGCGAAGTTAGTTGCTGAGTTTAAAGAATTTTACGGAAATGTAAATCATATTACTTACGATGCCATTAGCGAAGATGCCGCATTATCGGCATTTGAGGCCAGGTTTGGTGAAAGGGCACTACCTTCTTATGATTTCGAGAAAGCCGAGGTAATCGTTTCTTTTGGAGCAGATTTTCTGGGTGATTGGCAAGGCGGAGGTTTTGATAGTGGATATTCCAAAGGAAGGATCCCTAAAAATGGTAAGATGTCAAGGCATATTCAATTCGAATCCAATATGTCTCTTACTGGGGCGAATGCAGATAAAAGAATTCCATTAAAACCATCAGAGCAGAAAAAAGCATTAGCAAGTTTGTTTGGCAAGCTAAACAATAGTTCTGTGAATGTTGATCTTAGTGACACAATCAATAAAGCTGTAGACGATGTTGTTGCCGAAATAAAAAATGCAGGGAAAAACGCAGTTGTTGTTACAGGTTTAGATGATGTGAATGCTCAGGCCGTTACGTTATCAATAAATGAAATGCTTGCGAGTTCGGCATTTGACCCAACTGCACCAAGATATATCAGACAAGGAAACACAAAAACGGTTAATGCCCTTATCAAGGACATGAATTCAGGGAAAGTAGGCGCTTTGATAATGGATGGTGTTAATCCTATGTATACCCTTCCTAATGCTTCAGAGTTTGCAGAAGGTGTTGCAAAAGTAGATTTATCAGTTACCTTCTCCACAAATTGGAATGAGACTACAGAAATTACGGAGTTCACAGCAGCTTCTAACCATTATCTGGAATCTTGGGGAGATGCACAGTTTGTCAAAGGACATTACAGTCTGATGCAGCCAACGATAAAGGAACTTTTTGATACAAGACAGTTTCAACAAGCTCTTCTTCAATGGATGGATAGCGATTTAAGTTATTACGATTACTTAAAAGAAACCTGGAGCACAGGTGTTTTGGGTGAGGCTTCCTGGAATAAAGCACTTCATGATGGAGTTTTCTCAATGAAGGCCGATTCTACTGATGATAGCTCGGCGCCAAATGATGATTCCGCTGCTCAAACAATGGATGAGCAGTCTGAAGGAGATAGTTCTGTAGCGCCAATTTCGGCTGCTATAAGTACTCTTTCCAGCTCTTCAGCTGACGGAATGGAATTAGTTCTTTATCCTAAAACGGGCATGGGAGACGGTAAGCAAGCCAATAACCCATGGTTACAGGAATTTCCAGATCCTATTTCCAGGGTTTCCTGGGATAATTATGTATGTGTTTCCAGAGCGGATGCATCTACACTTGGATTCGTAAATGAAAATGTAGCGAATGGAGGTCTGAACGGTAGTTATGCAAGACTAACGGTTAACGGTGTCTCATTGGAAAATGTGCCGGTGATTATTCAGCCAGGTCAGGCCGCTGGTACTTTAGGACTGTCATTTGGTTATGGCAGACAAGTAGGCATGAAAGCTGAAATGCAGACCGGGGTTAATGCATATACCCTGTATCAGGGATTTAGTAACATTCAAAATGTTACTATTGAAAAGGCATCAGGCACGCATGAATTTGCATGTGTTCAGTTGCACAATACCCTAATGGGCAGAGGTGATATCATAAAGGAGACTACCTTAGAAATATTTAATACAAAGGATCATTCAGAATGGAATCACGTACCTCAGGTGTCATTAAACCATCAGGAGGTACCTGCTACAACTGTAGATCTTTGGGATAGTTTTGACAGGTCTATCGGACATCATTTTAATATGTCGATAGATTTGAATGCCTGTACAGGTTGTGGCGCATGTGTTATTGCCTGTCACGCAGAAAACAATGTACCTGTCGTTGGTAAGGAAGAGGTTCGGAAATCGAGAGATATGCACTGGTTGCGTATAGACAGATATTATTCTTCAGAGGATTCTTTTGACCAGGACAATATAAAAAAGGATGAATTTTCGGGAATTTCAGAAACTAAATCAGGTTTTGAAGAAATGGAACTTGCTGCGGTCAACCCTCAGGTGGCATTTCAACCTGTAATGTGCCAGCATTGTAATCATGCTCCTTGTGAGACTGTTTGTCCGGTTGCAGCGACTTCACATAGTCGTCAGGGTCAGAATCATATGGCATACAACCGATGCGTTGGCACCAGATATTGTGCTAACAACTGTCCTTACAAAGTAAGAAGGTTTAACTGGTTCTTATTGAATAATAATGATGAATTCGATTATCATTTCAATAACGATCTTGGTAAAATGGTTATTAACCCTGATGTGACCGTACGTTCTCGAGGGGTAATTGAGAAATGTTCGCTTTGTATCCAAATGACGCAAAAGACAATTCTTGATGCCAAACGTGAGGGAAGAGAAATAGTTGATGGGGAATTTCAAACAGCCTGTTCAAATGCTTGTAGCAATGGGGCAATTGTTTTTGGGGATTCAAATGACGAAGAAAGCCAGGTAACAGAATTAAAGAAAAATGATAGGATGTACCACTTATTGGAAAGTGTAGGTACAAAACCTAATGTGTTTTATCATGTGAAAGTGAGAAACACAAATAAAGCATAATCAATTTAGAAAGAATACAACTATAACAAATATATATGGCGTCGCATTACGAAGCACCAATACGTAAACCCTTAGTTCTTGGGGACAAAGGCTACCATGATGTATCGGTAGATATTGCAGCTCCGGTTGAAGGACGGGCTAGCAAACAATGGTGGATTGTCTTTTCCATTGCATTGGCAGCACTCCTTTGGGGCGTTGGGGCTATAATTTATACAATTTCTACGGGTATTGGTACCTGGGGTCTTAATAAGACGGTAAACTGGGCCTGGGATATTACAAACTTCGTTTGGTGGGTTGGTATTGGTCATGCGGGAACCCTGATTTCTGCCGTACTTTTACTATTCCGACAAAAATGGAGAATGGCAATCAATAGATCCGCCGAGGCCATGACCATATTTTCTGTAATCCAGGCGGGCTTGTTTCCTATAATACATATGGGTAGACCCTGGTTAGCATATTGGGTAGTGCCAATTCCTAACCAATTTGGTTCACTCTGGGTTAACTTTAATTCCCCTTTATTGTGGGATGTATTTGCAATATCAACGTATTTATCCGTTTCATTGGTATTCTGGTGGACAGGATTATTACCGGATTTCGGCATGATTAGGGACAGGGCAGTAAAACCTTTCCAAAAGAAAATTTATGGTTTGGTGAGTTTTGGATGGACAGGTCGTGCCAAAGATTGGCAACGATTCGAAGAAGTTTCTCTTGTTTTGGCAGGATTGGCGACACCTCTTGTACTTTCGGTCCATACCATCGTATCATTTGATTTTGCTACTTCGGTTATTCCCGGATGGCATACAACAATTTTTCCACCTTACTTTGTTGCCGGGGCAATTTTCTCGGGTTTTGCTATGGTTCAAACCTTGTTAATTATCATGAGGAAAGTAAGTCACCTTGAGGATTATATTACGGTGCAGCATATTGAACTGATGAACATAGTAATCATGATTACGGGCTCCATAGTTGGATGCGCTTATATTACGGAGCTTTTTATCGCCTGGTATTCAGGAGTGGAATATGAACAATATGCTTTTCTAAACAGGGCCACAGGACCATATTGGTGGGCCTATCTTTTAATGATGAGCTGCAATGTTCTGTCACCACAGATCATGTGGTTTAAGAAAATCAGGACAAGCATAGTAATTTCATTTATTATATCAATTGTAGTGAATATAGGTATGTGGTTTGAAAGATTTGTAATCATCGTTACCTCGTTACATCGCGATTATTTGCCGTCTTCCTGGACTATGTTCTCACCTACATATGTTGATATAGGCATATTCATAGGGACCATTGGATTCTTCTTTGTACTCTTTTTATTGTATTCAAGAACCTTTCCTGTAATTGCTCAGGCCGAGGTGAAATCAATATTAAAATCGTCAGGTGCCCGTTATAAAGCCCTTAGAGATGCAGGCAAGCCATTATATACGATACGTAAAGATGGGATTGTACGGGAAACCATTATAAACAATAGTCCGGAGGATGTGGCTTCTTCGGCGTCAAGCCAAGAAGAAAGTTTGCTTAGTTCGCTGGGTAGTTTTGATTCAGCAACTCAGGATCCTGATAACCTTAAAAAGGTAAAAGGTATTGGTCCTTTAATGGAGAAAACCTTAAACAAATTGGGAATTTATAGCTTTTTACAAGTTAGTAAAATGACCCAGAAAGAATACGATATGCTTGATTCCCTTACCGGAGCATTTCCGGGAAGAGCGCAGAGAGATGATTGGGCAGGACAAGCAAGAATGTTTTTAAACAACGATAAATAATTATGGCAGCAACTGTTATCCACGCATACTACGATGATGATGATGTTTTGATGCACGCCGTTAAAAAGCTTAAAGCCGAAAAGCATCATATTGAAGAGGTCTATTGTCCTTTTCCAGTCCATG
Organism: uncultured Eudoraea sp.; assembly: GCF_947258925.1. Classification (GTDB taxonomy): domain Bacteria; phylum Bacteroidota; class Bacteroidia; order Flavobacteriales; family Flavobacteriaceae; genus Eudoraea. The sequence continues at coordinate 9,380 of NZ_CAMYKG010000032.1, read as the reverse complement.
GACTGGACAAAGCGATGGGATTGGCCCCAACCAGAATAGCCATAACATCTTTTATGTATGGCTGTTTGGGATTAATTGTTTCCATTGTTATGATGAAATACATAATGATTGATGATTGGCCAATGGATATAGGTGGTAAACCCAGTTTTAGCTATATTGAAAATATGCCTGCCTTTGTTCCGATTATGTTTGAATTAACTGTCTTTTTTGCAGCTCATTTAATGGTGATCACATTTTATTTAAGAAGTAAATTATGGCCGTATAAAAAAGCAGAGAATCCGGATGTCAGAACAACAGATGCTCATTTTGTTATGGAAATTGAAGTACATAACAACGAGTCCGAATTAAAGGATTTGTTGCTTGATACAGGAGCAGTAGAATTAAACATTATTAAAAACAGTCATTAGATAATGAAGCGTTTTATAGAAATAGTAATGGTTTTGTTGGTAATTGGACTTGTGTCCGGCTGTGCCGATACGAATGCCCCCAACTATCAATATATGCCAAATATGTATGAGCCTGTTGGATATGAGACCTATCAACAGGTTGATTTTCTTCCAAGTGGAACTGAAGCCATGACACCTCCGGAAAACACAATTCACAGAGGTTGGTTGCCGTATGAGTTTGCCAACGATATGGAGGGGAAGGAAATGGCACGATTGCAGGAAAGCCCCTTAGATTCTTTACAAATGGAAGCTAATCTTGCCAAGGGTAAGGAATTGTATGATATCTATTGCGCTATATGTCATGGGAATCAGGGCAAGGGACAAGGAACTCTTGTAAAAAGAGAAAAGATACTGGGTGTGCCCAGTTATGCAGATGCGGCAAGGAATATTACTGAGGGAAGTACGTATCATGTAATTTATTACGGATTAAATTCTATGGGATCCTATGCCGGTCAGCTTAATTTTGAAGAAAGATGGCAGGTATCTGAGTATGTAATGCAATTGAAACAAGACTTAATAAAATAATACATAGATTTATAGTATGTACAAGTTTTCAAACAAACTAAAAATAGCTTCCTTTATTCTCATGGCCGTTGGGGTATTGGGAATGGGCATTGGCTTTGTATCTGCACCGGCTACAGTAGAAGAAGCTAAAGCAATGGCAGCCGTCCATGATGACGGAAACGGTGATTCACATGGCGAAGAAGCTTCACACGCGGTAGCCTCTGATCACGGAGAGGCAGCTGATCACAGTTCAGAACACGATGAACATTTGTTACATCAATTACAAAACAGACCATGGTCTGCCCTATATGTAGCAGCATTCTTTTTCTTTATGATTGCCCTTGGGGTATTGGCTTTTTATGGAATTCAAAGAGCTTCCCAAGCCGGGTGGTCACCAATGTTATTCCGGGTAATGGAAGGGATTACGGCATATCTTGTCCCAGGGGGAATAATTGTATTTGTTATCCTTGTACTATCGGTATTGCATTTTAATCATATGTTTACCTGGATGGATGCTGATGTTGTAGCTCATGATGAATTGCTTCAAAATAAAGCAGGGTATCTCAATCCTACTTTCTTTTTAATTAGAGCAGCTATTTTCCTTTTTGGATGGATCGGTTACCGTGAGATATCCAGAAGACTTTCTATTGCGCAGGACAAATCGGATGACAATTCTAATTTTAAGAAGAATTTCAGATGGTCTGCGGCATTCCTGGTATTTTATCTTATTTCAGAATCTATAATGTCCTGGGATTGGATAATGAGCGTTGACCCGCATTGGTTCAGTACCTTATTTGGATGGTATTTATTTGCGAGCATGATTGTCTCAGGTATAACTGTTATTGCAATGGTAACCATTTACCTCAAATCAAAAGGATATTTGCCTGATGTTAATGATAGTCATATCCATGATTTGGCAAAATTCATGTTTGGCTTCAGTATATTCTGGACCTACCTCTGGTTTGGTCAGTTCATGTTAATATGGTACGCAAATATTCCTGAAGAAGTTACGTATTATGTAACCAGGATTGAAGACTATAATTTACCATTTTTTGGTATGGTGGTAATGAATTTTGTATTTCCATTATTACTTCTAATGAACAGTGATTATAAAAGAGTGAATTGGTTTGTAATTATGACAGGTATCGTGTTACTTGCAGGCCATTATTTAGATATATTTAATATGATAATGCCAGGGACTGTAGGTGATCAATGGTACATAGGAATACCGGAATTAGGGGCTATCTCCTTTTTTGCGGGAGCGTTTATTTTTTGGGTATTCCGAGCATTAACTCATGCACCGTTGCAACCCAGCCGTAATCCTTTTATAGAGGAAAGCAGACATTTTCATTATTAGTAATTTTAAAGTATAATTTCAATATACAATGACTACATTATTGATCTTAGTTGTTTTAGTACTAGTGGCAATTGCGATTTGGCAAATGACCAAAATTTTTGAATTGTCCAAACTAAAGACCGTGGATTCACAAGTGGCGACAGATAAGGACAATAAGTACAATGGATATTTGCTATTTGCTTTTTTGATCTTTATTTATGGGATTACCATATTTAGTTTTTATAAATACACCAAAGTTTTGTTGCCTGAGGCGGCATCAGCCCATGGAGGTGATTATGATTATCTGATGCTTGTTTCATTCATAATCATCTTTTTTGTTCAAACCATAACCCAGGCATTATTGCATTATTTTGGATATAAATACAGGGGTGAAAAGGGTAAAAAGGCGTTGTTCTTTGCAGATAATGACCGTCTGGAATTCATATGGACGATAATACCGGTAATTGTATTGGCTGGTCTGATCTTATGGGGTTTATATACATGGACAAACATTATGGACATTAATGATGAGGATGATCCCCTGATTGTGGAACTTTATGCGCAACAATTCAATTGGACTGCGAGATATGGAGGGGCAGACAATGTATTGGGAGGTGCCAATGTTAGGATGATAGATATTGATAAGGCTAATATTTTAGGTTTAGATGAATCTGACCCTAATGCTTCTGATGATGTAATTGTCAAAGAATTACATCTGCCTGTTGGTAGGAAAGTAAATTTTAAAATGCGTTCCCAGGATGTATTGCACTCGGCCTATATGCCGCATTTCAGAGCTCAGATGAACTGTGTGCCTGGTATGACCACTGAATTTTCTTTTACCCCAACAATTACTACGGCTGAGATGAGGATGAATCCCGATGTTGTGGATAAAGTAAAAAGAACCAATAAAATAAGGGCCGAACGGGCCGCTAATGGAGAAGATAATTCAGATCCGTGGGAGTTTGATTATATTTTGCTTTGCAATAAAATTTGTGGTAAATCGCACTACAATATGCAAATGAAAATTATTGTTGAAAGTGAAGAGGATTATAATGCCTGGATTCAAAGTCAGCAGACTTTTAGTCAAACAATGGCATCAATACAATAAATTAGGCTATACAAAGGAAAATTAATAAAAAAAAAATTCAATTATGTCTGTTACTGCACATGCCCAGGTTGATGACCACACAGATGATCATGTACATCATCACAAAGAGACATTTGTAACTAAGTATATCTTTAGTCAGGATCATAAGATGATTTCAAAGCAGTATCTTATTACTGGTCTGATCATGGGTTTTATTGGTATTGCCATGTCTCTCCTATTCAGAATGCAATTGGCATGGCCCGGAGAGTCTTTTCCAATTTTCGAAGCCTTATTGGGAGATTGGGCCCCTGGTGGTGTGATGGATGCCGATATGTATTTGGCTCTGGTAACCATTCATGGTACAATAATGGTTTTCTTTGTCCTTACGGCCGGTTTAAGTGGTACATTTAGTAACCTATTAATTCCATTACAAATAGGTGCAAGGGATATGGCCTCTGGCTTTCTGAATATGTTATCGTATTGGATGTTCTTTTTGTCCAGTGTTATTATGGTAATATCACTTTTTGTTGAAGCTGGCCCTGCAGCAGCAGGTTGGACCATTTACCCTCCGCTGAGTGCTTTGCCTATGGCGCAGCCAGGATCTGGGATGGGGATGACACTATGGCTGGTATCTATGGCGATTTTTATTGCCTCTTCCTTATTAGGGTCATTGAATTACATTGTTACGGTACTTAACCTAAGGACCAAAGGGATGTCAATGACAAGACTTCCATTGACCATTTGGGCGTTTTTTGTAACGGCAATAATTGGTGTAGTTTCTTTCCCGGTATTGTTGTCGGCAGCTTTACTTTTAATAATGGACAGAAGTTTTGGAACGTCTTTCTTTTTATCAGATATATTTATCCAGGGTGAAGTTTTACATTACCAGGGAGGCTCGCCCGTATTATTTGAGCACTTGTTTTGGTTTTTAGGACATCCTGAAGTTTATATAGTTCTATTGCCTGCTCTTGGTATTACCTCTGAAGTAATGTCAACTAATGCCCGTAAACCAATATTCGGTTACAGGGCTATGGTGGCATCAATTTTAGCAATCGCATTTTTATCAACCATAGTTTGGGGACATCATATGTTTGTTTCAGGAATGAATCCATTCCTTGGATCAGTATTTACATTTACTACCCTCTTGATTGCTATCCCATCTGCGGTTAAAGCATTTAACTATATAACCACCTTGTGGAAAGGTAATTTACAGCTTAATCCTGCAATGCTTTTCTCTATAGGATTGGTGTCAACTTTCATTACCGGAGGTTTAACAGGTATTATTCTTGGGGATAGTACTTTGGATATTAATGTTCATGACACGTATTTTGTTGTTGCGCATTTTCACCTGGTAATGGGTATTTCAGCCTTATATGGCTTATTTGCCGGAGTATATCACTGGTTCCCAAAAATGTTCAAGAGGATGATGAATAAGAATTTAGGTTATGTACACTTTTGGTTAACTGCAATCTGTGCATATGGGGTATTTTTCCCTATGCATTTTGTAGGTATGGCTGGAGTTCCGAGGCGCTATTATGAAAATACGGCCTTTCCTATGTTCGATGAATTAACAGATGTTAATGTACTTATTACTGTATTTGCCATGGTAGCCGGTCTGGCTCAATTGGTTTTCCTATATAATTTCATCAGTAGTATGTTCTACGGGAAGCCTACGGAGCAGAATCCCTGGAGATCTAATACACTCGAATGGACTGCACCAATCGAACATTTTCATGGAAACTGGGAAGGTAAGATTCCTGAAGTACATAGATGGGCCTATGATTATAGCAAAACCATGGACAATGGGGAATACGTAATCCCGGGTCAGGACTTTGTCCCCCAAAATATACCCCTTCAGGAGAATGAAGAGGAATTGAATCACTAAAGCGTAAATTGGCAACATATAGAATTTTAGCCCATCGAAAGATGGGCTTTTTTTATGTCTTCCCTGAAAGAATATGTATAAAGCTGTTATAAAAATATTTGCTTGACTTATTTTTAGGATGAATAATTATTAAATTCGCAAACGTGAAGAACTTTATTCTACTTTTTTTAGCATTATCCACCTTTGCAGTAAGTGCACAGCGAAAACCTAAAATTAAAGGCAACAAGACAATTGTTGACGTTAATGAAGATCTACCTTTCTTCAATGCCATAGAACTAAGGGATGATCTTGAAGTCTTGTTAAAAAAGACCGCCATTCCGGGATATTCGGTTTCCGCGGATGATAACTTAATAGACGTTTTAAAATTTGAGGTTGTAGATAGTACGTTGATTATAAGATCGTTTTATAAGATTACAGCTAAAAAACAACTGGAAATTACTGTAAATTACAACGAGCTAAATAGTATAAGTTTAGAGAATGGTAAATTGGTATCCGGGGATATGATTAATGCTGAAGTTCTTAATATCAGTGCCTACGGATCTTCCAAACTTGAATTGAATGCCAGGGCTTCGATTATGAATATTACAATGGAAGGAAATAGTACTGGAGACTTTAACCTGCAAACAGATTCTTTGGACCTTAAGTTAAGAGATAAAACTGATCTTAATCTGTATGGAATAATCAGTAAGGGTACAATTGAAATGTATGACAATACCCACACTGTGGCAGAAGGAACTGCAGATACATTAAATATAAAATTATTCGGAAGCAGCAATCTTAAAGCAGAAAATTTAGAAGCAGGAGTTGTGCATGCTGTAGTGGAAGAAACAACCAAAGCACGAATACATGCCTATAAGACTATCGAACTCTCTTCAAGTGGTTCAGCAAAAACTTATTTGTGGGGTAATGCCAAACTAACTATTAATGAATTTCTTAACACCTCAGAGCTTTATAAACGTGAAGAATAATATTTTAGTCAGTTTCTAATATAAAAAAACCCCATCGACTTTGCGATGGGGTTTTTTAAACACATCAATTTAGCTAGGACTGCATTGAGAAGTCCGCTTTTGGACCTGCCTCTACAATCTTGGTGTTTACATTGGCTTCAAACTTTTTAAAGTTTTCATTAAAAAGCCCTACTAGCTTCTTCTTTACTTCCTGATATTGCTCCTTGTCTTCCCAGGTATTCTTTGGTATGAGAATTTCAGAGGGTACTTCAGGACAACTTAGTGGAATTTGGAAACCAAATTCCTCGTCTGTAGAAAATTCAACATTATCAAAATCATGATTGTGAATTGCATCGATCATTGCTCGGGTATACTTCAGGCTCATCCTGGATCCTACACCATGCGCTCCACCAGTCCATCCGGTATTAACCAACCAGGCGGTAGCCTTGTGTTCTTTAATTTTTTCTGCAAGTAACTCTGCATACTTATTTGGATGCCACATCATAAATGCCGCACCAAAACAAGCACTGAAAGTTGCCTGTGGTTCTGTTACACCCATTTCAGTACCCGCAACTTTCGCAGTATAACCTGATATAAAGTGATAACTAGCCTGTTCAGGAGTAAGTTTACTTACCGGTGGTAATACACCAAAAGCATCACAGGTAAGGAAAATAATATTTTCCGGATGACCTGCTATACAAGGTATTTGCACATTATCTATATATTCAATTGGATAGGAGGCTCTTGTATTTTGTGTTATGCTGGTATCTGTGTAATCCACTTCTCTCGTGAATTTATCATATACCACATTCTCCAGAACTGTCCCAAATTTAATGGCATTGAAAATATCCGGTTCTTTTTCAGCCGAAAGATTTATAGCTTTAGCATAACATCCTCCTTCAATATTAAATGTGCCCTTATCGGTCCAGCAGTGCTCATCGTCCCCAATTAATCTACGTTTTGGGTCAGCACTTAAAGTGGTTTTACCTGTTCCTGATAAACCAAACAAAATAGTTACGTCATCCTTCTCCCCTACATTTGCTGAACAGTGCATCGGTAATACATTTTCCAGCGGCATTAAATAATTCATTACAGAGAAGATACCTTTCTTCATTTCCCCGGCGTACTGAGTTCCAAGAATTACAATTTCTTTGCGTTCCAGGTTAAGGTCTACACTGGTTTTAGACGTCATTTCGGAAGTATACCTGTTTGCTGGGAAACCACCGGCATTGAGAACAACATAATCTGGTTCTCCAAAATTTTCCAGTTCTTCAGCAGTTGGCATGATCAACATATTCTGCATAAACAGCGCGTGATACGCTCTTGTACATATAATTCTGACTTTAAGCCTGTAATTTGGGTCCCATCCGGCAAATGCATCTACTACGAATAAGTGATCGCAAATATTTAAGAAATCTAAAGCGCGTTCATGGTTTACCATAAAGGTATGCTCATCCAAACCTATATTTATTTCACCCCAGTCTATGTTATTTTCGGAATCCGGATGCCTTACAATTCTCTTATCCTTAGGACTACGGCCGGTTTTTTCGGCAGAGTAAGTCATTAGTGCACCTACATTAGATATAGCTGTTCCCTTTTCCAGTCGTAATCCCAATTCATAAAGCACAGGAACACTGCTATTCCTATACACCTGCTCCGTTTCTATCCCGTATTTTTGTAGATTAAAAGATGTTTTCATTGTTTTTTTGTTTTTGAAGATTGTACTTTCCTAACTATTGATAATTTAGTGATAATTCATAAATTTTATGCAAAGAATGCAATAAATCTTTGTAAAAAAGATGACAAATATCATGTGCATTCAAGGTTTTGTCTTAATATAAAGAAGTAGGTACACTTTGTGATATTTACCGCTTTTCTTTTTTACTATCTTTGAAAACATGAACGATAATCTTGATCCTACCGGCTCCACGTTTTCTCAAGAGGAATTGGATATTGAACGTGCATTAAGGCCCATTACTTTTGATGATTTTACTGGTCAGGAGCAAGTATTGGAGAACCTGAAGGTTTTCGTACAGGCGGCAAACCAACGTAACGAAGCCCTGGATCATACCTTGTTCCACGGTCCGCCGGGATTAGGTAAAACTACTCTGGCACATATCCTTGCGAATGAATTGGGAGTTGGAATAAAAATTACTTCTGGTCCGGTTTTGGATAAACCGGGAGATCTTGCAGGACTATTGACCAATCTTGAAGAACGCGATGTGCTTTTTATTGATGAAATACATAGACTAAGCCCCATAGTCGAAGAGTATTTGTACTCAGCTATGGAGGATTATAAAATTGATATTATGATCGAAACCGGTCCAAATGCCAGGTCGGTCCAAATAAATTTGAATCCTTTTACTTTAATCGGGGCTACCACACGATCAGGGTTGTTAACGGCTCCCATGCGTGCAAGATTTGGAATAACCAGCAGACTGGAATATTACAGAACCGAATTGTTATCAACCATAGTGTTGCGAAGTGCGGATATCCTGAAAGTTCCGATTACAGATGATGCAGCGATCGAAATTGCAGGAAGAAGCAGGGGAACTCCAAGGATAAGTAACGCATTGCTAAGGAGGGTAAGGGATTTTGCTCAGATCAAAGGAGATGGAAATATAGATATGGCTATTTCGCGTTATGGTTTAAAGGCACTTAATGTAGATACTCATGGATTGGATGAGATGGACAACAAAATCCTGACTACTATTATAGACAAATTTAAAGGTGGCCCGGTAGGCATTACTACCTTGGCTACGGCAGTTTCGGAAAGTGCGGAAACCATTGAAGAAGTTTACGAACCTTTTTTAATTCAGCAGGGATTTATTATGCGTACACCAAGGGGCAGAGAAGTAACCGAATTAGCGTACACCCACTTGGGTAGAATAAAAGGAGGTTCCCAACCCGGTTTGTTTTAGTTTTTTTATTCTATGTCAGGCTGAGCGCAGTCGAAGCTTTAAATAATAATAGATTCCAATATGTCAGGCTGAGCGCAGTCGAAGCCTTGGATAAAAAAGGATTCCAATATGTCAGGCTGAGCGCAGTCGAAGCCTTGAATAAAAAGGTATTCCAATATGTCAGGCTTAGCGCAGTCGAAGCCTTAAATAAAAAGGGATTCCAATATGTCAGGCTGAGCGCAGTCGAAGCCTTAAATAAAAAGGGATTCCAATAT
>NZ_CAMYKG010000031.1 GCF_947258925.1 uncultured Eudoraea sp. | reverse complement strand
CCGGTTACCGTTACTTTCCCGGAGGTTGAAGAAGGAAGGTATTATTCTATTCATATAACCGATATGGAACACTATACTATTTATGATGAAGTTTTTCCTGAGGGAGCCTATACTTTTATCAGAAAAGGGAAGGATATGGAAACTCCGAAAGGAACTACGGTAATTGAATGTGCAGGAAATTATCCGCATTTATTTATTCGAGTACAGGTTTTCACCAATGATGACCTTGAAAATGTTTATCCCATTCAGGACAAGATTACAATAGAAGGAGTAAGTAAAAAGCTAGAATTTGACAATCCAATTGAATTCACACTGGCTAATCGCGATGTTTATCCCCAAAATAAAGCCTGGCTCCAATCATCAGTTGATTTTTCCCATGACGACTACCTGAGAGTAAGTAAATACATTGGTGAGAATGCTCCACGCATAGGCGCAATTGGCAATTTTGGGAAATTCGGACCGATTGACAGTAATGAAAAAGGGAGTAATGACATGGAGAATAGAGCTGGTGGAATTATAGGACACCTTGGTTTCCCGGTTCATCATGCATATTATCAACCTTATTTTACCAACTGTGATGATGAAGTACTGATTGGGGATAAAACTGAAGTTTTTACCTTCCCATATGAACCTGAAGGTGTTGAATTGTTTTGGTCGATTACGAGATACAGCGCGTTAACGCGTAACACTTTGCCCAAAAAAAATGACCTCATCAATGCCTACAACACAAAGCCTGATGAAAATGGCAACATTACCATTACTTTCAGTGTTGAGGACCCTAAAGATGGTACATATTGGATACCTGTAAATGCAGGTGAACCCTATTATTTTGTTTGTAGGTATTATAAACCAGATTTGAATAACTTACCGAAAAAACCTTGTAATTAAAGTAAATAAATAATCGAAATACTAACTCAGGATATAGCGCTTAACCATCCTTCGGGGCGGTAATTCACCATTGAATAAAACAAAAATAAATTAAGGAAAACATGACAAATTACATAGACGGATTCGTCCTTCCGGTGCCGCGAATTCACCTGAATGAATACAAGCGCGTTGCTGAGACAGTGGCAAAGATCTGGAAGGAATATGGTGCACTCGCCTACTTTGAATATGTTGGTGATGATTTAAAATTGGAAGGTACGCGTTCTTTTCCTGACCTAATAGATGCAAAAGAGGATGAAGTAATTGTATTTGGGTGGGTTGTGTTCGAATCCCGGGAGATGCGTGACCTGGCAAATAAGCAGGTGCCCGACGACCCCAGAATGAAGGATTTAATTGCCCCGCTGACTGATCCGTCGCAACTTGTTTTTGATGCCACACGAATGGTTTATGGTGGATTTCAACCACTTGTCCAATTATTTAGTGGTGAGGATTAAAAATTAATCTTAGGTTACAAATTCGAGCATAAATAGAAAAAATAATTCTTAATGAGAGCATAACTCCGTAAATTGATGATAGGAAAGGACCAATAACAATTATAGAATTTAAATGAGGATAAGCTCGATAATTCTTTGTTTGTTTATAGGAGTTTTCATTTACTCTCCCGGGAATGCTTTTGCCCAGAACTCGAGTGATTCACTTAATGCCGTAAAGTTGGTTGGACTCAAATTTCACCTGGGTTCGGTGCTCATCCACAGCAGGGAGCTAAGACCTATTAAAGACTCCTACCCTACCGGAATTGAACTGGATTTGGCCTGGCACAAAATATCCCAGAAGGCCTGGGAGTCATGTATGTGTTACCCAAAACTTGGTATGGCGCTCACTTATTGGGGTTTTGACAATAAGGAAGTGCTTGGACAAGGATTGACAGGATTATTTTACATCGAACCTGTCTTTAATACCAAGGGCCGTGTGAATTATTCGGTACGGGCAGGTCTTGGTTTCTCATATCAGAATTCTCCATATGATCCGGTTTTAAATCCGGATAACCAGAGCTATAGCACCTATATTGGTTTTCCATTGCAACTGGGAGGTACGGTACACTTCAGAATTAAAGACCGCTGGTTGCTGAATGGAACACTGGTATATAACCATATTTCCAATGGTGGGGTCCGCAAACCCAATAAGGGTATTAACTGGCCTTCTATAGGGATAGGTATGGCCTATTACCTAAAAGAGTTTGAATTTAAGAAAAGAGCTGTAATCAACTGGAGAGATCTTGGCCCGCCCCAAAAAAGGTTGGATTTTACATTATTTATGGCCTATGAGGAACCGAGAGATAATCTATTCCTGCTATCCCCCGGACTGGAAATCAAATGGAGCAGACAGTTTGCCAGGGTAAATGCGTACACCTTCGGAGGAGAAGTAATGTATGATAACGGTACCGGGTATGTACTTGAACAAAGTGGAGATGAGGGTAGTTCCGTGAAGGCAGGAGTCGCTATTGGTCATGAGTTCTTATTAGGAAAGTTTCTTTTTAGTCAGCAATTTGGGGTGTATCTCAGCAATCCTAATCCCATGCACTCGGATCTGTATCAGCGATACGGTCTGGTTTACAGGATTGGCAAAAAATTTAATGTGGGCATCAACCTGAAAGCACATGGCCATGTGGCAAACTTCCTTGATTTTAGGGTGGGCTTTTCACTTTAAATAATTTAGGGATAAAGATGATTCTCATGGGTGCTATTGTACGTTTACCCTATAGAATCTGTCGATGACGGTTTTTCCCGCATCCTATATTAAGAAAAACGTAATTTTGGAAAGATGGCACCAAAAAGATCCTTTTTCGACGATACTACTAAAGAAGTAGTGTTTCAGATTTTACTGCATGCCGTGCTTTTCCTTTTCTTTTCATTCGATAAGAACGAGCCACAAATACAGGAATTTAAGGTTGTTGTCTTTCTGAACTATGCAATCGGTGCCTTAATTATTAATTATGTGCTTTTGCCCAATTTTTTTTATCAGAAAAAGTACTTGCTCTTCTTTTTGTCTGTAGCCATAGTAATTACCGCCATAATCTCTATTGAAGAATTTGTGCTGGAACAGATTTACTATCCGGATACACGCGGTCAGCGTTTTGCGGGTGTTATATATTGTCTCCTGGATGTACTTCCTGTTATTACCATTCTGGTGGGCTTTAAGTTTGCATGGGACGCTTCGAAAAAACAGTTGGAAGTAGAGCAACTACAATCATCTATCAAAGAAAGTGAATTACAATTTCTGAAATCTCAGATAAATCCGCATTTTCTCTTCAACAACCTAAACAACCTATATTCCTATGCCATTGAGCAATCCCCGAAAACCTCATCTATCATATTGGAACTTTCCTCGGTATTGCGATATATGTTATATGATTGTAAGGAGAAGTTTGTGCCACTTCAGAAGGAAATAGAACACATTAAAAACTTTACCCAGTTGAACGAACTCCAAATTGAGGAACGAGGTAAAGTAATATTTCAAACGGAAAATATCCCTTCCGGCTACCAAATTGCTCCATTAATTTTGAGCGTATTTGTTGAAAATGCCTTTAAACATAGTACAGCCAGCCAGTCAAACGATATTACCATCGACATCAACATACATGTGACGGATAAGGGTCTATTGCAATTCCATTGTAAGAATACGTTTCAACCTTTGGGAAACACCGAAAGCCTTTCCAAGGGTATCGGACTTCAAAATGTAATAAAACGATTACAGATCTTATATCCAGATGCACATGAATTGTCCATAAATGAGCGAAATGGCGAATACGCCGTACTTTTGAAAATGCAATTAAAAGCAAACGAAGCATGATGCGCTGCATTATTATCGAAGACCAACCACCTGCACAACGTGTATTGAAAAAGTTCATAGCCGATATGGAGAATATGGACTTGAAAGCCACCTTTACCGATCCACTTCTGGCCATGGACTTTCTAAAAACTGAAAAAGTTGATTTGATTTTTTTGGATATTCACCTTCCCAAAATTTCTGGAATTGATTTTTTAAAGGCCATGCACCACAAACCCAATGTAATTTTGACGACTGCGTTTCCCGATTATGCCCTTGAAAGCTACGAGTATGATGTGGTGGACTATTTACTAAAGCCCTTTTCGTTTGAGCGATTTGTACAGGCAGTCTCTAAAGTGCCTCCCAATAAATCAGAAGGAGCTAAAGAGAAAGATTTAAACGTACCTAAGTCATCATCCGATGCGTTTTTCATAAAATCGGGCTATGAGCTCATCAAAATTGAAGTTGCCAACATTCGTTTTATACAATCTGATGCAGATTATACGGAAATACATACTGTGGAAAGGAAGTACCTTTCTCAAGAGCCGCTGAGATACTGGGAAGCTTATCTGGATTCAGGAAAGTTCGTCAGGATTCACAAATCATATATCCTTAATATCTCCAAAATTCAGAAAATCGTGGGAAATCAAGTCCGTTTGGATGAAAAAACGAATCTTCCTATAGGAAGGGCTTATAAGGACAATTTCATGAAACGCGTTCTAAAATAAAGTAATTGAAAGTGCAATATTAAAAGTAAAATATTCAGACTCCACTTCCAGTTAAAAGTTGTTTTCCATTTTTATCTTTGCCTTTCCTATTTCTTCATAAATAATTGGAACATATCATTAATTTTTTTGTCTAAAATCCAATCACCTGGCACCTGTAACTATATTTTGACATCTAAATATAAGTTCATATTTTTTCATATTTTATTAAACAACATATCTTATGTGACACGGCACATAATTATTATAATTAGATTAAACTATAATGTAAACTCCATTTAGATTTAATTTTTGTTTATTCTTTAACATTTTATATTAAACAAACTTTATATATTTACCTCGTAATGGATAAGGTATTTTATAAATCATCGAACCCTATCCAAACAATAAAATTGTACAATCACAAATAGCAAAAACTATAAATTACTAGCACCATATGAAAGATCAGGATACGTTAATAAATACGCTCATTAATTCTGAAGAATTATTGAATGGTTTTACTCATGAAGAAATAGGGGATGATCACCTTTCCACAGGATTAGAAACTCCTATGAAGCCCAATGCATTTGCCATGAGCGATGAAGAAAAGAAAGAAAGCATTGCAAAATTATTTGCCCAAATTATGGACGTAATGGGTTTAGACCTGAATGATGATTCACTCAGGGGTACTCCAAAACGCGTAGCCAAAATGTACATAGAAGAAATCTTTTCAGGTTTAAATCCTGAAAACAAGCCTAAAGTGGCTCTGTTTGATAATAAATATCAATACAATCAGATGTTGGTTGAAAAGGATATCACCTTCTATTCCAACTGCGAACATCATTTTGTGCCTATTATTGGCAAAGCTCATGTAGCCTATATTTCTTCAGGGAAAGTTATTGGTCTTTCAAAGTTAAATCGTATTGTGCAATATTATGCTAAAAGACCACAGGTACAGGAGCGCTTAACCAATCAAATAGCAATTGAATTACAAACTATTCTTGACACTCAGGATATTGCGGTAATTATAGATGCAAAGCATTTATGTGTTTCATCAAGAGGTGTTAAGGATAATACCTCTGCCACTGTAACTTCCTACTACGGAGGTGTCTTTAAATCGTCTCAAAAAATTACTGAATTACAGAATTATATCAATTCTTAAGCAGCAGCTAAACCTTCAGTGCTCTGGATAAACATCATCATATTCGACATCCCTGGAATTAATTCTGGGCTACAAAAGCTTATATAATGCTGATCTTACTAAGAAATAATCATTTATTGCTAAATTTGCCCCTGAATTAATAAACTCAAAACTGAACTTAATGAAATATCCAAAGATCTTTTTCGCACTGGTTGTGCTATGTTTAACATTTAATACAACTGCATTTGGTCAGGCCAATATTGAAGCAGGGGTTCGAATTGGTGAGAACATAGGAATTGATGCCACAATCCCACTGGGAATATCTCCCAGGCTCCATCCAACGGTCTATTTAGAAAATTTTGGAGTAGGAGCCTATTTCGACTGGATGTTTGCCTTAACTGACGGACCCGAAGGATTGAAATTTTATCCCGGGGTAGGTCCGGAATTTTTCTTCGAAAATGATTTTGACTTTAATATCGCAGGCAATTTTGGCGTAGAATATTCCTTTAGATTTCCTTTAACCATTGGATTTGATTGGCGGCCTGGTTTTGCGGTTACTAATGATTTTGACTTTTACACGAATAATTGGGGTTTCATGGCAAGATTTCGCTTTAAAGAAGGGGGATTTAAAAAGGTAAATTAGTACGAATATAAAATACTCTTCTTACCATTTTGATTCTTGTTTTCTGCAAACCAACTTATTGAAACCAGACAACAAATACATTATTGGTTTATGATTTTTTTCTAAGGACCAAATAAATCACACCGCCATATGTTCTCATTTTCAAAATCAGGGATAAGCTTTTTCCTTATGCTCATTACTTGTGCAACCACCCTGGCTCAACAAGATTCTCTCCTATTAGATTCTAACACTACAATTATTGGTGAGATTAAATCTATGGACAAAGGCGTTTTGGTTATCGAAACTAATTATAGCGATTCTGATTTTAACATTGAATGGTTAGAAATTAAAAAAATCTATACTCAGTCTGTATTTTTAACAAGTTTGGCAGACGGAAACAGACTCGTTGGAAAACTAAGATCTAATGAGGATAACTCTATTACTATTACCAACCGCGAAGGAGTAGATGAAAGAGAAGTATTGATATCTGAAATTGTTTATCTGCAACCTCTTGAGAGAGGGTTTTGGAGCCGATTAGACGCCGCTATTGATTTTGGTATAAGTTTTACAAAAGCTAATAACCTAAAACAGTTTACCCTGGGAACCAATTTGAAATATACAGAGGATAAATGGTCAGCAAATATCAATGCCAATTTACTTCGTTCCACTCAAGATAATGCTGAAGATATCAGAAGGGAAGACTAATTATTTTCTTCCAAAAGACTGGTACCTTTCTCCCCAGGTATCTTTGTTGTCAAATACCGAGCAACTTTTGGATTTAAGAACAGTAGTTTCCATGGGGGTTGGTAATTACCTTGTAAATACCAATAAAATGTATTGGGGTGTGTTAACCGGTTTATCCTATAACAATGAGAGCTTTTCAAGTGATACAGAAGGCAGGTCAAGTTTTGAAGGCATATTAGGTACTGAACTAAATTTATTTGATGCAAAAGACCTGAGTATTATTACCCGATTAATAGCCTATCCAAGTTTTAGTGAAAGTGGTCGATGGCGTGTAGATTGGAATTTTGATTTGAAATATGACCTTCCATTAGATTTCTATGTAAAAACAGGGATTACCTTAAATTATGATAACCAACCAGTAGCCGGGGCCAGCGATTCAGATTATTTCTGGAATTTAGCATTTGGCTGGGAATGGTAATTAAAATGGTATTTTAAAAGCAGTTGAATAAATAGCCAAATTTTCCTTCAACCAGGCCGTGAACCTTAGTAAAATGATGCGTTTCAATACATTCTTAATTGTTATAAATGCGATTTAAATATCCTATTACAACAACTTTTCAGCAACTTCTTTCCAGCTATTTACCCGTTCAAAACCATTAGTGTTTATATTATGAGGTGAGCTGAACATAATAGATCGCCCCATAAAATTTTCCAGGTTGTATTTGCGGTCGTCAATTAGGATATCGCCCCTAAGGATGTGCTTATCTCCACATAAAATGCGTTTCTTCCAATCTATGTAAGGAAAATGTTCATCCAACCAATAGTGCTTTTCTATTAATGAATTAGGAAATTGCATTGCGGCAGACGCAATAAAAACATCGTATACTTTAGTCAACTCCTTTATCACTTCTTTACTTCCTTCAATTGGGGGCAGAGCACGAAAAAACCCTACTTCATGGCAGTGTCGGTGAATTCGGTTTCTGCGATGTTCCGGTACACTTTGCCATACCTCACCTCCTATACAATCCTGTGCCGTAAGGTTTTCGCCAAATTCCTTATTATAAAGTGTAATATGCGCCTTGTAGGTGTCGGCAATTACCTCATCCATATCTATAAACAATGTCATTTCTAAATTTGTATTTGCTAAAAATTAATAATTATAAGTTTTGAGATTTCTTAATCGCTGGTATCACTCTCCCAAAAATACTCAATCCCATATTGAAAAAATTCTTTTTTGGTTTTCATAGTGAATATATTGTTTTCATCGATATGGCCAAAAAGATAACAGCCGTTTCCTTACCTTTAAATTAGATATGAAGATTTCCATCAAGAAGAAATATCGCTTTCTATTGGCCCTATTGCTGCTCTTGTCAATTCTGGTCGTAATTATTTCCAATTTTACGATTGAAGTTTCAGCCAGGGGGAAAACTTTCACAGATCCTGCCAATACCCCAAAAAACAAAGTGGGCCTGGTTTTAGGCACCTCAAGGATGCTTGTGAAAGGAGGAGTAAACCCATATTATGCCAATCGCATCAAAGCTACCATTGAATTGTATAAGGCCGGAAAAATTGAGTTTATCCTGGTAAGCGGAGATAATGGAACTATTTACTACAACGAACCAACTACAATCAAAAAAGACCTGATCAAAGGAGGAATCCCGGATGAAAAAATATTTCTTGATTATGCCGGTTTCCGAACCCTTGATTCAATGGTAAGGGCAAAATATATATTTGGCCTAGATAGTGTTACGGTAATCTCACAAAAATTTCATAATGAGCGGGCTATTTATTTGGCTGAGAAAAAGGGCCTTAAAGCTATAGGGTTTAATGCCGAGGGAATTACCGGAAAACAAGGTGTAAAGGTTCAGTTTCGGGAATATTTTGCCCGGGTAAAAGTGTTTTTGGATCTTCTTTTCAATACACAACCCCGCTTCTACGGTGATAAAATAGAGATAAAATAGGCGTCTGTAAATTTTGCTTGAAAAAAACCTATTTTAGTCACAGAAAATTAACCTTAGCTCCCATGTCAAAGTTTAAAACGCTGCTTAGAAACCTCGGACCGGGTTTGTTGTTTGCGAGTATGGCAATAGGCACTTCACACTTAGTATTATCCACTAAAGCAGGTGCACAGTATGGCTGGGTAATGGTTATTCCTATTATTCTGGCAAATATTCTTAAGTACCCTTTTTTTGAATTTGGTATCCGATATACCAATGTCACCAATAAAACCCTTATAGAAGGCTATCTTAATCGGGGAAAGGGCTATTTATGGCTTTATGCCTTCATTACACTTGTTACAACATTTACTATCCTTGCCGCACTTTATGTGGTTACTGCCGGATTGTTCATCAACCTGTTTAAGGTACAGGACATTTCAGTAGCAATGGTTGCCCTTGGCTTATTTGCTTTCATTAGTACGCTTTTAATTATTGGTCGTTACCGATTTTTGGAGACCTCTTTGAAATTCGTAATCTCCATCTTGTTTATAGCCTTATTGGTAACCACGGTCCTTGTTATATACAAAGGGAAAGTGGAACCGGTCCCGGATTTCGCTCCTCCTTCCATCTTCAATGAAGCGGGCATCCTCTTCTTAATCGGATTAATTGGCTGGATGCCAACAGCAGTGGAGGCTTCCAGCTGGATTAGTCTGTGGAGCCTCGAGAAATATAAACTAAACAAAATTAAGCCTACACTCAAAGAAGCATTGCAGGAATTTAATTCAGGATATTTGATGACTGCAATACTGGCTATATTCTTCTTAATTATCGGATGGATGACCCTGTATGGGACGAATACTGAACTGAGCAGTAACGCCATTATTTTTGCAGATCAGGTAGTACAATTATTTACCACCCATATCGGAGAATGGGCCTATATATTTATTGCCGTGTCTGCATTCGCTACCATGTTTAGTACCTGCATGACAGCCCATGACGCCATATCGAGGGTATCTATTGATATCATTGGTCTATTAACTCCTAAAAAAAGAAATTTTTCAGGAAGAAAGTACTATGCTTCCGGGGTAATAATTTTGGCCTTAGTGAATTTTGTGGTGATAACCGCCTTCAGTGCAAATATGGGTGACCTGGTGGCTCTTGCTACTTTTGTCTCCTTTGTTTTAGCCCCTATAGTAGGTTATATGAATTTAAAAAACGTTATGAGCCATGACCTTCCAAATAGATTTCATCCGGGCAAGGGGTTACAAGTCCTGACGTTTGCAGGCATAATATTCCTGTCCCTGTTTGCAATTTATTATTGCTGGATGGTCCTTTTTTAAGATTCGTTGACCTGAATGAAATGTGTCATACAACTTAAGTTATCAATATGCCTTTTTATAGGGTATTATCCATAATTTCCTTAACTACTTCGGGATTTAATAGGGTGCTAATATCTCCCAGGTTTTCTGTGTCTTTGGAAGCGATTTTTCGCAAAATACGCCTCATAATCTTACCACTTCGTGTTTTAGGCAAACCTGGAACAAACTGAATCTTGTCTAGTTTGGCAATAGGGCCAATATGTTCGGTTATTTGCTGATTTATTTCCTTCCTGAGATTATCCCTATCGCGTGCTTCGCCAATTTCCTTAAGGATCACAAACCCATATAAAGCATTCCCTTTTATATCATGTGGAAAGCCCACAATAGCAGATTCCGCTACGGCAGGATGTTCATTAATAGAATCCTCAATGGGCGCAGTACCCAGGTTATGTCCGGAAACAATAATTACGTCATCAACACGCCCTGTAATCCGATAATAGCCTACTTCATCACGCAAAGCCCCGTCACCTGTAAAATAATTATTTTTATAGGCTGTAAAATAGGTATCCCTATACCTTTCATGATCACCCCATATCGTCCGGGCCATAGAAGGCCACGGAAATTTAATACACAGACGGCCATCTACCTGAATTCCCATAATTTCATTTCCTTCCTCATCCATTAAAGCTGGCTGAATTCCAATAAAGGGTAAGGTGGCATAGGTTGGTGTTGTTGGGGTCACATAAGGCAAAGGGGTTATCATTATTCCTCCGGTTTCCGTCTGCCACCAGGTGTCTACAATTGGACTTTTACCATGTCCAATATTATTATTGTACCAGTGCCAGGCTTCTTCATTAATTGGCTCACCTACAGAACCCAGGACCTTGAGGGAGCTAAGATCGTATTTCTCAACATACTCCAGGTTTTCCTTGGCCAGGGCCCTTATAGCTGTTGGAGCAGTATAAAACTGATTTACTTTATGTTTCTCAACCACCGCCCAAAATCGTCCATAATCCGGGTACGATGGCACCCCTTCGAACATAACTGTGGTAGCTCCGTTGGCCAATGGACCATAAATGATATAGGAATGACCGGTTATCCAACCAATATCTGCCGTACACCAATACACATCACCCTCTCTATATTGAAATACGTTTTTAAAGGTATAGGCTGTATAAACCATATAACCTCCACTGGTATGTACCATTCCTTTAGGCTTTCCGGTAGATCCGGAAGTATAAAGAATAAAAAGGGGGTCTTCAGCTTTCATCCGTTCAGCATCATTGTCTGCGTATGCATCATTTAATAAAGGTTTTAACCAGTAATCCCGGTTTTTCTTCATCGTAATTTTCCCTCCTGTACGTTTTGCAACCAATACTTTTTCTACCCCGGGACAATCTTCAAGAGCAGCATCAACGATACCTTTCAGGTCAATGATTTTATTGCCCCTGAACGAACCGTCAGAGGTAACAACCATTTTACAATCACAATCATTTATTCTCGCCGCTAATGCGTTTGAAGAAAAGCCGGCAAAAACTACCGAATGTATAGCTCCAATCCGTGCACAAGCCAATACGGTATAGGCCAATTCAGGGATCATCGGAAGGTAAACACAAACACGATCTCCTTTATTTATTCCGCTTTCTTTAAGGACATTAGCCATCCTGCACACTCTTTCATGCAATTGCCCATAAGTAATGTGTTGTGCTTCTTCTTGCGGGTCATTTGGTTCAAAAATGATTGCAGTCGAATTTCGCTTCGTGGGTAAATGCCTGTCCAGACAGTTTTCTGTAATATTAAGCTCAGCACCTTCAAACCACTTGACCTCGGGTTTTGTAAAATCCCAACTGAGCACTCTATCCCATTTTGAACGCCAAACAAAATGCTCTTCAGCAATTTCTTCCCAAAATGCTTCAGGATGTTGTACTGACTTTCGGTATACCTGAAAGTATTCCTCTAAATGTTTAATGTGATAATTGCTCATGCTGCTTATTTTTAATGCGAATTCGCTTCTTTAACTCCGCTGGGTATTCTAATATTCTCCACTATTTCCTGGACCTCTTTTGGAGGATCCGGGGTAAATAAAGAGATAATTATGGAAACCATAAAGTTAAGTAACATAGCTACAGTACCAAAGCCTTCCGGAGAAATTCCAAACCACCAGTCTTTGGACGAGCCACCTCCAAACATGTCGAATTTAAACTTTAGCATATAAAACAGCATAACAACGATACCCACCAGCATCCCTGCCACCGCACCTTCTTTATTCATCTTCTTATAAAAAATACCCATTAAGATCGCAGGGAAAAAAGAAGCTGCAGCTAAACCAAATGCCATGGCCACTGTGGCTGCTACAAAATCGGGTGGGTTAATACCAAAATAACCTGCAATACATACAGCAACGACAGCAGACATTCTTGCAATAATTAATTCACTTTTATCAGAAATTGTTGGATCGATCTGCTTTTTAACCAGATCATGTGAGATGGAGGTAGATATCACAAGTAATAAACCCGCTGCAGTAGAGAGTGCCGCGGCAAGTCCTCCGGCGGCTACCAGAGCGATCACCCAATTGGGTAAATTTGCAATCTCAGGATTGGCGAGGACCATAATATCCTTGTCCACATCAAGTTCATTAATTACCGGATCCGCTACATACTGAATGATACCATCAGAATTTTTGTCATCAAACTTTAACAGGCCCGTAGATTCCCACTTGGAAAACCATTCCGGCATCTCTTCATAATTCTTATTACTTACGGTCTCAATTAAATTTGTTCTGGCAAAAACTGCGATTGCCGGGGCAGTGGTATACAAAATAGCAATAAAAAGCAGGGCGTAACCTGCAGATTTTCGGGCATCTTTAACTTTGGGAACAGTAAAAAACCTAACAATAACATGTGGTAAACCAGCCGTTCCGACCATTAAAGCGGCTGTAATAAAAAAGATGTCGATCATGGGCTTGGAACCATTTGTATATTTATCAAATCCGAGATCCATAGATAATCCGTCCAGTTTGTCAAGCAGGGAAACACTTTCTCCAATGACATTGGCTCCCATCCCCAGTTGAGGAATAGCATTTCCTGTCATTTGAATGGATATAAAAATTGCCGGTACCATAAAAGCAAAAATCAAGACACAGTACTGGGCAACTTGCGTATAAGTGATTCCCTTCATACCACCCAGGACAGCATAAAACAAAACGATTATCATTCCAATGATAACTCCGGTATTAATAGGGACTTCCAGAAATCTGGAAAAAACGAGTCCTACCCCGCGCATCTGACCCGCCACATAAGTAAATGAAACCAACAGGGCACAAACAACTGCTACGGAACGGGCTATATTAGAATAGTAGCGATCCCCAATAAAATCCGGTACTGTAAATTGTCCAAATTTTCTGAGATATGGTGCAAGCAGAAGGGCAAGCAGAACATACCCCCCTGTCCAGCCCATTAAATATACCGAGCCGTCATAGCCGTTAAATGATATTAATCCTGCCATTCCGAGAAAGGATGCAGCGGACATCCAATCTGCCGCAGTTGCCAATCCGTTTGCAAAGGCTGAAACCCCACCTCCGGCAACGTAAAAATCTTTGGTAGAGCTGGCTCTTGACCAGATTGCTATGCCAATATAAAGCATGAAGGTGAGGATCACTATTGTAAGCGTCCAGGTCTGTACATCCATAGAATGAATATGTTTGGTTGGCTTGATTTATTCGTCGAACCCGTATTTCTTATCAAGGCGGTTCATCAATCTAACGTAAATAAATATCAGGATAACAAAAACGTATATAGATCCCTGCTGGGCGAACCAAAAACCAAGTTTAAAGCCACCTAAGTGAATTTTATCGAGATCTTCCTTTAACAGAATTCCAAAACCATAGGAGACTATAAACCAAATCCCCAACAAAACGGCAAGGTATTGCAAGTTTTTTTTCCAATACCCCTTGGCATTAGTATCATTACTCATTTGAATAATTATTTGTCTAAATATAAGTATTCCGAATAATTAATAGGTATTGGAAAGAAAAATTTTGAATAGATGTCCTGTTGGATTATTTTTTGGCATGCAAGCCGGCAACTGGCAAACCATGAAGTGTAATTTAACCTAATATAACAGGTCGTAATTCAATACAACTATTAATTGTCGTTCATTCTGATTATGCAATTGCTCCAGACAGAATACACCACTTTTACAGGAATTAATTAATTTGTCTTCTCCGTATCCGATGGAGTACAAAATATTTGAAGTCGCCACCCCATGTTGTTCCAGGTAGTCCTTAATGGCATCAGCGCGTCTTTGAGATAATCTAAAATTTGTAGCACTTCCACCCCGACTGTCTGTGTGAGATTCTATTCGCAATTGCATTTGTGGAAAACTCTTTATTGCAATAACGGCTTTGTCAAGTTCGGTCGCAATTTCCGGGGTTATAGCATACCTTCCTTTTTGAAAATAGAATTTTTCCATTTTAATCACTGTCTGATCCTCCTTCTCCTGCACAAGGTCATCCAGAAATAAAAGTTCAATATCCACGAGGCTATCATCTTCCAGTTTCTCAACAGCAGTTTTATCAAAAGATTGTAATTTGGGAGAATACCGGTCTTTCGATACCTCTAGCACCATAGATTCCCTCCAGGGGATTTCCAACCTGTAACTCCCATCATCTTTTGTATAAATTTCCCTTATAAGATTTTTATCATTATCATAAATTCTGACCGCAGCCTTTGAAACACCTTCTTTTGAGCCAGAATTTCTTATGCTCCCTCTAAGGACTAATGTTTTAAGACCAGGTTTATTAGCCACTGTAAAGCCATAAATATCGTCGTTACCCTTACCACCGGGACGATTAGACGAGAAATATCCTATTAGACCATCGGTTATGTTATTCCTGATAATAAAACCAAAATCGTCTTCCTCAGAATTGAGACCTAAACCTAAATTAACCGGAATGCTAAAGAACTCACCGCCCTGTATTTCAGATTTGTAGATATCCATCCCCCCAAGTCCGTAAAAGATATCAGAGGCAAAGTATAAACTATTTTCAAAAACAAAAGGTGATACTTCATTACCGGGAGTATTTATCCTTGATCCTAAATTAATTGGTGTGGACATGATCTTGCCATCATTCGTATCTACATAATAAATATCAGTCCCTCCGTATCCATCCGGAAAATTTGCAGCGAAATAAAGTCTGCTGGTATTGCCGTCATAGAAGGGATAGTAAAATGAGGTGCTTAGATCTCTTAACAAATATTGCGATGATTCATCCTCTGAGGTTCTCATTACAGCCAGGCTGTTTTTACCATTTTCATTGAAGGTCAGTATATCATCTTCCGCATTGGAGCTGACATAAAAAACAGCGTCCATTGCTTTGGAATAAAAAGGAGTTGCCTGATGGAATTTAGATTTGGGAACCTTATCAAACGGATTTGGGTTAAGAATCTGACCATCCCCGCCTATTTTGGAAACAAATATTTTTAAGTACTCGGCCTCAATCGGTCCTTTTTTCTTAGAGGAAGCAGGCCTCCTCGAACTCGTGAAGAGCAATTTATCATCCTTGTAAAAAGATGGTGAAAAATCAGCTGCCGCGCTATTTGAATTAATATTGAATATCTGATATTCAGAATCATTGTTATTTACGGCCTCCTGAAGTTCATAATTGAATTCCGCGTTCTCCAGGAGTTCATTGGAAAGAACATCAGTTTTTGTTGCCAGAAATGCTTTGACCCTGTCCTGGCCGGAAGTTTTAGCCATAGCTTGCAACATATTATTAAAATGAAAGGTAGATATTTTAGTGTCTTCTTTATATATAGAAAGATAGGTGTCCGTAGCATTTTTATAGTTACCGGTATGCAAATAGGAATCTGCTAAATTCAGCAATTGTCTTTTACTTAAAGGATGATCATTTTTTTCCTTTTTATATTCAATAATTGCCTGTGGATATTTGTAAGCAAAAAAGAAGTCATCTCCTTTGGATTTTTTATCCTGGGCAATAGAAAAGCCATTAACAAACAAAAAAGCAATCAGAATTAAGAATGTATATTTCATTGCCTATACGTTTAGAAAAATCGTGGTGTATCTATTTGTTTTGGTTTGCCTTTAAGATTCTCGTTTTTTTCCTTTTTAGTTTTACTGCCTCTTCCAACATAAAACTTAAGTATTATTTCATGTGAACCATTATTGTATTGTCCAATTGGATTGGTATTATAATCGTAAGAATATCCTGCGAACATGCTGTTAGATATCTGAAATCCTACCAATCCGCTTATTGCATTATCAAATCTGTAAGAAGCCCCGGCAGTAAGTTTGCCATTAATTAGAAAGTTAGCCGATAAATTTGCGGTTGCCGGTGCTCCGGATACGAAATTTACTAAAAAAGCAGGTTTTAATTTAAGCTTTTCGGATAAATCAAATACATAACCCCCTATTAAATTAACCTGCAGTTTGTCATCTATAACCTGGGCCACATCGTTATTATAAAGCCCTCCGGGCAAGAAGTTGGGTGCAGAAGCCCCGAAATACCATTTGTCGTGATATAAAAACAACCCGGCACCAACAGTAGGGTAAAAGTTATTGATTTGTTCCCGACCTAAAATTGGCTCCCCGGGGTTTTCAAAATCTCCTTTGGAAAAATCGACATCTAAAAATGAGCCCCCCACATCAATACCAAAAGACAATTTGGTGATTGCGGAAATGTATATTTGATAGGAATAGGAAATATCTACAAACGTATTCGTTGTAGGCCCCAGCTGATCGCTTTGAACGTTAAAACCGAGTCCCATCCTGTCATTTTCAAAAGGGTAATTTACCCCAAACCTTATGGTTCTGGGTGCGCCTTCGATATCTATCCATTGTGCCCTGTAAAGACCTGTAATGTCTAAATTTTCTACACTCCCCACATAGGCAGGATTAAAACTGCCAATATTATACATATACTGCGTATACTGCGGTTCCTGCTGCGAATAGCTCGCACTGAACGTTGCTATTAAAAAGCCCAGCAATACAAAGACATTCCGATATAAAGTGTTACTTGTGGTACAAGTCATTATTTTTATCATCTTATGAGCTGAATCCAGCCTTTTCTAATTTCTGAACCATCTCCTAAATCCAGCACATAGTAATATGTCCCTGAAGGTACCTGTTCGCCATTTCTTGTTCCATCCCAGGTATTTCCTTCTGTCATACCCTGTACATCTAATATTTTGTTTCCGTATCTATCAAAAATCTGCAAGAAATTGTTAGGGTAATCTTCCAGATTGTTGATCTTAAGAAGGTCATTTGTTCCATCCCCGTTTGGTGAGAACTGATTAAAAAGGAAGCCGGGTTCTGTATTAGTGGGTTCACTTACATTTACACGGGCAAATGCTGCAGGATCCAATCCAGGTAGCAGGGGAGGACTAATAATAGTTGCTGTATTTCCCCATATACCTTCCCTTGGCACCGAGACCGTAATCTGTAATGTTGCCTGCTGGTTTAGCAATAAGCCGGGTATTTCCCATAAGCCGGTTGCACGCGTATATTCACCAATGCTCGCAGTATGGGAAACATACACAAATTCAGCATCAGCAGTGTCCGGTATTATATCTTCAACGATAATCTGAGATACCGTCCCTTCCAATGTTTGGTTTGTAACTACAATGGTAAATACAACTTCTTCGCCCACTAATGGGTTTGGGCTCTCAACGGTTTTCTCAATTAACAGGTTTACTTCTTGTGGCGGAACTATAGTAAGTGTTACACTATCCTCGTTATTTGTATCGTTGGTATCCGCCGGCAAAGAACTCACAAGAGTGGCAGTATTGGAATAATCACCCTGATCTAAGACCACTGCAGTTATATCAAGGGTAGCACTTTCCAAAGGCAGTAATTCACCAATGGTCCATTCTCCCAGGACATTATCATAGATTCCTAATGAAGTGGATTCTGATATATACTCAAACCCGCTTTGCAAGGTATCACGTATAATTACGTTCAATACCGGACTATCCGATAGATTGTTTACGGTAACCGTGAAAATCACTTCCTGCCCGATTTGGACATTTTGAATGTTTACTGTTTTTGTTATTTCAAGATCTGTATCTGAAGGCGTACTGCAGTCGGTCACAACAACCGTTACATCAACAGACTGGTTGGTACATGGCGGTAAGGCATCTGAAGTGGTATAGGTAAAGACGTAACTACCATCTGCAAGCCCATTGAAATCCACGATATTCTCACTGTCTATGACAACACTTCCTCCTGAGGGATCTGTAGTTATGGCCCAGGTCCCCGGATCGGCAGCTGTAAGGAGACTATCAAGATCAATGGTCGTTGCTCCGTTGTCTGCAAGGTTACATGCCGCACCATTGGCAGGGGTTCCGGGAGACGGTTGTAAATTAACCGTGACTATTACTTCTTCCCTGGCCGAAGTACAACCATTTGCGGTTGCCTCTACCCAAAAACTGGTAGTTTCGGTTAAAACAGGGGTGTTATAGGTGTTTGAATTAGATAAAACAACCGTACTGGTCTCTGTGGCATACCAGTTAAAATTTGGTGCATTTGCGCTGTTGGGAATTTCGCCTTCTACTGTAAGTACTGCCTGTCCGGAATCACAGAAGGTATCACCTGTGGTGGCAGTTATGACGGGTGTACTATTAACATTCAACGTAACTTCTGAAGAAGGACTCCAACATAGATCATCAGTGGCATAGAAAAAAGTATAATATGTACCAATGGTAGGATTGTCTATCTCAGCCTGACTTAAGTGATCGGTATCAGGGTCTGTTGGATTGGGGTTCCTGCTCCAAACCAAAATGGTCCCTGTCGGGGCAGTGCCATCCGTATAATCATCCAAACTAAGTGCAGGGTCTATTTCGTCACAAAATGCAGTGGGTATATCAGGGTTTATTGAAGGTGGTGCAACATCACAATCGAATTCACATGCTGTTACGGTTATTGTAACAGTGCTTGTTGCCTCTGGGCAAGCCCCCTGAGCTGTGTTTGTCGTATACGTATATACATATGTCCCTATATCCTCATCTTCAAACTGAACTCTGTTACCGCCATCCGGATCTACCTCCGCAGGACCGCTGGTCCATGCCCAACTACCTTCATCCTCACCCGTAATAAAGTCATCCAAATCTACTCGTGTTACACTATCATTTCCTCGATTACAGGCCGCTGTGTCCGACGTAGTTCCGGCAGATGGTGTAGTATCAAATTGAAGATCTATCTGCAATACCGGGCTGGCGCAAGCATTAAGCGCATCATAGAAGAAGCCATAGTATCTGTCAGTATCTGTTACAACACTACTAGGTAAGTGCGCCCCAGTATTTAGAGGGTTAGAATTAGTACTCCATGTAAGTACTGAATTCGGTGGTGCGGGGGTATTTGTATAAGCATCTAAATCCTGCCCGGTACTGTCGCATAATTCGGTGGGTACACCTGCATTTAAAACTGGTGCGCTGGTACCTGCGGCACAACCGTCATCGTTCTGTATAATCCCTTGTCCATTCCCATCAGCAATTGTGGCATTAATAGGAGCACTTAAATTCACAAAAAAAGTTTCGTCCGACTCAATTTTTAGGTCCCCGATTACATTCACAATTAGTGTAGTACTAGAATTCCCTATCGAAATCGTGCCCGTGCCATTGACTACCTGAGCATAATCATTATCTGCCAGGGTCGCAGTGCCATTAACCGTATTATAAGTAAAACCGATATTATTTGAGGCATTCTCACCTCCAACAATACTTACCGTAAAGCTAAATGCCGTAATACCGGAATTTGTTTCTACCTGTGAAATATTGTTGATGCTTATTTGTGCGGCTATTTTTGTTGAAGTATCTGTAGCAGCCACACCAGTGCCATTGAGATTGGACAAGGTAACACTCAAAGTAATTGTGCCATCCGGCAATGTGCTCAAGTTTATCCCCGATATGGTTTGACCAGCATTCGCCACTGTTCCTGATCCCGTTATTGAACCTCCACCTCCACTACTGGTAAAAGAATAATTGTAGGTAGCACCTACTTCGGCTCCCGTAAATGTAAAACTTACTGCATTCTGGTTACCCGCATTGATCGGGTCCTGGTTTATGGTCACCGAATAGCCTTCAGGTACTGCAGTGTTCTTGATTGAAGTATCAGTGGCCGGTATACCCAGGTTACCATTACTATCTGTCAAGGTAACACTCAAGGTAATGGTACCATCTGCTAAACCACTTAAATTTATCCCTGAGATCGTTTGTGCTGCACCTCCTACAGTTCCGGATCCCGTTACTGAACCTCCTCCGCCACTTGTGGTAAAGGAATAATCGTAGGTAGCACCTACTTCTGCTCCCGAAAATGTAAAACTTACTCCATTTTCATTGAGCGCATTGATCGGGTCCTGATTTATAGTTACGGAATAACCTGCAGGTGCTGTAGTATCCTTGGTTGAAGTATCTGTAGCCGCCAAGCCAACGCCATTGATATTTGTCAAGGTAACACTCAATGTAATGGTGCCATCTGCTAAACCACTTAAATCTATCCCTGATATCGTTTCTGCTGCACCTGCCACTGTTCCTGATCCCGTTTCGGAACCTCCTCCACCACTAGTGGTAAAGGAATAATCGTATGTAGCTCCAACTTCTGCGCCGGAAAAGGTAAAACTTATTGCATTCTCATTACCCGTATTGATCGGGTCCTGATCTATCGTTACCGTATAGCCAGTTGGTGGTGCCGTATCCTTGGTTGAAGTATCAGTAGCCGCTGTACCCAGGTTACCATTAATATCTGTCAAGGTAACATTCAAGGTAATGGTACCATCTGCTAATCCGCTTAAATCTATTCCTGGTATCGTTTGTCCTGCACCTCCTACAGTTCCGGATCCCGTTACTGAACCTCCCCCGCCACTAGTGGTAAAGGTATAATTGTAAGTAGCTCCAACTTCTGCTCCTGCAAATGTAAAACTCACAGAATTCTCATCGACCGTATTGATCGGGTCCTGATCTATAGTTACGGAATAGCCTGCAGGTGCTGTAGCATCCTTGGATGCAGTATCAGTAGCTGCTATACCCGGATTACCATTACTATCTGTCAATGTAACACTTAAGGTAATGGTACCATCTCCCAAACCACTCAGGTCTATGCCCGTTATCTGATCCGTTGCTGTTACGATTGGCCCACCTCCGGTGAGCGTTACAGGAGTCCCACCGCCGGTACTGGTAAAACTATAATTGTACGTTGCACCTACTTCGGCTCCCGCAAATGTAAAACTTACCGCATTTTCATTGCCTGTATTGATCGGGTTCTGGTCTATAGTCACTGAATAACCACTGGGTACAGCTGTATCCTTAGTGGCTGTATCAGTAACATCTGCTCCCGTTCCATCAATATTGGTTAAACTTGCTGTTAATGTAATAAGGCCATCCGGCAATGTACTCAAATCTATCCCCGGTATGATCTGAACCCCACTTACTATAGTTCCTGTATCCGAAACAGACCCTCCACCCCCACTACTCGTAAATGTATATTCGTAAGTTGCATCAACTTCTGCTCCTACGAATGTAAAATCTACCGCATTCTCATTGCTTATATTGATCGGGTCCTGGTTTATGCCAACAGAATAGCCACTTGGAGGCTGTCCATAAGCATTAGATACTAAAAGCAAAAACAGTCCGAAAAAAGAAAGTCCTTTTAAAAACTTAATTCTGAAATCTCTTACTAAAACGATATTTCTAAGGTTTACACCCATAATTATCAGCATTGAATTCATTAAAATTCAAACCATAGCAGTTTATGCAGGTTAGGCAAAATAGGGGTCCAATAATACTAAAAATGTAGTCCTCAGACTAATAAAAAGGCTTAAAACTGCCTTTTTCGGGTGAAATACAAAATCTGTGGGTTTTTGTTCTATGGAACTTCTGCCGAAATAGCTTCTGCAGTAGGTTCAATTTTCTTAACAAGGCCCTGCAGAACTTTCCCGGGGCCTACCTCCGTGAAGAGGGTTGCACCATCAGCAACCATTTGCTGTACACTCTGTGTCCACTTTACCGGATTTGTAAGTTGTGCGATGAGATTTTGCTTAATCTCGTCCGCATTTGTTACCGCTGTGGTTGTCACATTCTGGTAAATGGGACAAGTAGGATTACTGAAAACCGTATTCTCTATTGCTGCTGCCAATTCTTCCCTGGCAGGTTCCATTAGTGGCGAATGGAATGCCCCGCCTACCGGTAATACCAAGGCACGCCTTGCACCCGCCTCTTTTAAAGCTTCACAAGCACGATTTATAGCATCTATTTCACCGGAAATAACCAATTGTCCGGGACAATTATAGTTCGCGGGAACCACAATACCTTCAGTTGCTTCACAAATTTGTTCTACTACGGCATCTTCAAGCCTTATTACGGCGGCCATAGTACCGGGGATAAGTTCACAGGCTTTTTGCATGGCAATTGCCCTTTGTGAAACCAGGGATAAACCGTCTTCAAAGCTCAATGCCCCATTAGATACCAAAGCGGAAAATTCACCTAATGAATGCCCTGCAACCATATCCGGCTTAAAACCTTCTCCCATCATCTTACCTAAAATTACCGAATGCAAAAAAATAGCAGGCTGCGTAACTTTTGTTTCTTTTAAGTCATCGGCCGAACCCTGAAACATGATGTCTGTAATATTAAATCCAAGTATATCATTGGCTTTTTCAAATAGCTCCTGAGCCTGCCTGGATTTTTCATACATATTGAGTCCCATGCCGGGAAATTGAGCCCCTTGTCCGGGAAAAATAAATGCATTCATTCTAGTCTGTGTTTTGATTATATAAAAATAATGATAATTGCACTCTAAACACTAATTTTCTTTAAACCACCCTGAATATTTCACGTAACTATTTGCTATACGGTCTATTTCCCCTGCACTTAGTTCTACGCTGATATCCTTTATTTTTTTGGCGGGCATTCCTGCAAAAACGCTCCCGGCCGGAACATGGGTGCCCGCAGTAACCACAGCCCCTGCAGCAATAATACTATTACTCTCTATCACACAGTTGTCCATGACAATACTACCCATTCCAATTAGTACATTATCCTTTATAGTGCAACCATGTACCAGGGCATTATGGCCAATTGAAACATTGTTACCTATGGTTGTAGCGCATTTTTGATAAGTTCCGTGAATAACCACCCCGTCCTGCACATTAACTTTGTTCCCCATAGTAATATAATTCACATCTCCCCTTACTACAGCATTGAACCAAATACTGCACTGATCGCCCATGGTGACTTCACCCACAATGGTGGCATTTTCCGCGATAAAACAATCCTCCCCTATCTGAGGTGTTTTACCATTAACTGATTTAATGATCATAACAACTAAAATTATTTTGGTACCGGTTAAAGTCCGGAAAGTTATTCAAAATACGATAATAATTGTTTCTTTTTCGAGGCGGAAACCAATAATTCTTTTCCATTAGACACAATAACACTTCCCCCTTTACCTTTTCTATATTTAATAACTTCATTTACGTTTACGAGATAGGATTTATGGATGCGTGCAAAAAAATGGTCGGCAAGAGCCTCCTCAAAGTATTTTAAAGTTTTACTCACCAGCAATTTTTTATTTTCCAGGTAGATTTCAGTGTAGTTGTCATCTGCTTTGCAATATAGGATGTCAGCAATATTCAGTACCTGAAAACCGTCTTGCTGGGGCAGCGTTATTTTTCCTTCGGCCTTATTGAGTTTTGATTTTAAGATACGGTTGTCCAGAACGTTTTCTTTTTCCTTCACTTCATTGACATAGGAGACCGCGTTAATGAGTTCATCTATGTTTATGGGCTTCATTAAATAATAAGCAGCATGATTGTTTAATGCTTCCAGGGCATATGAATTATAGGCAGTCACGAATACGGTTTCGAAAGTTCTATCCGGCAATTGCTCCAGTAGATCAAAAGCATTTCCATATGGCATTTCTACATCTAAGAACACCAGATCTGGCTGCTTTTGCAATATGAGTTCTATGCCTTCTTTAACACTTGCCGCCTCACCGAGTATACTTACATTTTTGCAATATTTAAACAGGTAATTCCGCAGAATTTCTCTACTCCCACTTTCATCCTCAACAATAACTGCCTTTAACATCATGCCCTTTTTCTTAAAGTTAGATTAACCACCGTTCCTGTGCCATCTTCATTCAGATCTTTCAAAACTACCGACACTTTATCTTTATACATGGTATTTAGTATAGCTATCCGTTTCTTAATATTTCCCATCCCCTTAGAACTTTGGTTCTTCTGATTGCTTGTTTTTAATTGCTGAGATTTCTTTCGCCCTATCCCATTATCAGCAATTATTATCTCAATAACATCCGGTCCTTTTTGCTTTAAGTCAATATTCAGGCTTCCCTTCTCTTTTTTATAACGAAGTCCGTGCCAAATTGCATTTTCTATATATGGCTGGAGTAGCATGGGAGGTATTTGAAAGGCCTCCGTATCAATATTTTCATCTAAATTTATAGTATAGTCAAACTTCTCCGGAAAACGGGAATGTTCTAATTTCACATAAAGTTCTAGCAGCTCCATCTCCCTTGAAAGGGAAATAAAATCTTCTTCGGAATTTTCAAGAACAGCTCTCATCAAAGTAGAGAACTCGCTCAAATATCGGTTGGCACTGCGTTCGTCATTTTTAGCAATGTAATTATTGACAGAATTCAGGGCATTAAAAATAAAATGGGGATTCATCTGGGAACGCAAAGACTTTAATGCCAATAAATTATTTGCCAACCTTTGTTGCTTGTTACTTCTGTAAAAAAAATAAGCGGCCAAAGCAGTAAGCAGCATTGCCAACAAAAGTGAGTATATAATCCATTTCTGTTTTTTATTACTTTCAAGGGCTAATTGTTGTTCTGTTATCGCGAGATCATATTTGCTCTGTGAAAGTTCCCGTTCTTTTTCAAGACCTGCTATTCTGCTTTGTCCGGTTGCAATCTCACGACTTAATCTTGAAGCCTGTGAAATCTCCAGCTCTTTTCGAAGATAAAGTGTATCTACTATGGCTACATATTTCTGATACGTTTCAAATGCTTTAGTAAAATCTCCTTTGTCCCTATATACCTCTGAAAGTTTTCGCGTGGCATCTTTTTGCACCATTAGGTCATCTTCAAAATCAGCTTCTTTTATACTTTCTTCCAGATAGGGGATAGCTTCATCATACTTGTCCTGCGCAACATAGGCATTTGCGATTTTGTAGTTGATCCGTTGTGACGTTATAGAATCTGATTCATTGGGCGCTTCGACAGATATTGCGACCCCTCGTGGCAGAGCTTGTAATTCATTCAGGCTTTTTTTTCTTAGTTCAATTTCATCATCATACTGATTTTTCTTATTGTAGAAATCTGCTACCTTTTCCTTCTCTTGAATTGATCGCTGGGGCGCCTGCCTACTGGAAAGCTGCAAAGAATTATCATAATATCCTTCCGCTTCTTCCAGCCTGTTATCCTGTGCATAGGCATCCGCTATCTTCGAATTTAAATCCGGTATTTTTGGGCTAACCTGATTCTTTTTAGCCACTATAAGGCCTTCCTCGTAATATGCTATAGCCATATCTATTTCATTTAACCTGCTATAGACGTCCCCTAATGATTCATACAAGGTTATTTTTTGATAGGGCACCAAAACAGTTACATCTTCAAGAGGCTTTAATACATCCAAAGCATTTTTATAATCCCCTGTCTGAATGTAGGCTCTTCCCAATAACAAAGCTGTTCGGGATGTCTTATAAATACCCTGAGCGTCCTTAAAACTGGAAATAGCAAGATCGAATTGTTTGTGATATTGATACACTTCACCCAGATATGTGAGTGTCAGGGCCAACTCTTTTTTATCCGGGTTTTCGCCAAGACTACCTATGGCCTGTGCTATAAAATCAATGCTTTTGGCAATATTGGATTTTTTGTAAAATTTTGCCGAATCTAAATAAATTACATAGGAACTCTCTCCTGATACAGGCCTTTGACCTTCATCTTCAGCCTTCTTTTGAGGCTGGGAAAAGCCTGCAAAAAGAATAAGATAAAAAACCGTAAACAGATAGCTTTTCTTATACATGATCCGAATATATAAGGATAAACTTACTGGAATTATGCGGTTTTAAAAAATGCGTTTATTTGAAATTCCAGCCTGATTTTCACCAAATATTGTACTTAACGCAATCATTGTACCATTTCACTCATTGAGGAGTTCGTTTGGCTCATTCCTCATTTTTTAAGAAAAAGTTCAGATCTATTTTTAATGAATAATTATCACTAAAAAAATAAAAATTATGAAAAGTTTAAAAAGTATTATGGGCTTAACAATTCTATTAGGTCTGACAATGGGAGCAGTTTTTGGTTTTAATAGTTCATATAAGAAAAGCGTAATTCACTCCGAAAACTATCAATATTTTATGGACAAAGGGAGGAAGGGTAATAATACCGTAAAGATTGCGCTTTTATTAGATACAAGTAATAGTATGGATGGACTTATCAATCAGGCCAAAGCACAGTTATGGGATATTGTCAATCAGTTCTCCTATGCAAAATGTGGAAATGGACACCGGCCTGAATTACAGATTGCGCTTTACCAATATGGGAACGATGGTCTTTCTTCAAAAGAAGGCTATATTCAACAGGTGATTGGCTTCAGCAGTGATCTGGATGAAATTTCCGAGAAGCTTTTTTCATTAAGCACCAATGGAGGCGAAGAGTATTGCGGTGAAGTTATACAAACTTCATTGCGCCAATTAGACTGGGGTAAGAATCCTGACAATTTAAGAATGATTTTTATAGCTGGAAATGAACCTTTTACCCAGGGAAAATTAAATTATAAGGATGCCGCGGCTAATGCCAGAGAAAAAGAGATCATTGTGAATACCATCTTTTGTGGCAACTATCAGCAAGGTATTAACACCCAGTGGAAAAAAGGGGCTACCCTGACCGGTGGTGAGTATATGGCAATAGATCATAACAAACAGATTGTTCATATTGATACACCTTATGATGATATCATCATTAAATTGAATTCAAAATTGAATAGTACCTATATCTCTTATGGCGCCAGCGGTAATGCTAAGCTTGCATTGCAATCTCAGCAAGACAATAACGCCATGGAACTGGAAGAGGCAGTAGCCGTTAAACGGGCAGTAAGCAAAAGTTCCGGAATGTATAAGAATTCGACCTGGGATTTGATAGATGCCTCAGAAGATGATGCATTTGATGTTGCTGACCTGAAAAAGGAGGAATTACCCAAAGCATTGCGAAATAAATCAAAGGCAGAGCTCAATGCGTTTATAGACGAGAAAAAGGCTGAAAGAACAAGGATTCAAAAAGAAATTCAGCAGTTAAATGCTAAACGGGAGGTTTTCATAAGCGAACACGCTCAGCAGGAAAAGGGAGAGCTTGAAAATGCGATGTTAAATGCCATAAAAAGACAGGCCGCCGGTAAAAAATTCATATGGGAGTAACCTAAAGTTGAAGCATTTATTAAAAGTGGGTTTAGCAGAAAAAAATGTTAAGCCCATTTTTAATTTGCTCCGGGACAGAAACAATCATATCTGTTTTCACGGACAGGTCCAAAGTCATAACCCAGCGTAATCTGGTGGAACCCGCCGTTATCTAATCTAATATCACCGGATTGATAGGAATAATTATAGGAGAACATAAACCGGTTATAATTAATGCCCACGATTGGGGTAAAAAGCTGTAGTCTTTGTTCGCCAAAAGTACCATCAACCTGGAATTGCGCCCCATCGAAGCTCCTTCTGTAAGAAAGACCGGCCCAGACTGAACCAAAACCTAATTCTCTATAGACTTTCGCATTAAAGTCTACCGTTTTCTCCTCTGTAAAATCCGTCAATTGAAAGAGCACGGAAGGTTCAACTTTCCACAAATTTTTACCAAAAATATATCCTACAGAAAACAAATAGCGTCGTAAATTATCAAATTCAATAGCTGTGTAAAGATCCCGTCCAGTCCCAAGAATATTTAAAGCGGCAACGTGCGCATAGAATTCCATGTAGTTATAGGACATTCCTAAATCAATATTAAAATAGCCAACGCTATTTTTCGCACCTGTTATAACCGGATCAGGGATAACAGACCTGAATTCTGTTTCATCCAGACTACTTTGGAGAAATCCGGCGCTCAATCCAAAAGATAATTGGTTTAATAATCTTATTTCCGAACCTAATTGCAAATGGTGAGCATATGTTAATTTTGCACCTGTTTGTGAGTGATACCCATTGGCATCATTAAAAATGATAATCCCCACTCCACTGGAACTCTCAGGAATTCTATAATTTGCGCTGAGTGTCTGCATACTCGGTGCTTCATCCACGCTAAACCATTGCTTTCTTGCGGTAAGCCTTATTTTTCCGCCATCACTAATACCCGCCATGGATGGATATACGAGGTAATAGTTATCGGCTAAATAATCAAAATACACGGGAATACCTTCCTGAGCAGCTGAATAATTGGAAAAAGCCACATATGTAATTAAAATAAACAGGAGTTTTTTCATCAAAGAATAGGGCGCGTTTATCGTGGTTACGGTCAAATATAAAGTATAACGGTTGAAATACAACATTATTATATATCCCCAAGATGAGAAAATGGTTGTATTTTTGACGAAAACAAATTCCATGAAAGAATATAATATTACCGTCATAGAAACCAATAACCCGGCCATTTTGAAATTTGAAACAAATCATTTTCTTACCAATGGTGGCAATTTCGAATTTAAGAATATAGATGATGCAAAAAACTCACCTCTTGCTCAGCAGTTATTTTACCTTCCATTTATCAAAACTGTATATATTTCCGGAAATTTTATAGCCCTGGAACGCTTTGACATTGTGGACTGGCCATCTGTAAAGGATGAAGTCGCACAACAGTTGGTTGAATATCTAAACGCCGGTGAACCAGTTATAAATGAAGAAGTAGAAACCAGGAAAGTAGCAATTACAATATATGCCGAAATTACTCCCAATCCGGCGGTAATGAAATTCGTGGCAAATAGAAAAATTGTACCCGCAGTTTTTGAGTTTAAAAATCTTGATGAAGCAAAAGGCTCAGGTCTTGCCAAAAAGCTATTTCACCTGCCCTATGTGAAAGAGGTTTTTATGGACGAAAATTATGTCTCAATTACGAAATATGATGTTGCCAGTTGGGATGAAATTACCATGGAATTGCGCGAATTGATCCGGAATTTTATAGCAGATGGCAATGAGGTGGTTTCGAGCGAGGAGGTTTCCAATACTTCTTCTGTCACCTCAACCGGACCTGCTGAAAACAAAACCTTTGATTCTACTTCTCAGGAAATTATTGATATTTTGGAAGAATATGTAAAACCTGCAGTTGCCAGCGATGGCGGAAATATACTTTTTCAGTCCTATGAGGAAGAAAGCAAAACAGTAAATGTAATTCTACAGGGTGCCTGTAGTGGTTGTCCTTCTTCTACCTTTACACTAAAAAATGGTATAGAAACTATGCTGAAAAATATGTTAGGAGATAAGGTTTCAGAAGTGGTTGCCTTAAACGGATAATTTAACCTCTGCATCTTGTTCCTTAGCGTTTAATTTGGTACCTTATGG
The DNA here is from genome assembly GCF_947258925.1 of uncultured Eudoraea sp. Classification (GTDB taxonomy): domain Bacteria; phylum Bacteroidota; class Bacteroidia; order Flavobacteriales; family Flavobacteriaceae; genus Eudoraea. Next base: position 33,150 of record NZ_CAMYKG010000031.1, on the reverse strand, counting down.
TAACACCAAAAAATAAGTATTATGTCAATTTTAAAAGTTATTGAAGTATTAGCGAATTCCAATAAAAGTTGGGAAGATGCAACTGAAAATGCGGTTTCTCATGCATCCAAATCCGTCAAAAATATACGTTCTGTATATGTAAATGAACAAAGTGCAACAGTTAAGGATGGAAAAGTAGATGAATATCGCGTAAATGTCAAAATCACTTTTGAAGTTAAGTGATCGATCTGAAAAAAAGTAAAAGCGCCTTTATGGCGCTTTTTTTGTGCTCTTCAATTAATGGTAACTTTGTATATGTCGAAATCCAACGTCACATTACTCTTACTATTAATTACCTTACAAGGTTGCTCTCAAAAAAAAGAACCTATGTCAAACAAGCATACCAACGCCCTCATAAATGAAAGTAGTCCATATTTGTTGCAACACGCACATAATCCGGTGAATTGGGAACCCTGGAGTTTAAATGCTCTGGAAAAAGCGAAAAGAGAGAACAAATTAGTCCTGATTAGTATTGGTTATGCTGCATGCCATTGGTGCCATGTAATGGAAAAAGAATGTTTTGAAGACGAAGAAGTGGCAAAAATTATGAATGAAAACTTTGTCAACATTAAAATAGACAGGGAAGAGCGGCCCGATATAGATCATCTGTATATGGATGCAGTTCAAATGATGACAGGAAGAGGTGGATGGCCATTAAATGTGGTTACCCTGCCCGACGGACGTCCATTTTGGGGGGCGACTTATGTAAAGAAAGAAGACTGGATGAAGGTTTTATTAGAACTGACCCGCCTTTACAAGGAACAACCGGATAAAATAAATGGATACGCAAAAGACCTCGCAGAAGGGATTAAGGCAATTAATCTTGTAGAAGTTGGCTCCAATTCCGAGGTTTTAACTGAAGATCAATTAGATATTTCGGTAAAAAAGTGGTCTCGCTATTTTGATCATAATTATGGTGGATATAACCGGGCACCAAAATTTATGATGCCCGGGAACCTTGATTTTTTATTGCATTATGCCACAACCAAAAAAAATGATGATCTCCTGGAATATGTAAATTTAACACTTACAAAAATGGCCTATGGCGGAATTTTTGATCATTTAGCGGGTGGGTTTTCGAGGTACTCTGTAGATGGAAAATGGCATGTCCCTCATTTTGAAAAAATGCTATATGACAACGGCCAATTAATAAGTTTATATTCCAAGGCATACGCTATTACGAACAATGCACTTTATAAGAAGGTTGTGGAAGAAACTATTGCATTTGTTACAACAGAACTTATGGATAGTACAAATGCCTTTTATGCTTCACTGGATGCCGATAGTTTAAACGAAATGGGCGAGTTGGAGGAAGGGGCATATTATGTTTGGCAGAAGGCAGAACTTCAAACGCTTCTTGGTGACAAATATGCGCTTTTTAAAGACTATTACAACATAAATGACTTTGGCCTTTGGGAACACGGAAATTATGTTTTGATAAGAGATACTTCAGATGAGAAAATTGCTGAAAAACACAAGATTTCCGTTTCAGAAGTCAAAAAAGTTATTTCGGAATGTAAACAAATCTTAAACAAGGTCAGGAATAATAGAAAGCGCCCCAGATTAGATGATAAAATCTTATGTTCCTGGAATGGGTTAATGTTAAAGGGGCTAACGGATGCTTACAGGTTTATCAAAAATGATCAATATCTGGATCTGGCCTTAAAAAATGCCAAATTCATAAAGGAAACATTTATCAGGAAAGATGGCAGCCTTTACCACAATCACAAAAACGGAAAAAGTACCATCAATGGGTATCTTGAAGATTATGCCTCAGTAATAGATGCTTTTTTGGGACTCTATGAAATTACCTTTGATGAAAATTGGCTTAATGAGGCCAAAGCATTAACGGATTATTGCATTGCCAATTTTACAGATGATCGCAGTGGTTTATTTTTCTTCACCCCCAAACAGGATTCATATATTATTAGGAGAACTATTGAAAAAGCAGATAATGTAATCCCTTCATCAAATTCCATTATGGCTAAAAATCTGTTTAAATTATCCCGGTTTTTTCCCGATGAGGATTACGAAAAAATAACGCAAAAAATGGTTGTTAATCTACAGCAAAGTTTTGAGAAAGATACTGCAAGCTATGCCAATTGGCTTCACCTTGTATTGTATTTTCAAAAGCCCTTTTACGAAATAAGTATTGTAGGAGAAAATTATAAAAAGACTGCAAGTGACATGCAGCTTTCCTATTTACCCAATGTAGTTTTTGCGGGCGCCAGTGCAGAGAGTGAGTTATCCCTAATACAAAACAGATTTGTTGCGAATAGTACGCTTATTTACCTCTGTGAACATGGATCATGCAAGTTACCCACCGAGGATATGGCTCAGGTCTTGGATCAGCTTAAATAAAAAATGTATGTTTTTTCATGGCTTAATTAAAAACTATTTTTAAATTTATTTAATATCATTGTGCTTAAAATAAAACATATGGAAGAATTAGCTAATTACGATCAGCATGTTGAGAAGGCCATCGACTGGATTTGGGAATTGCTACCATCTATAATCACTGCCACTATCATTTTAATAGCTGGTTTATGGCTGATAAAATTTATAAATCGCCTTGTGCGTAAATTTTTTGAAAGGAAAGATTATGACCTTGCGCTGGAATCTTTTCTTATGCATTTTATTAGTGCTGCCTTAAAGTTGCTTCTTTTTGTTGCTGTTGTTACGCAATTAGGGGTAGAATCTTCTTCCCTGATTGCGGTCATAGGATCTGCAGGCCTTGCTATTGGACTTGCACTACAGGGCTCTTTGGCTAACTTTGCAGGTGGCATTTTAATTTTATTTTTCAAACCTTTTAAAATAGGAGATTTTATTTCCGCCCAGGGTGTAGACGGTACAGTCAAAGAAATAACCATTTTCACTACCAAGTTAAATACATTTGGCAATCAGGTTGCTATTATTCCAAACGGTCAGCTCTCTAATAATAATATCATTAATTACAATGCGGAAAAAACCAGGAGGGATAAGATTGATGTAGGTATTGGTTACGGCTCCAATATTAAAAAAGCCAAAGATATTCTCCTTGAAATTTGCCATGAGAGAACAACAATTCTCAAGGACCCTGAACCAGCAGTATTTGTCGGTGAATTGGCAGATAGTTCAGTTAATCTCTCTTTGCGTTTCTGGGCGAATAATGAAGATTTTTGGGACGCTCATTTTTTTGTGCTGGAAGAGCTTAAAAGAAGGTTTGATGAAGCCAATATTGAAATTCCATTCCCGCAAAGAGTTGTGCATAAAGCGGATTAAAATCGAAATCTAATAATGTAAGTCTTTAGTTGCAGGAAAGTTTTACTTCTTTCTTTGTTGAAAAACAAAATCCTTTAAATAATCCGGTTCAAAGTAAGCGGTGTTTTCAAAGTCCTCAATACCATATGCTTCATGGGATAATTGACACATTTCTTTGGCTGAAGGTATAATTGTTTCGTCAAATACAAAGTTAGGGTGTTCCAGGATTTCATGACACTTAACTGCTCCGCTTCCTATAATATGGACCTTTCCAAGTCTTGTAAATTCTGCAAATGAATTTGGCGTTATCTCCTCCACCCCGGTTTCCCTTATGCTATCATAGTTGGAACTATAAACTGCAGAATATACTTCCATTCGTCTTGCGTCCAGAACAGGAATCACAACACCATCCTTTACTTTTAGCTGTGTCGCCATACTCTTTAAGGTGGAGATCCCAATGAGAGGAAGGTCTAAGGCAAAACAAAGGCCTTTTGCCGCAGAAACCCCTATCCGCAATCCGGTATAGGAACCCGGGCCCTTACTAACAGCTATTGCATCCAAATCAGCCATGGACAAAGAAGCCGATTCCATTGCTTCTTTTATAAAAAAGTGCAAGTCCTCTGAATGCGAATAGGATACATCATTCTGTTCCTTTAAGGCAATCATTTGACCATCCTTACTAATGCTCACAGAACAATTGGTAGTAGCCGTTTCAATGTTTAGAATTAATGCCATAATTATTAAGCAAATATAAAAAGACCTGTTGGGCAATTACATCACAACAGGTCCAAATAAAATTAAATACTGTCTCTAGTCAATAACAATAGGAAGTCCGAAGTAAAATTCCAGAACTTTTATTCGAAATACATAATTGTATTTAGTTCGTATTACTTCGGCCTCTGCATTATCCACCCTTGCTTGTGATTGACTATAATCAAAGGAATTCATAATCCCTACATCAAATCTTTCTTTGGAGTAATCCAAAGCCAATAGTCTTGCTTCCCTTGTCTTTAAGGCGGCTTCATACTCCTGAGAGCTATTAATTACATCTACATAGGCCTGATTGATATTTGTTTCCAAATCCAATTTATTCTGCTCCAGATCTAGCTCAGCTTTTTTAACATTAATTTTAGCGCGCTTTATATTATTTCGCGTACTAAACCCATTAAAAACAGGAATATTTATTTGCGCTCCAAAGGCAATTCCGTCATTAATCCAAAGCTGATCTTTAAAAGGGATCACCTGCCCTGTAATAGGATCAAGAAATTGATCAGAATACCGTGTATTGTAATTAATAAATGCGCTAAGAGTTGGATATGCGGCTCCTTTTGCAATGGATAAATCTTTTTCAGCCAGGTCCACACTAGATTCAAAAAATTTAGTTTCATACCAATAGCTTAAAGCTTTATCGAATATTACCTTGGGAGAATTCTTTAAAATGTCTGCAGCAGGAACTTCAAATTCCGCATCAGAAACATCAAAGTTTTCATAGTCTGTAATCTGAAGTAACTGGGCTAAATTAATACGTGATATAAGGACATCGTTTTCCGCATTGATGATTTGCTGCTCACGGGTTGCTGCTGTAGCTTCTATTTCCAATAAATCTCCTTTTGGAACTACCCCGGACTCTACTAATTCTCTGGTTCTATTCAAATCCTGTTCTGTTACAGCATATAGGGCTTTGGCAACTTTGGCAGTCTCTTTATTTGACAAGATATTTAAGTAACTTATGGCTACATTCAGGCGTATGTCGTTTACCAGGTCATCCAGACGGTATTGATTAGCAACTGCATTGAGTTTCGCCCTGTTTAGCCTGTGTACATTCCTGAGGCCATCAAATAAAACAACGGAGGAAGTCACACTCCCGGAGGAGGTTAATTGTGTCGTGTTCACAGGTTGATTATTAGTTGGGTCGAAAGAAAGACCTGTATTACTTTGGCCATTTAAGGTACCATTTAAATTAGGGAGAAAGTTACCGATAGCGTCAGATTTGTCAATTGTAGCATTCTCCAGATCCAATTCGAATTGTTGAATGGAAAGGTTATTTTCCACGGCATAGGTAACGCATTCCTCAAGGGTCCATATTTTTTTCTGAGCAAAGGCTATTCCGGTCATGCACAGGAATAGCACTACAGTTATTTTATATTTCATCTGTCGTTTTTTGATAATTATAAATGATTGACTATTTGAATTTCTTCTATTTATGCATCTTCTTCACTTTCCCCTTCCTCTTCCTCTTCTTCATCCTCTCCTTTTTTAATCGGTTCGGTTTTATTCCATATTTTGACATCGTCTTCTTCTGTCAATCCCGATACAATCTCCACATTGACACCATCAGAGATCCCAATTTCAACATCCTTTCGTTCAAATTGTTGATCTCCTGTGGCAATTTCAACATAGGGTTTATCGGTTTCCTTGTCAAATTGCAGGAGGGCTTCGGGTATAACCAAAACACTGTCTTTTTTCTCCAGCACCAGAGATGCATTGGCGCTGTATCCCGCTCTGATCATGTAGTCGCCTTCAACAACCACATCACCCTCAATTTTAAATTGCACGGCACCTGATTCTTCTATTCCTTTTGGAGCAATGAACTTTAATCTAGCTTCAAATTTTTCATCATCAATAGCTCCCAAACTAATTTCTAAAGGCATACCTATTTCCAGCTTCCCGACTTCCCCTTCATCAACTTTACCTTCGAAAATCATCTTACCCAAATCGGCTATGGTAGCTATTGTAGTTCCATCATTAAAATTATTACTCTGAATTACCTGATCTCCTTCCCTTACAGGAATCTCCAACAAGGTCCCGGTAACCGTTGCCCGTATGTTGGTATTTGCACTTGAAGAACCACCAGCAGATCCTCTCCTGATAATTTGATAATCTGCACGAGCATTATCCAATTCCTGGATGGCTTGATCATACTGTAGTTGCAGGGCATTAAAGTCCTGGCTGGAGATAACCCCTTTATCAAAGATGGCTTTATTCCTTTTATACTCTATTTCGGTATTATTCAAAGCAATTTCAGCATTCCTTACCCTTCCACGAGCCTGGTTCAGGGATTGTTCATTAGGAACAACTTTAATGGTAGCAATTAAATCACCGGCCTTAACCTGGGCCCCTTCTTCCAAATAAATTTTTTCAATAATCCCGGAAATTTGTGGTTTGATTTCAATTTCATCTTCAGGGATTACTTTCCCGGTAGCCACTGTTTTCTTCTCAATATTAGAAATAAATGGTTTTTTCGTTTCATATGTTATGGCTGATTTGCTATTGGATTTTATAAAAAATGCTGCAGCCCAAAGTGCTCCCAGACCCACAACCGCAATCAATACATATTTTACAATTTTGTTCATTTTAAATATCTGTGTTAGTATAGTTAATGGTTTATTTTATTCTTCTCTTAATGCATCTATTGGCTTTATGCTTACCGCCCTTTGAGCAGGTATAGAACCTATTAATGTTCCCAAAATGATCATTATGGCCAAAGCTCCCAATACAAATGGTATAGGAACGGTCGGGTTTGTATATGGAAAATTGATGTCCTTGGTCAGGTTATTTATAATACTTAAGACCCCTGCTCCCAGGATTATTCCAACAATACCGGCTATCATAGTAAGAAATACCGATTCTAAAATAATAAGGGAGCGTACTTCTCTTGGTGTTGCTCCCAATGCCCGTCTAATCCCTAATTCCTTGGTTCTCTCCTTAACGGATATCAACAAGATGTTACCAATCCCAATTACACCTGCAAGAATGGTTGCAACACCTACTATCAGAGATAAAAAGGTAATCCCGTCGGCAAATCCCATAATTTTGTTAAATATTTCATCACCGGTATTGTATAATTTTTTGAAGGTTGTAAAAGGAATAAAAATATCGCCATCTGTACCAAATGGTGTTGTCTGAGTGAATTTATGAACCCCTACTACCTGAAAATAAATATTTTCCACCCTGATGTAAGCCCCTATGGGATCCTCATCCTCATCAAATAATTCCTGTTGTGTACGTTCACCAATAACACAAACTTTTCTGGCCTGGGCTATATCTTCGTCGTTTATAAATCTTCCGTTATCATAAATTTTTTGGGTTGCAATCTTAGCAATCTCCGGAAAATACCCGTATACAGCATAACTGTTAGATTTAATCCCCCTTACAGTAAGCGCTGATGCACCTCCAAAAGCACCTTTTGTATTTACAGGTGCTATATATTGTATTTCAGGAATCCTATTTTTCAAAACCTCAGCGTCTTTTACTTTTATTCTCAAGGTCCTACCGGTCTTAAATCCTGCATAAGGTATACTGGTACTCTGAGACCATGCCCAAATACTATTTTTAGCTACGGTTTCAAAGTTCTTTTCAAATCCGTTATCCATCCCTTTTGCCGCCCCGGCCAGAGCTATATAGATAAATATCCCCCATAGTACTCCTATGACAGTAATTATGGTCCTGGTCTTGTTTTTTCCGATTGAACCGAAAATTTCCTGCCAGGTATTTTTATCAAATAGAAAACGAATACTATTCATCTCGTAATGCTATTATTGGTTTAATACGTGCTGCCCTTTTGGCCGGAATATAACCTGCTATTGCCCCAAAAATTATTAAAACAAGGGTAGCAAAAACAGCCACAGTAGTATTTATATACGGATTGGTAATAAAATAGTCTTCAGCCAAACTCTCACCTAAAGAACTCAGCAGGGCAATTCCAATCAACATTCCCGTAAAGCCCGATATTGTTGTAATAAAAACGGATTCCAATAAAATTGTACTGATTACAGCTTTGGGTGTAGCTCCTAAAGCTTTTCTTATTCCCAGTTCCTTGGTACGTTCTTTTACAACAAACACCATGATATTACTTATCCCGATAATACCGGCAATGATTGTCCCAAAAGCGACGAATGCGACAATTAATTGCAACACACGGGCAAACTGCTGATTTTGTTGCAATTGATCTGCCACGTTTCGGATAAATAGTCCATTCTGATCTTCCGGATTAATGAATTTCTTTTCTTTTAAAAATTTGTCAAGACCACTTTCAAAAGCCATTGCACCCACATAGCCCAATTCGGGTTTAAAGGCAACCACAATCTGATTTATTTTATCGGTGTTTTTTTCAATTAACTGAAGTGTTGTGTAAGGAATATAAATTCCACGTTCTTCCCTATCTCCTCCATCGTCCTGGAAAACACCAATAACTTTAAATACACTTCCACCAATATCCAAATACTTGCCAATCGCATTTTTAGACCCAAAAAGATCTTGTTCCACTAAACGTCCTATGACAGCATGCTTTGTCTTATTTTTAATGTCTTCCACATTTAAATACCGACCTTTCATTATGATCGTTTTCTCTGCAAACTGATGGCCCCAATCCACCCCTGTGGTGTTATAATTATCTGACTCTTGTTTGTATTTCACCAATTTGTTTCTGTTAATTCTGGGCGTTATATATTCGAGGAACATAGGGAAGTTCTTTTTGATATCCGCCAGATCACTATTTTCAAATTCAATTCTCCGGGACGATTTATATCCTTTATAAGGCATTGTGGTCTTTCCCGGGAATAAATAGAATACATTAGTGGCATCTTCCTGGAAGAATTTATCAAAGGTGTTTATTAAACCATTCCCCAGTCCAAAAAGCGAAACAAAGATTAATATCCCTAAAGCCACTGTAAAACCTGAAAGAAAGGTCCTAAGTTTATTCTTTTGGATAGTTTCAAATATTTCGTTCCAGGTGTCTCGGCTAAACATATTCTGATGCCCTTACTTGCTTTACTTTTTTATCTTCAACAATAACGCCATCTTTAAGGTAAACGATCCGTTTACACATATGCGCTATATCATCTTCGTGTGTTACTACCAAAATGGTATTTCCCTGATCATTAATTTTTTGAATTAAGTCCATAACTTCATAAGAAGTAGTGCTATCCAAAGCTCCTGTAGGTTCATCTGCAAGTAGCACTTTTGGTTCGGAAGCCATGGCTCTGGCAATAGCGACTCTTTGATTCTGACCTCCGGAAAGTTCACTAGGCAAATGAGTTGCCCACTCTTTCAGGCCAACCTGTTCCAAATATTTCAATGCCCTTTCCTGGCGTTCTTTTCTCGGAACACGCTGATAATATAAAGGTAAAGCCACATTTTCCATGGCACTTTTATAATTGATAAGATTAAATGATTGAAAAACAAATCCTAAAAATTTATTGCGATAATTGGCTGCTTTTGTTTCGTTCAGATTTTTGATAGGTACACCATCAAGTGTATACTCCCCTGAATCTGCCACATCGAGCATGCCAAGGATATTTAATAATGTAGATTTTCCAGAACCTGAAGAGCCCATAATTGCGACTAATTCACCTTCCTCAACGGTAAAATCGATTCCCTTTAATACATGAAGAACATTGCTGCCCATCTTATAGGATTTATGCAGATCCTTAATTTCAATCATGGTTAGTGTCTTAAATTATTATGATTCAATTACTTCTATAGGACAGGTAATATGTTAAAATGTTACAAATAAAGCTCAAAAATTTATGTTAAAATGTTAACCGTCAAACTCATCGGGTTTGACTTCATTCCAGACTTTTATTTCATCTTCTTTTCCAATTCCCGACTTAACTTCTACAAATATTCCATCACTTATTCCTAATTCTATATCCCTTTTCTCAAATTGCTGGTCTCCGGTAGCCACTTCCAGAAATGGTTTTTTTGTTTCCGGGTCAAATTGGACCAGTGCTTCTTTTATAGAAAGAACACTATCTGCCCTATCAAGGATTATAGAAGCATTGGCACTCAGACCTGCCCTGATAAATACTGAATCCTGTTTCTTTAAGGTTCCTTTGATTTCGAACTGGATTGCTCCATTTTCTTCATTTCCCTTTGGAGCGATATAATCCAAAATAGCATCAAAAGTAATGTCCTCAAGTGCCCCAACAGTGATTTCCAACGGTAGATCCTCCTTTATTTTGCCCACTTCCGATTCATCTACTTTGCCTTCAAAGATCATCTTGTCAACGTCAGCTATTGCCGCTATAGTAGTTCCTTCATTAAAATTATTGCTCTCAATTACCTGGTTACCCACTTCTACAGGTACTTCTAATACCATTCCGGTTACGGTAGATCTGATTAACGTATTGGCTGCATTTCCGTAGCCTCTGGTAGTACCTGTTTTAACAATATCATACCTTTTATTAGCCGCACTGTAAGCTTGCTTGGCCTGATCATAGCTCACCTGTGCCCTTTCCAGATCAACCTTGGAAATCACCCCTTTGTTAAAAAGACTACTTTGCCTGTCAAAATTTCGTCTTTGGTCATCCAAAGCAATTTTAGCTTCGTCAATGCTGTTTTTAGCATCATTTAGTGCATTCAGATTAGGAACCACTTTGATCTTTGCGAGCAGATCACCAGATTTTACAAAATCCCCTCCTTCAACAAATATTTCTTCAATAACCCCAGAAATATTGGGTTTAATAAGCACTTCTTCCAAAGGAAGAATACTTCCTGTTGCCACGGTTTTTTTAATTATAGTCTTGGTAGTTGGCTTTTCGGTTTCATAAACAATGGGGTCTTGTTCGTTCTTTTGATACAGATAATACATTGATCCCCCGAAAGTCACAAAAATGACTACTAGAATAATGATGGTTACTGACTTTTTCATAATTTATAGTTTACTGATTGATGTTTTCAAATTTATTCTGTTCTTAAGGCATCTATGGGCTTAACTTTTATAGCGCTTTGAGCGGGGATGAAACCGGCTAACAATCCTGATAAAACGAGGATTAAAAGAGCTACCATTACTACCCCAAGACTTACACTCGGATTCAGAAACATATCCACCGGACCATTTGCGTCTAATAATGCATTTACCCCATAGATAAACAAGGCTCCAATAGTGATCCCTGCCATTCCTGAAATAATCGTAAGAAATATGGACTCCATGAGTATTTGCTTCTTAATAGACCATGGATCTTCACCCAGAGCCCTTCTGATCCCAATTTCTTTGGTTCTTTCCTTAACCACAATAAGCATGATGTTACTTACGCCAATTATTCCGGATAACAGGACTAAAATTCCAACAAAATAGGCGATAAAACTCATTGCTCCGAACAAGCTTTCAACCCTGTTATACTGTTCATACAAGTCAAAATAGCCAACAGCCCTTGTATCTTCCGGGTGAATTTTATGCGTGGTTTTCATTAAATTAACGATGTCCTCTTTAATGCTGGTTATTGATGTTCCATCATGCGCCGTAATCGCCATCCAACCTACATCATTGCCCCTATTAAACGCCTGAGAAAAAGAGGTAAAGGGAACGAATATCTCTTTCTGGGCCTCTTCACCATCGCCATCATTGCTATTCTTTTTATAGGTCCCCACTACCATAAAATTTACGCCTTGAATTTTAATATAACTTCCTAAGACCTCTTCACCCTTATCGTATAATTCATTTTTTACCCCAGCGCCGATTATGGCTATTTTTCGTTTTTCCCGAATATCATTCTGATTAATAAACCTACCTTGAGTTACGGTCATTGGGTCCTGATTAATTATCTCAGGATAATCACCATAAACATTATATGCCCCGGTATTTAACCCTCTAACTACATTGTTATCATTACCAAAACCACCTAATTGATTTCGGGGGGATATAAACCGCAGATTGGGGATATTTTCACGAATCGTAGCAACGTCTTCTACCTTAAATCGAAATCTTCTTCCAATAGGCAGACCCATATGTGCTTTTGTTGTACTTCGTGTCCACATAAACATGGTATTCGTGGCTATATCCCCAAAATCTGCCTTTATTCCGTTCTCCAGTCCTTTACCTGCGGACAGTAAGATTATTAATATGAGTATCCCCCAGAAAACACCAAAAGCTGTAAGTACCGTCCTGAACCAATTAGTGGTCAGTACTTCCAATATTTCTTTCCAACGATCTCTATTAAACATATACAGAATTTCCTATTCGTCTCGCAACGCATCTATTGTATGAATTGTTGCCGCTCTCCAGGCCGGGAAAAATCCGGCGATTACCCCTGCCAAAATAAGTACTAAGACCGTTGAGATGGCTACAATAAAATTTACGGAAGGGTTAAGAATATAATCTACCTCAACATAGGGACCCACAATTTCCAATAGTCCCATACTAAAAATAAGTCCGGCAAAACCGGAAATGGCAGTAATGAAAATGGACTCATGCAAAATCATTCCCACAATTGACCAGGGTTTTGCACCTAAAGCTTTTCGGATCCCTATTTCCCTGGTTCTTTCCTTAACTACAATAAGCATGATGTTACTTACCCCAACTACCCCGGCAATGATCGTACAAATACCAACAAACCAGAAAAAGAACTTTATATTTCCTACAAGGCTATAATAGCGCTTTGCTTCTTCCAAAGCACTCCAAACCTGTATTGCCCCAGTATCATCCGGAGCTACGGTATGGACTTGCTGAAGATGTGACTGCAGATCTTCCTTAAAAGCTACGGCCTGAACCACTGCCTGGTCAAAATTTTCCATCACTGGCAGCGTAAAGCTCATATTATTTAATCGGTCTCCCCCATTAAAAACGCGCTGAGCAGTTGTTATAGGGATGTAAATACGCTCTTCTTCCCGATCTTCCCGCTCTGAGTAGACGCCCACAATCTTAAATAATACCCCGGAGATATTAATAAATTCTCCTATGGGGGTTTCTACTTCCTTAAAAACATCCTGCTTAATTTTGTTTCCTATAATGGCGACCTTAGCCGTACTGACTTCATCCTGGTAATTTAAAAATCTTCCATCCGCCATTTTAGCGTTTTCAATAAACTGAAAATCATAAGAAACTCCCTGAATGCTGTAAACCAGGGCCTCTTTCCCATAATTTACTTTTAAATTGCGCACAAAAACCCTTGGCGACTTATATTCAATTTCCTCTCCGAACAAGGCAAGGGAAGAGGCATAATTGTCGTTTCGTAATTGTATGGTCCTACCGGGATTAAGGCCCTTAAATTCTTTTGAAGTTGTCCCAGGCCACACCCAGACACTGGTGGCAGAATCCTCTTCAAATTCATGTGCAATACCATTTTGCATTCCTTGACCAAAACCCAATAAAATAACGAGAATAAAAATTCCAGAGGCAACAGAAAGACCTGTAAGGAAGGTCCGTAATTTGTTTTTACGGATAGTGTCGAAAATTTCCTGCCATCTTTCGAGATCGAACATGAAACGGGTTGATTAGTGTTTATTGATAAGACCTATAAATAATAAGACTATCCTACTTTAAAATTGTTACAGTTCTAAATGCAAAAAAATGTTAAAGTTGGGCCTATTATTTTATGACCTTATCTTCCTGTAGACAAAGTAAAAAATGACTCCTACCAAAATATAGGGTACCGCCATTAGATATACAATCCCATTATTAATACCTTCGGCCATCGAATTGTCATCCTGACTTTCCAAAACCGCCCTGCACATGGCACATTGAGCTGTTGATAGCCATGGTAACATAAAGGATAAAATTAGTAGTATGTGTCCTTTAATTTTCAAACTTCTAAATTTTTAATATTCATAATAGGGTGAAATCATTAAATAAACGATGACTCCGCTAACCGCTACATATAACCAAACAGGGAACGTAATTTTGGCTAGTTTACGGTGACGTTCAAAATCTTTTAAATAAGCACGGGCATAAGTCTTAAGTACCAGGGGTATAATAACTATGGACAGGAAAATATGTGATATAAGTATGAAAAAATACACATATTTAAGTATGCCATCACCTCCATAGGAAGTAGAATCTGCTGTCATATGATAAGCAATATACATGAGTAAGAAAAGCAATGATAGAATAATACAAGTACTCATTATATTCTGATGTAATATTCTTTTCCCCTGTTTAATAGCCCAAACAGCATATATTAATAAAACAGCTGTAAGACCATTGATAGAAGCATAAATCGGAGGTAGAAAACCCAAAGGTTCCACATCAGGGATTTTAACACCAAACAGAACGACCACAACCAAAGGGACCAAAATGGACACAATAGTAATTATCTTATTAAACTTCTTCTCCTTGTTCTTATTTATCACTTCATTCATTTAAAAGCTTTCTTATATCTTCCTTTAAAATTGTAATCTGTTGTTTTTCTCCTTCTTCATTCTCTCCCCGGGATTCGGATATAGTTCCTCTGTAGTAAATTATTGGATTCCCAAACTCATCGGATCTTGAACGCAAATACCCATTTTTATCCACCAGGGCAAATAAGCCGGAATGTTCAAAACCACCCGGAACCCCCGGAGCTTCTGCTGCAAAAATATTAAACCCAATATTAGCCAGGTCATAGATTTCTTGGCGATCACCGGTCATTAAATGCCAATCCATGTCATTTATACCATATTTTTCGGCATACTCTTTTAGAACTCTTGGGGTGTCGTATTCAGGGTTAATTGTAAATGATGCAACTCCAAATCCATCAAAATCTCTAAATTCTTCCTGAATCTCCACTAAATTAGTATTCATTACAGGACAAATTGTAGGACAAGTTGTAAAAAAAAACTCAACTACATAGACCTTTCCTTTGTAATCTTTATTGCTAATTAATAAACTATCCTGATCCAAGAATGCAAAAGGAGGAACCTTTCTTTTCTCGTTGTTTAAATAGATAAAACCCAGTGTTTCATCATCCTCTGAAAGATTAATGCGATCATGTTCAGTGACGTTTCCGGCCACAATCCGGTCTATTATCCTGGGAATAAATATGATCCCAAAAATCAATATAATCAGCGAAATCAGGATATAAGAATATTTATTTTTCATCAATTGGTCCTTTCAGCATTATTCTTTTTGAGCGCCAGGCGGTACTCCGCTAAAATAATTTTGACGTCGTCCTCCATTTTATTATTCAGTTCGGCGACAGAGGTAGCGTTATAACCATATTTTTTGCCTTCGTCTTCGTCATCCAATCTACCCCTGAGATTTTTATTCTTATCAATTATAAAAACATAATCTGAGCCTAAATCTTTATCAAGCTTAATGTTTGTCCCCAAGGAATTGAAAACGTTTCGGATTTGATCGTCATCTGTAAATACAAATTTCCAGTTCCTGATATCCGTTAAATTAGAGAGTTCATTTACTATTTCCCCAACTTTGTCCTCAGTTCCATAGGGCATGATCATTACCATCTGAAAATCATTAAACTCATAGAATGGTTTATAAATTTTTTGATTTAGATTAAATGCATTTCCTTTTTTAAGATCTATATCGTAACCCAAAAAACCAAGGATAGTGATCTTTTCTTCCAAGGTGATTTGATCCTTATTTTCCGGAACATCCAATACCCCTTCCTTAAGCACAGCCAGTTTGCCAAAGTTATTTACTCCGGAGGCAAAAAATAAATAGGCAACGAGTGGCAGAATAAAAAGGACCACTAAGACGAATGTCTTTTTCATTAGTCAACATTTAGACATTGCAAAAATAAAAAAGACGGCTGTTATACCGTCTTTAAGTGCTGTTAATTCCTTGTTAGAAATCCCAGGTAACGAAGCCATCTTTAAAGACATTGTAAATATAGTCGGCTTCAAATAACAGAATAAATATCAGATAGGCGACCAGGAAAATGGGGGTCCACACTATAGCTCTTCTCAATGAACTTTTTTCATCACGTAAATGCATAAAATCCCATGCAATATAGTATGCTTTAACAAGCGTAAGGATTATAAATATCCAATTCAGAAGTTTCATGCCCAGGAAACTATTTACAACCAGAATATGTGGTTTGGATATTCCCAGTGCTACTTCCACAGCAGTTACAATGGAAAGGAATACTAATACACCCCAAATTTTTTGAGTGTTGGATTTAAATTTCAATAAACCTCTAAAAATTTCCAGCTTATGTTCGTGTGCCATTCTAAATTATGTTGTTGTAATTATAATAACTCTCTTAAACCAATATTCTTTTAGACCAGATAGAAAAATGTAAAAACAAATACCCATACCAAATCTACAAAATGCCAATATAGTCCAACTTTTTCAACCATTTCATAATGCCCTCTTCTTTCATAGGTACCCAGAATAATATTAAAGAAGATAATGATATTAATGACTACACCTGAAAATACGTGGAAGCCGTGGAAGCCGGTTATAAAGAAAAAGAAATCGGCAAAAAGTCTGCTTCCATATTCGTTTCTTATTAGGTTAGCCCCTTCGACTACTAATTTTCCATCTTTAATTTTAGCCAAAGATTGTTCTCTGGTCAAAAGTGTTTTTTCACCTTCAGAATTGATCGTTTCTGTTCTGATCAGAATATTTGGATTTGATTTTAATCCTTCTGTAACTTCATTCAGGGAATAAGAGGGAAGTGCTTCTCCTTTATAAAACCAAACCCCATTCCTCATTTCATGATCAACACGTTCGGAGGGTATGGTCTTAGCAAAATCTGCTAAAGCAGCTCTTTCTCCCGTATCTGCCTGTACAAATTGTAAAATTCTTCCACCTCTTGTTTCTATGGCACCGTAGTCTCCCTTTATGAACGTTGCCCATTCCCAGGCTTGAGAACCAACGAAGATAGCCCCGCCAATTATGGTCAGGAACATGTAGATAATTGCCTTATTTTTCATCATCTTGTGACCAGCATCAACGGCAAGTACCATAGTCACGGAGGACATAATCAAAATAAACGTCATAAATGCAACATAGTACATCGGGAAATTCCCATGAAAAAACGGAACGTGTGTAAATACCTCATCCGCTATTGGCCATGTTTCGATAAATTTAAATCTGGAAAAACCATAAGAGGCCAAAAATCCAGAGAATGTCAAAGCATCAGAAACAATGAAGAACCACATCATTAGTTTTCCATAACTTGCTCCCAGCGGTTGATTTCCCCCGCCCCAAACGCTTTCTTCTGTACTCGTTGTTACCGTAGAATCCATAAAAAAATTTATCGTGTTATAAGAATAATCGCAAATTTACATTTTTTTTAACTATACAAAAGCCGAATTATAAAGGAATCAGGTTTTGCCAACATTTATTACTTGAAAAAATAAAAAAATAATATCAGATAGACCCATAAAAGATCTAAAAAATGCCAAAAAGTTGCTCCCAGTTCAACACCTAACATGTTTTTATCTGAGTATTTATTTGCCAGGTTATTATATAAAACGACCAAAAGCGAGATGAGGCCTGCAATAACATGAACGATATGTACAGCAGCTATTAAAAAAATATAGGACATTGTAATATTACTGGTTGGTCCTGTAAAGTAGTACCCCTGGCTAATCAGCTGCGAGAATCCCGAAAACTGAATTAAAATAAATGCAATACCAAGCAATAAGGTAATGAATAACCATTTGGTTCCTAAACTGCTATTGTTAGATTTGATTGCCTTTTTTGCAAGAATATAGGTACCACTGCTAATAATTATAATTAGCGTACTATATAAAAATGCTGTGGGAATTTCAAAGTCTTTTAGCCAATCTTTACGGGAACTACTTACAATATAAGCGCTGGTCCATCCCGCAAAACCCATAATTAAACTAGCTATCCCAAACCAAAGCATCATCTTCTTCGCCCTGTCCTTCTTTTCTTTATCAGTTCCTTCTGTAAGATCCATATAACCTATATAAATTTATCAATAACATAAACCAACTGCATAAGTGTAATATAACTTACACTGATATACATTAGCTTTTTCGCCGATTTATTATCTTGTTCTTCATATAACCTGACCGCATAAAATAACATTACCAATCCCATAATTAGAATTATCACAGCCGCCGGAATTGACAGGTGTAATCTCCCTGTTATTCCAAAAGCCGGAATTACCGAGATAATTATCATCCAAATGGTATACATGATTATCTGAACCGCCGTTCCCCTGTCCTTTTTGCCAGTTGGCAACATTTTAAAACCTCCTTTTTGATAATCATCATCCAACATCCAGGCTAATGACCAAAAATGAGGGAACTGCCAGAAAAATTGTATCATAAAAAGCGTACCCGGTTCAATTCCGAAATCATCCGTTGCAGCAACCCAGCCCAGCATAAATGGAATTGCTCCTGGAATGGCCCCTACAAATACCGATAAAGGCGTTTTTGTTTTTAAGGGCGTATACACGCTGGTATACAGGAATATGGATATAGCGCCAAACATAGCCGTTTTCGGGTTCAGTATATACAAGCTTACTACCCCCAAAATTGTCATTATAATAGCCAGAGTCAGCGCCTTATTGCCAGACATCCTGCCAGCAGGAATTGGCCTGTTTCTTGTTCTGTTCATTAAGGCATCGAGATCTTTTTCAATGACCTGATTAAAAGCATTTGAAGCACCTACCATACAATACCCGCCAAAGGCTAAAAGAAGAATGGCGGCAGGGTTCACTTCATAAGCACCTAAAAGATAGCCTGCCAAGGATGAAAAGACGACGCTAAGTGCGAGACGCGACTTAGTAATCTCCTTAAAATCAGCGAAGGTCAATATACTTTTTGAATTGCTTGCCGTTTCAACAGCCATCTTCATTTGTATTCCTTAATGTGGTGAGTGCGAAGCAAAATGATCGCTTAAATTAGCTGGCAAAGATAAGGCCCATTAAATTTTCCTGCAACGAAATAGGTTTGTTTATGCTATCTTTAAGAGTGCTACTCATATAAAATACACAACTATGGTCTTTTATAAAATGAAAGTTACGTTAATCATACTTATTTGTGCCATTTGCCCTCTAATGGTATCTGCACAAGAGAAGGATGTGGTCATAAGCGTTGACAAGCTCTCAAATGATGTTTATATGCTAACAGGGCAAGGCGGGAACATAGGGGTTTATGTTGGGCAGAAAAACGTTTTTATGATAGATGATCAATTTGATCGTCTTAGCGGTAAGATAAAAGCTACTATTGATTCCTTAACGGATAAGCCCATTGCTTTTCTGTTTAATACGCACATGCATGGCGACCATACCGGCGGAAATGCCAAGTTCAATAATGATCTTACCACAATAGTAGCGCATGACAATGTAAGGAAACGAGTCATGATCAACCAACAAAAAAAGTTGGATAACAAAGATATTACGGAGTTATATTATACCAAAATGTTACCTGAAGTTACCTTTTCAGAGGATATTACTTTTTATGACGGAGAGGAAACTATTATGGCATTTCATGTTCATAATGCCCATACGGACGGTGATGCTATGGTCTATTTTGTAAACAATGATGTTCTGCATATGGGAGATACTTATTTTGCAGGGCGGTATCCGTATATAGATTTGAATAGCGGTGGTAGTTTAAAGGGATATATTAACGCACATAAAAAGGCTCTAATGGTTATTGGTGACGAGACCAAAATAATACCCGGTCATGGCCGGCCCTCATCAAAGCAAGAACTTGAAAATTATGTTTCCATGTTAGAAGATTTGATGACCAAAATTCTGGCAGCTATTAAAGCCGGTAAAAATCTTGAAGAAGTAAAGGCAGACTCCCTTATAAGTGCAGCATATGATGCCACTCACGGTACTGGCTATATTAAACCTGAAGCTATGCGGGAAATTTTTTATAAAAGCCTGGTAAACCAATAAAAGCGAAAAATAAAAAAACCCTGATGCCTTACGATCAGGGTTTTACTTTTTATTTAAGTTTTTACTTACTGTAATTTAAATGTAATAGGAATACTAAAAGGAACTCTCACCGCTCTTCCTCTTTGTTTACCCGGAGTCATTTTAGGAAGTTTTTCTATAATCCTCAGGGCTTCTTTTTCCAGGTTTTTGTCCGGACCCCTGTATCTGATATTTCCAATGCTTCCATCCTTCTGAATCGTAAACATAACATTTACTCTTCCCTGTACACCCATTTCCTGAGCAATTTCAGGGTAACGAAAGTTTTTACGAATATGCTTTTGCATCATTTCGTTAAAGCAGGCCCTTTTATCACTAGCCCCTTCACAACCCGGGAAAATTGGCACATCTTCAATTACTGCAAAAGGTACATCAACGTCTTCTTCCATTTCGTCCACATCAACGTCTTCTATTTCAATTACTTCTTCTTCCTGGCTAGTTTCTGTTGATTCAATTACAGTTTCTTCAACCTCTTCCTCATCTTCTACAACTTCAATTACTTCAGGTGCAGCAGGCGGTGGTGGTGGTGGTGGAGTTTTAATCTGTTCAGTCATGGGAACTTCCTCATCCAAATTATCCTCAACATTTAATGAAATATCGTATTCATTAGTCTTATCGTAAGTTTTCCATTCAAAAGCTGCCCATACGATTGCCATGACAACTGCGAGCCCTAAAACAAAATAGAGACTGCTATTTCTTCTCAAATCGGCTTTTGGATTCTTTTTTAGTTCCATAATCTTTATTTTTAGTAGTCGCTAATTTAACTATTAATTTACTTAAAAAACAACTAATTTTTCCATTTTAACGGCGTTTTACCAGAAAAAAGGATAATTATCAAGCCTGCTCCACAAAAAGCACCAAGACTATTTGCAAGAACATCAAATAATTCCCCACTCCTGTTTTGGGTAAATACACTTTGAATTACTTCAATAACTATACCATAAACAACCGCAAAAATTGTAGCCAATAATGCTGCTTTTAAAGGGTTTAGAAGTCCTTTGCTATTTTCCTTTAAGAATAGGGAGCCTAGGATTGCCGCCACAAAATAGAATATGAAATGAACGACCTTATCCAGATGAGGTATGTTTAATCCTCCGGTATCCAAATCTTCAAACGAGCTTAGACTTAGAAAAGTTATAATTGCTATCCAGATGCTAAAGCCAATTGTAAACCTATAATCTTTAAGCACCAATTAGCTCTTTATACTCCGTCTCTCCCAGCAGGCTGTCTATCTCAGAAGTATCACTTATCTTAATTTTTATCATCCAACCCTCACCATAGGGATCTGAATTTACTTTTTCGGGCTCATCCTCAAGTAATTCATTTAATTCTATGATCTCACCGCTTAGGGGCAGAAAAAGATCAGAAACGGTCTTTACGGCCTCAACAGTGCCAAAAACCTCATCCTTACCTAAAGTTTCATCCAGGGTCTCCACTTCAACATAAACGATATCGCCCAGTTCTCCCTGAGCAAAATCGGTGATCCCTACAGTGGCAATATCCCCGTCAATCCTTATCCATTCATGATCTTTTGTATACTTTAATTCGGATGGTATATTCATTTTTAACGTTTTGTTTTGCCCGCAAATGTAGTTGATAATCTGAAGGTTTTCAAAAAAAGTAGGTAAGATAAAAGGTGAAATACCAAATTATATGGACCAGAAATTAAAAGATATCCCATAAATGTGCAAGAGCATCTTTAGTTTCCGAAATTGTATCGGATGGTAAACCCTGTATTTATCGTTGTTGTAGGAAATGCTGTAGAAACGGCAAATTGCGAGAATGAATAATCAAAAAAGAATAGCGCGTTCAGATTTTTATTGAGTGCATAATCAGCTGTGAATTTACCGGATAACAAATTTTGTCCGGATGTGATCTGATTATTATCAAGGTTCAGATTCCTGATAATTGTGATGTTATCTCTTAAGGTAAAATCTGCCTTTAGATTTAAATCGCCTTTTAATCGCTGTTTCTTTCCACCTATATTTGTGACAAACTTTACATCTTTAAAACGGTATCCGAGTCCCACCGTATAGTTCTCACCATTAATCTCGGTAAGTAAATTATTGTCGAAGCTAAAAGAATATGCCCTGTCAGTTCCTACTTCGGCCAGGACACTAAGTGAATTTTGCATTTCAAAATCTACCCGAATCAGAGGATTGAACTGATCTGTAAGCGTAACGTTGTTGATAATATTCTCCGGAAGCAGATCCTGGGTATCCGGATTGATTGCAGGGAGATCGTCATTAATTAGCTGAGATCTTTCTAAATTGGTTTGGAAATTATTAATACTATATGCGGCACGATATCCATGACTTAATGAGAATCGTTTAAATTTCTTTTTAAAAGATTTAATTCGCATTAGTCCTGTGTATTTAATATTCCAGTTGGGGATGGGAATCTCTCTGAAAGCATCCAGATTGACTCTATTCACATCTTGTCCGCTATATGCGGCAATAAAGGCAGGCAATAATACATCCTGGCTGGTTGGACCATATCTTAATGGATATCCATTCTCATCGACCCCTTCATCAGGACTCGACCTGTCTGAAAATAATCTGTTTGCAATAACAAGCCTGTTATCTTTAAAAGTTTCAAAATTCTTTGATTCAAATTCATCACTTTTACTGAAATTAGTACCAATCATTATGGTTGAAATACTAAAATTTCCGAAAGTATTCGGTGCCTGTGAAATATACTCTCCCCCTTGAATCTCAAAATTCTCTTGCAGACTGCTGGAAATTTGCCTGTCAGCTAATATATCAATTGTCAAATCCCTTACCGGTTGAGCCGTTGCGGTAATATTCAGTTGCTTATTGGTTCGTTTTATAAACTGTTCATTAAACTCATTATAAGGTGTTAGCCATCCTTTGCGGGCTGCTTCAAAGCGCACATCGGCCTGACTTCCAAACACAAATCCAAAGGTTGGCCTTGTTGTTCCAATAAATCCTATTGATTGGGTGTATCCAGGTAAAACTGTTCCATTATTCTCTCTATAATTTACATTGATACGTTTTACCATGGTTACAATATCAATTACGGTATTTATACCACCACTGCGTTTCTTCTTGGGTTTCTCTTCCCCGGTTGCAGGATTGCCTGCTTTATCCTTCCTGACGGGTGTATTTGCGGCAGTTCCTTTTGTATCTCTTCTTTTTAGCCCTATTTGATCATAAAAACGTTGCATGCTTAGTGCTGCAGTGATCGTATGTGTATTGGCATTCTGTATAGTATTGATTACGGCATTAGGATCTCCAAGGGCATCCTGAACCACTTCATTAACTGCATCTCCTCCACGTTGCCAATCAAAATTACTGGTGTATGTATATTGTGCATTTATGAAATCGAGAATTGGAATCTTATTTAATGGAATATCGTAATTTAATTGAAACTGTTGCGAATGCCTGTTAGGTTCTCCCGTATCAAAAAATCCATTCCAGAGATTCAGGTCTTTATTAATATCTGAATTAGGATTCCCGGGTTCCTCAAAATAATTACGGACTATACTATTATTGGCAGTAGTAATATTAAGCCTTAATGATTTGGACAGGCTATAATTAAGTGCATATTGCCAATTAAACAGATAATTCCGCTGTTGTAGTAATGGCAATGGAAGCTTATCTACTCCCGGTTCCAATACATCTCTAAAACGCTGTTGATTGAATTGACGGTTTATATCTGACTGCACCGATAAGCTGGTTGGCAACAAATTAAAATTAATGTCTTTTAACAACTTCAAATAACTTCCGGTAAACAAGGAATCGTTCTTTTCAAATGGTGCCACTGAGGCAGGTTTAAAATTATAATTATAAACAAATCCTGTTTTTACATTCTGCTCCCTTAAACTGGCTACTTCAAAATCCCTGTGATCTGTTTCATTATAAGAGTAATTAAACGTGAAATTTTCAATATCATAAACATGTGGTTTTGCTTCCGGACCTCGATTTTTCCGCACACCTATGAAATTGATACTTGTCCTTTTCGTATAGTCTTCAGCCTGTTCAAGAATTTCTTCTCTCTCATCCTGTGTGTCCGCTGCATCAATCCTGTCCTTAAGTTTTAAATCGTCATAAACCGGATCAAATTCAGGAGTTATTATTTGTTCCGCAATACCATAATTAAAAGGTATTTGAACGTTCCATTTTTTTGGCAGAAGCTGTCCGATTGAGACGTTTGTCACTAAATCATAGGCTACTGCGTCCTCCCTTGAACGTTCATTTGGTCTTTGATCCACAGAGCCAAATCCCGGTGTACTTTTATTTCCGGTAGCTGTAACATTTGCAAAATCTGCAAGATTTGCATCAACCGCTGCCACTGCTGCCCAACCACCTTTATTATCAAGGCCTGCCATCCGTAATTCGTTAAACCAAACTTCACCACGGGCCGGAAGATTATCTATATTTTTTATCCCCAACATAGCGCTTCGCAGCGTACCCAATGAAGGGTTTCCTCTAATACCATATCGGATCTGCCCGGGTGCTCTGGGAGCAAATTCATCAACAGAAACAACTTCACCATCCACGATTTCATAAAAACTCAAATCACTCAGGGATTGATCTGCAATACCCTGTGATTTAATCTTGGTAAGATCACTAAGTGCAATATCCATTTCATTAATGGCAGGCCAAATTTCCTCAGGGGTTGTGGATCCGAATGGTGTAAATTCCAAAGGGATTTCTATTTGATAAAAATTTTCAGAGAAGTCGGTACCTATTCTCAGGAATGCTACCAATGGCACATCGTCATCCAAATAATCGGAGTCCACTATTTTTTCGGCATGTAAAAACATCTTCAATCTTTTGTACTGTCTGATATCGATATTTACATTTTTAAACACACCTCGTGAATCCTGAGCTTCAAGATTATCCACTTTAAAAGATAATGACTGCTCATTCTGACGTATAATAGTATTGTTATTATTCAATTGTTCTCTTTGGACACCGGGAGGCAATACATAGGGAATTGGTGTTCTGGAACTATTCTCTTCCACATTCACGGTATTTACATCTACAATTGTCGCATCATCGGATGGTTCATCATTGTCAGACGAAAGGGTTTTGGTATAATTTCTCCAATCGATTCGAACAAGATCCATCGTTGCAAAACGCAGAACAACGGGATCTGTAAAGCCTGTAAGATACATCCGCATAAAACTGATTGACCTAAAATCTGAGATTCCTCCTACCGCATTCGTAAAATTACTCAATGGTATTTTGTACTGAATCCATCGGCGATTTAATTGAGTCCCATTAGGCAGATCGGGGGTACTTCCTTCCGTAATATCAGTAACATAAGGATCATTAATAGTGGTATTTGGTTTTATTTCTATACGGTACTCATAATAGCTATTGATCGTATTCATGGTAAGGTCCCTATTCACATCTTCTACGTCAGGTAAAGTTGTGGAACCCCTATTTGTATCGGTCACGGCAACCGGTGAATTTCCTTGCGGGTTATTGAAGTCAATATATCGCTCTAAAATCCCACCTTCCCTGTTTAAATAGTATTGAAAGTTATCAAGGGCCGGATCCTCAGCTGGTCCATTATACCCCTGGGCAGCTTCAAGGCTATCATCAAGGCCGTCAAAACCAATATCCTGTAAAGAGCGATTGGTTTCACTAGCGTCAAAAGCATAGACAAGGGATTGGGTAGATGGAACTACCCCCCATGGTGTTGGTGTTGTCAGATCATTACTGTTGAGACCCGGTAATCCATTTTCATATTGTTTACGACCATCGTTCAGGATATCTTCAGAGATATTACCTAAATTAACTACCAATTCGCCGGGACCTGTAGCAATACCATCCACGTATGGGTCCATGACCCAGAATTGAACAAACTCAACATTCGATTGCTCAAAATTTGTACTGCTCAATGAGCGCATCATACCTGCCCATCTTTCGTTTGGCTGGAGGCCATTAAAATTTGTACTGGCATTATATGGCCCTTTTTGATCTGGATAATATGCCATATCCAATGTATTCTGAACCGTAGTCTGTCCCTGAGCGATATCTACCTGAGGAAATATTTCATCAATAAAGACCCTACGCGTTTCATTTGTAGAAATATCGTCATCGTTAATCCCCGAAGGTCGCTGGTTCGTATAAAAAATAGGGTCTATAGTATACCATGCCATTTTAGCTCTTTCAAAGCCGGTTTCAAGATCGGGTTCTCCAATAACTTTAAATTCTTCAGGCGTACTTGCCAGGGACCATCCCAGGGAAGAACGTATATCAATAAGTGCCTGCGCACCTTCAAAATCATCTAAATATGTGGTGGTTTCTCCCTGAAAATCAGCATTTTTAGGAGAGTTGGGATTAAGATAAGCAGCTTCTCCACGCACTGAGACATTAGATGGAACATCTGTATCTATATTAGGCAATTTATTTACCAATCTGGTTAAAAAAGGAACCTCTGTTGAAAAATTAGCGTTTATGCCAAAAATACTGTTGTTGACAGGCTCAACACCATAATTCGATTTCTGTGTCAGGGGCCTTTCATTAAGGTTTTGAAAAGTTCCACCCACAAGAAAATTCTCATTGAACTGATGTGCCACATTAAATCCGGTAAATCTCCTTGTTTGCTGACCAAATACAGCATTGTTTTCTACAGAAATATCAATGGGCGTATTTGAAGCCTGTAAACTGGGATCTAATATCTGAACTGTACCGGCTTGATAATTAACCGTATAATCAATGCCTTCCTGTAATTGTCTTCCTCCTGCAGAGACACGTACAGATCCCCGGGGTACATTAAACGCTCCAATTGGTATACCACTAGACCCTTCAGATTTATAACGCCCTTTGAGCTTAAACCTGTTTTTCTCAGCATCTTGTAAGGAGGCTGCCTTTGTGAGCGCGTACATATTTCTGAAAACATACTTTTGCTGGTTTTCGTTGTACCCCTGATCATCGTCTACATCGTATGTACCTCCACCCAATACATCGAATAAAAATTCTCCAAATGGTTCCACTTTTGTAAACAGAATTAGTCCATTCTGGGTTTTTACCGTAATCCCCGGTACAAAATCGAAGAAACCATCACCACCTCTCTGAACATCATTGAAAGCATTCAAACGATCCAGATTAAAGACATCCAGAAGAATTCGATCTTCTAAAGGGCCATCCGGAGAACTTTCATCGGGCCATCCGGATCCGGGACCTTCAACAACAGGAGTAATATAATTCCTGGGTGTTGGATCTGAATATAGAATATTGAATTTAAACCCTTCCTGGCTCAATTGAAAAGCACCGGTAGCGTAAATATTTTTCATCATCAAATCCCAGATTGGGTCACTCACATTGGTAATATTACTCTTAAGTAATTTCAGAATAAGGGTATTATTACTGACCTGAGGAACTTCTATGCCGGGACTTACAGTGGTTGCATCTATTGAGCCATTGGCAAATTCTCCAACCTGATATATTTCGCCATCATAGGTATACTGAAATGCTACAGCTAATACCTCGTCATTACTTAAACGTTGGTTCAATGAAATATAACCCAATTGAGAATCAAACTGATAATCCCTGCCCGATTCCAGTTTTCTGGCATTTTCTAAAATCGCATAGTCAAATCCCTGATTTACCTGGTAACCCGTGTTTATATCAAAACCATCATCTACCGTAGCGATATCTCTTATTGAAGAATTTAAAACTCCCCCATTATCGATTAATTGGGGATCATAATCATTGGCATTATTCCTTGGTAAATCCTGATTTGAAGCGGCGGTGTTAAAAAATCCTGCGGGTTCACCATTGGCCAGTCCAATCCTGGTTTTTTCCTTAAGGGCCTCACCTAAATCCTGTATGGCAACAATGTTTCTAACATTAAGCGTTTGCTGACCTCTATTTGTAACCCAAACTTCGAGACGGGTTATTTGAACCTGACTTTTAATAAAGGGATAGTTCGTTAAAGCGCCATCATATTCATCCCTGAAATATTGGGCAAGAAAAAAATGTTTATCCTCATCATAGTCCAAAGCGGACAATTCAAAATCATTTAAGGTACCCCCGCCTTGCGCAACAACCGAGCTATTTTGCGATTGCTGCTCTGAAAACACAGCAGTAATTGTAGTTCTTCCAAACTGCAACTGGGTTTTAACACCAAAGAGGCTTTGCGCCCCTCTGATTAATGAGCTGTTCAGAGGAAAGCTAACATTACCAACCTCAATTTTTCTTATGATATCATCTTCTGTAGGGGTATAGTCTAATTTTATTAAATTCTGAAAATCGAAAGTTGCTTCAGTATCATAATTCGCAGTTACCTGCAAACGTTCACCGATTTTTCCGAGCAAGCTCAAACTAATACGCTGATCAAAATCAAAGGAAAGATTTGTCCGGTTTCTAGGTGAAAGTGCCGGATTATCATTTTTTTGCCAAATAACACCCAGGTCCATAGCAACAGATCCCTGGGGAATTACTTCAATTGTATTTCCACCAAATATGGTTTCAAAAAAACCGCTATTTACATAAAAATTAGGGAGCAGGTTTTTTCGCGCTTCTTCGGAGCCTGCCTTTTTTCCGGAGAACGCATCTATTTTTTCTTTAAAATAGGACTTCATGCCTTCTTGCTGCACGAGATCCAGATATTGCTGAGGGGTAAGTATAATAGGGTAGCTGATATCAAAATCACCTACCATTTCGGAATAGATATACCTGTCGAGCTTAGGATCATAAGTATATTTAGAAACAATACTATTTGGGTTTTCGAGCAAGATTTTACCCAGGGCAAATCCGGTTTTAACCGAATCAATCTGCACAGAATCCGCTTCCTGTTCATTAGTTTCCTGAGCCCGCATTGAATTCACAACTCCCAGGAAAATGAAGGAAAGTAAAAAAAGCTTAAATGAAAATGATTTAAGAATTGATTTTGCCCCTGTTTTCAAACTTATTTACAAATTTTTAAGCGCGCGTTTAATAATGTCCTCTACGCTTAGAGTGGGGTCCTAACCTCTAAAGCAGATAACGCTTCTTCTTTATTTGTATTGTTTGAATTTGGTGAAACTTCGTCAATATCATAGATTTTTAAAACCTTGTCTTTTAGGTCTAAAATAACCCGTTGTGCTGTTTTAGCACCTATCCCCTTGACTGCCTGAATTGTAAGAACATCCCCACAGGCAATTGCATTACGAATTTGAATGGGTGTAAGCGAAGAAAGCATTGTTCTCGCGATACTCGATCCAATTCCTGAAACAGACAGCAATAACCTGAATATTTCTCTTTCAGAATTTTCAGCAAATCCATAAAGGGTATGAGAGTCTTCTTTTATTTGTAAATGTGTGTATAGTTGGATACTTTCCGAATCGGATATTTTTGAAAAAGTGTGAAGGGAAATGTTCACAAAGTATCCTACTCCGGCACATTCAATTACCACGTATGTGGGGGTTTTTTCTACAAGCCTACCTTTTAAATGGGTAATCATTTACTCTTGAATTAATTATTTAATTCGAATCGCTGGACAATTCCATTTTTGCCTTCTTCCTTTTCTCTCGCTCCTGGGCATCTATAACTGCCACGGCAGTCATATTAACCATCTCTTCCACGCTTGCGCCTAATTGTAGTACATGCACAGCTTTCCTGAGGCCCAGCATAATTGGCCCAATTGATTCTGCAGCATGAAGCTCTTTAAGTAATTTATAGGTAATATTTGCAGATTCAAGATTAGGAAAAATTAATGTATTTACTTTTTTACCTCCAAGTGTGGAAAAAGGAAACAGAGTTTTACGAAGCTTTTTATTGAGTGCAAAATCGGTTTGAATTTCTCCATCTACTATTAATTGAGGGTTTCTTTCATGTAATAGTTTTATAGCTTCTCTTACTTTAACGGCATGTGGATGGCTGGAAGACCCAAAATTAGAATATGAAAGAAGCGCCAAAACAGGATCAAATCCAAAGGCAAGACCCAGATTAGCTGTCATCTGAGTTATCTCAGCTAATTCTTCAGCATTGGGATCAATATTTATAGATGTGTCTGAAAGGATTAATGGGCCTCTTTGGGTAATCATTATATGAGCTGTTGCGGCCCTTGAAACATTATTTGCCTTACCAATGACTTCAAAAATTGGTTTTACCACATTGGCATATGCCCTTGAATGACCGGAAATCATGCCATCTGCATCACCTTCAACAACCATCATTGCCCCATAATAATTACGTTCCCGCATTTTAGTAGTGGCTCCGTAGAGTGTTACCCCGCTTCTTTTTCTGGCTTCAAAAAATTTAGCAGCATAGGTATTTCTCTTTGCTTCAGAATCTTCATCCTTAGGATCAATTATCATTACATTGGCATCAAACTCCAATTCCTTTTTTAATTCTGTAATAACCTCTTTATTACCCAATAAGATAGGAATTGCAATGCCTTCTTCATGAACAATTTGGGCAGTTTTTAAAACATCTAAATGATTCGCTTCCGCAAAAACGATCTTCTTAGGATTATTTTTGGCCCTATTCATCAGAAGACGCATCACCTTATTGTCATCTCCTGATCGCTTTAAAAGTTCTTCTTTATACCTGTCCCAGTCCTCAATAGGATCTTTGGCAACTCCACTTTCCATGGCAGCTTTAGCGACAGCCGGAGGTATTTCAGCTATAAGTCTGGGATCAAATGGTTTTGGAATTATATAGTCCTTACCAAAAGTTAACCTGGTCTCACCATATGCTATATTTACTTGTTCTGGCACGGGTTGTTTAGCCAATTCAGATAAAGCTGTGACGGCAGCCATTTTCATGGCTTCATTAATTTTAGTTGCCCTGACATCCAATGCACCACGAAATATGAAAGGAAAGCCCAAAACATTATTCACCTGATTCGGATGATCAGATCTGCCGGTAGCCATAATAACATCGTCTCTTGTACTACAAGCCAGTTTGTAATTTATTTCAGGATCGGGATTGGCCATAGCGAAGACAATTGGATTTTTTGCCATAGAATTAAGCATTTCCGGAGACAGGATGTCAGCAATAGAGAGTCCTATAAAAACATCGGCGTCTTTAATTGCTTCGCCCAATGTATTTATCTTTCTCTTTGTAGCAAATTCGCGTTTTTCTTTGGAGAGGTTCTCCGCATCCTCGCGGATTACACCTTTGCTATCCAGCATTACAATGTTAGCTGCCAGGGCTCCAAAAGCTTTATAAAGCCTGGTGCATGAAACTGCAGCCGCACCGGCCCCACTAACAACGATTTTCACTTTATCTATTTTCTTATTGGCAATTTCCAGTGCGTTTAACAAGGCAGCGGCAGAAATTATTGCTGTTCCATGCTGATCATCGTGCATTACAGGAATATCAAGCTCTTCTTTTAATCTGCGTTCAATTTCAAAAGCCTCAGGAGCTTTAATGTCTTCCAGATTTATCCCGCCAAAAGTGGGTGCGATTATCTTTACGGTTTCTACAAATTTATCTACGTCTTTGGTATCCAGTTCTATATCAATACCGTCTATGTCTGCAAAAATTTTAAAAAGTAAACTTTTACCTTCCATGACAGGCTTGGACGCTTCAGGTCCAATATCTCCAAGCCCTAAGACCGCTGTGCCGTTGGAAATAACAGCTACAATATTTCCTTTGGCAGTGTATTTATAGACATTCTCTTTATCCTTTTTTATTTCCAGGCAGGGTTCTGCAACCCCCGGTGAGTATGCAAGAGCCAGATCGCGTTGGGTTGCATAAGGTTTTGTAGGAACAATTTTAATTTTACCGGGGCTGGGCTTAGCATGATAGATTAATGCCTCTCTTCTTTTCTTTTCTTCGGACATGGATACAATTTGATTATCAAATTTAAGAGTATTTCTTTGGATACAAACATATCTTTCAATACAATTAAAATTACTTCATTCTATAGATGATGCTTTTGAAGTCTTCATTAATTTGTGTAGAACTAAAGATATATCAATCCATAGAGGATATGGAGTAATTGAGTTTTTTGATTTCGGGTATTACCTTATGACTGGTGTTTTTCAGCAGTTACATTTAAACGCAATGCCAAAATTGCGGCAATAATAAAGAAAGTGCCTGCAAAAAGCATTGCATTAATAGCATTGCTACCCAAGAAGTTTTTAAAGATTGTTCCGAATGTAAGGGTTTCAATTCCCATTGGAATTACAATCATCATATTCAAAATACCCATATATACACCTCGCCTATCCTGAGGCACAATTTTAGAGACCATGGTATACGGAATACCCATCATAGCCGCCCAACCTATGCCGAAAAATACCATCGGAAACAGGACATAAATTGGATCTGTGATAAATGGTATTGTCATTAAGGCCAGCCCAGTACCGAACAAGCTCGCTGCATAAATTTTCTTTCCTCCATACTTCATTGTCAAGGGAACCAAGGCTAAAGCAACAAAAACGGTTGCAATATTGTAAGTGGTACTCATTTTTGCAGATTGAGCAGCGGCGGATGAGAGATCATATCCCATAGTTTTCATAAACAAGGGTGTTATAAACTGCCAATAAACAAATAACGCATACCATTGGAAAAGATATACGGCTGAGAGCTTCCACATAAACTTGGGCATTTCCTTAACGGCATTAGCAATTTCAATAAATGGCAATTTAAAACGTTCTGCAAAAGGCAATTTCTTATGCGCATTGATTACCTCAAGTTCTTCATCGCTTGGAGGAATTTCCGGGGTTTTGAGAACAGACCATAAAATAGTTGTTACAGACAAAACCGAACCTATAAAGAAGGAATAATACAACCATTTAGGAATCGAACCTGCTACCTCTGAACCAGCATCTCCACCAAACCAATCCTGGAACAAGAAAATAGAGGCATTGGCAAGTACTATACCTGCACCAACAAAAAGACTCTGCATTTGATAACCTAAACTCAGTTGTCTACGAGGCAACTTGTCGCCTACAAAGGCTCTGTAAGGTTCCATCGCCATGTTGTTGCCTACATCTAAAATCCAAAGTAACCCAACAGCAAACCATAGTGCCGGACTTAAAGGAAATGCAAACAAGCACAAACTTCCAATTATAGCCCCAATTAGAAAAAATGGTTTTCTCCGGCCCCACCGTGGCGACCAAGTTTTATCAGAAATAGCCCCTACAAGAGGTTGAATGATTAAACCAGTAACCGGACCGGCAATATTTAAAATTGGCAGCATATCTTCAGGTGCCCCTAAAAAAAGAAAAATAGGATTGATCGCACTCTGTTGTAACCCAAAACTGAATTGGATACCGAGAAAACCGACGTTCATATTGAATATTTGCCAAAAACTTAACTCGGGTTTCATAATCTTCATAGTACTCGCTGTGTAGATAAAACAAATTTAATTTTAT
>NZ_CAMYKG010000030.1:36596-51373 GCF_947258925.1 uncultured Eudoraea sp. | reverse complement strand
ATTTGTTGGAATTGTATCCTGAGCGAAAGCCAAGCTGGTATTGAAAGTAAGGAATAGCAATACAATTAGTTTAGAAAATACTAGTGATTTCTGCATTGCTTTAATTTAAACCAGCTTTATGAAGTTTAAAATTAATCATATTACCGCTATACTTGTTCGTCTAGACAGCTATTTATTTTTGATAACAGGCGTATAATTTATACCACTTATTTACAGTAATTATGTCCTAAGAAGATAAAAAGGCTATTAAAAAGAAAATATTATGAAACAATTAAAAATAGTACAATTAGTAAGTTTTATGGCCTTGTCTGCTTTTCTATTTCACGCAACAGCACAACGCATAGATTTAGCGGTATATTATGGGTATCAATCGGGAACTATTAAAATACGGCTCTAACTATCTTAAAGCTTCCGATGGAGCATTTTTCAGGGGTATTGCAGGTTTCGAAGCAGGTAGTAGTACTATTCCGGAACTTACTTATATAAAGATGAATGCAGATTTCTTGATCAGGGGTGTTCTTATTAGTCCAACGGAAGACCGTTTGGCCGACCTCTCAATGAATTGGATTCACCTTGGTAGTACCCAATATTTTGATTCTTTATGTGATGTAACTGGAATAAAAATACAAGGAGACCTTATGTTTCCTGTTTCGTGGGGAGGCGTTTATGTAAATGGATTTGATACCGGTGTATACAGCCTGGGACAGCGATTATGAAAGCATTTACGGGAGGACTCTTATTTACGATAGATTGAATAACAGATTCTTTATTTGAAAGCTATAGACCAGGATAAAAGTACGGTATTTGTAGTAGCGCCAACATCTTTCAGGGTTTTGGAATAAACATAGGCTAATTTAAGACCCTGTTTGCCAGCAAAACTGGCACCAACAGAAGCCGCTCCTAAAAAGTTTGCTCTACGGTCATCATTGAATTGTTGATTTACAATGGAAGATGCTCCCTGGTTGTACCCGGCACTTATTGAAGCCCAGAAGCGCTTCTTAAATTGTCTTATAAGATGTGTTTGAAGGGCAAAAAGGGCCTTTTGTTTTAATTCGCCGCCATTAAAAAAATTAGTGTTCTTTGTAAAGAAAACAACGGAAGATGTAAGCTCATAGGACCATGGTCCCCAATAGTGCACCATACCTAGCTGCGGTCTAATGATAAAACGGTTACTACCCAGATTTAATAAAAAGGAATTTGAATATTGACCAAATGGCAGGGTTACAGAACAAGAAACTCCCAGGGTTGTATAAACCGGGTGGGATGCCCTGTATTCCTGTAATTCTTTAGGTCCCGAGGGTGGAGGACCTGTTAAATTTAAGGATAGCCTTATACGTGGGTCAGCTAGACCGTTTCTTTCTGCACTTGCCGTGATACCATTTAAAAGCCCTTCCCAACGGGAAAAAGAAAATGGAAGTAATACATCTACCCTGGCCAATTTATTTCCAAGCCGGAAAGGACGTACATATCCGGCAACAAAAGCATTACCTCTATAAGTTACATCTTCTGCCCCCAGGAGTGGATCAAAAAAAACCTCACCAGAAGTGTATGCATAGCCTGCGGCAATTATGTTTGTACCCAAGGGGATAGATGACCATCGGCGCGGTTCTATATCTTGTGAATAAGCTTGATGAAAATAAAGTATTGCAAAGCCTATGAGAATGCTTTTGTGAATTAAAGGTCTTAGAATAAATCCCATAGGTTTGGCTGAACTAGCGTGTTACTTCTTTTTTGTAATGGGGTATTTATTGAACATTTTTTTAACTGCTTTTGTGATTCTGGTTTTACCTTGATCAAATGTTGGAGAAATCATTCCTTTGGAAACAGCCTGCCAGATCAATTTGTTATTTTCAGTTTCTACGACATCCAAAATTACGGTACCTGCATTATATTCTTGAACCACTATTTCTTCAGCTTCCCAATGGTAATTTCGCTGTCCCATATATCTGGGGGCATCTCTGATATCAGTTTGTACCGTTTTCTGTTCGGCGGAAATTACAACACCAATATTAAGGATTAAGTCCGGATATGCTTGTACCTTTTCATATCCACGGGCTTGCATTTGTTTGTCTATTTCTGTGATCAAAAAGTTGATGCTTTCCTTTCTGGGTTCAAAATCAGGGATCGTGGTCACATTAAGACCATATACCTGAAAGGTTTTATATTTCCTAAAGTCTACTTTGGGAGCTTTATTATAAGAAATCAAAAGTTGAGAAATTCCAAAAAAGGGAATTGCAAGAAAAAGAGATACTGCACTTAATTTTTTAAATACTTTTTCATTATTATTCATTAGTTATCCCCCATCTTCTATACGCAGATCTTAAAAATTCTCCATAAATTTCCTTATGTATTTCAAATTGCTCCGGAGTAAGCAATTCTTTTAATTCTTTATCTTGTTTCGTTAATAAGCTGTTTAATTCTTTCTTAAATCGTTCCTCTGAATAACCTTTATCCTTGTCATCCAGGCGTGCTATTTTAGCCACATAATAAACAATTATGCTGCTGTATTGACTCATTTCCTCCTCATTGAGGTCCATTCTTTTAACTTCATCCTGGAACCAGAGTTGCAAATTGTCTTTTTCCTTAGAGGAAAAAATTTCAACTTTTCTTTCTTCCTTACTTAGTTCCTGTCCCTTTATATTAGAACATATAAGAAGACCGGTAATGCATAAAATTAAAGTAATACGATTCATAGAATGTAGATTTAAAATGAAATTAGATTTTAATTGTAATAATCAATCATTATTAAAGGCTTGTATTTTTATTGGAATACATTTAAGATTTTAACCTTACAAAAGCAAAAATAACTGATTTATAGATTAATTATTATTAAAGTAGATAACGTGCAATAGCTGATCTTGTTTTATTTGCTACATTAAAAATCTATAGTTTACGGATAGAAGTATAGATTTTCTATCAGCTATAACCCTGCCTTCGGCTCTAAACATCCGGTTTTTGTTGAGTTGATATTAAGCCTGCATTCGACTAATCCATGGTTCTTATAATTTATTTCAAAGTGCATTAACGAACGACAGTATTTCTGTCATTCGCGCCAAATCATTCAATACCAGGCGTTTGTAATTTCTTTTCGATTTCCAATTATCAGGAGTCAAGAAGATTCTCAGAATTATAAATATCCCAAAAATCAGCTATGTTAATTAATTAAACATAACTATGCTTAAAACAGCTCATTTACTGAGATGTAGATAAGGACAGGTCCGATTGCTTAAAATTTACGTTGACGAATGCCCTATAATTTCATTATTTGCATTGTCAATAATCAAGATAACATCAAATCCACAATGAAGATTTAACAGTATTACAATTTCACAAAAGATGAACAGAATTAATGAGGTTCAAAAGTAAACTTCTGCCCGCCTACGGATGCCTCATACATTAGCCCGCCTTTTACATGGGTAAAAATAGCTACTCCATCCTGGTAGGGGGCAACGGCTGCTCCACCTTCCGTAATAGCTACTGCCGAAGCCTGAGCACCAAATTTAAATTTACCACCAGTAAAACGGTCATAGGCAGCTTTATCTTCGAAGAAGATCAATTCGCTAAATTGCTGACCCCCTGCCTGTAGTCCAATAGAGGCCTGCCCTAATTTAGACTCACCGGTTGCGGTATTTCCGCGGTACACTAATCCTTTGCCACCGGCACCGCCTATTCCAAGGCCTGCCTTGGTGATTTTTGGAAAAATTGCATAGCCATAAGCCTCGGCAAAATAGGTTTTAAGTTTAGGCGCTTCCTTTTTCATTTCAGCAATGGCCTCATTGCATTCTTTCTCTAATTCAGGATTCCAACCAACTTGAGCGTATGTAGTTGAAGATATAATCAGGGTTAGTAAAAAAGTAAAGATTGAAATTTTAAGTGAGTGTGAGGTTTTCATTATTAAGCCTTTTTTAGTGTTTACAGTGTAAAAAGGTACTGATAAAGAAGTAAATAAACCAATGATAAATTGTCCAAAATTAGCTTTGATGCCTAAAAGCTATATGAATAAAGATTCCTTCCGGATTTATGTAGTTCTTCATCAGAAAGTAAGAGCGTATTATTATTGAGGAAAGAAATAGATTCCAATTGAGTCCTAATACCCAGATCAATTTCTTTAAGCTCCCCTTCAAAAAAATTAGCCAGCTTAAAATTGGTGAAGAGCCATAATCTTCCATAGCCCAGCAGGGCAATAGTTTTCCCGTCTGGCGAAATATCTGCCGATGTTATTTTACAGGTAGAAAAATCTGTACAGGCAACAAATTCTCCGAGATAAGTAGCCTTATAATTCCCTTTTTTCGCCGGTATTCGGTATATCAGGGCATTTCCTTTAAATGGATGGGATCTGTTTTTTGTTATCAGATAAAGGCTGTCTTTAGCATAAAAAATAGCTTCCGTATCATAAAGCAGGTTTTTCTGTTCTGGTGGAAATTTTTTTTGTTCGGGATAGTTAAATTCTATTTGTTCTGCTTTAATTTTATCTCCTTTTTCCTTTTCCGGATCCGGAATCTTATAAATAACAAGGTCTTTTCTTTTATTGGAATTATTTCCGGTATCCGCTATATATACATTGCCATCTTTATCCCTGGCCATATCTTCCCAATCCTTGTTTTTGGCATTTTTTACTTCGAGTTGGTTAACATACTTTCCCTTAAAATTTATTTGATATATTTTATCTGCACCTCCACTGTCATTAACTAACCAAACTGTGGAATCCCGACCTATGGCCATTCCTGAATTTTCGTCCAGTTTTTTGGGAATTTTAGTAATGTAAGTAAGCTGACCATAGTTGGAGCAACTTGTCAAAATGCTAAATAGTAAGATTACTGTAAATCTAATCATCCATATTTTTTAAAGGCAAATAAACCTCAGCTTTCCATCTAAGTGCATCCCCACCCATATTGGGGTTATTATGAAAAACTTCTACCGGCAGACCAGCAACTTCAAGATCATTTTTCGTGGCATAATTCATAAGTGCATACCAGGCTCTGTCAGATGAAATATAATTGCCATTATAAATTGCCATTAGGGCATCTCTGGAATTAAATTGCTTATACTTCAGGTCCGGATGTTCGGGCAATGAATCAGATTTAATTATCGGGTAGCAAAAGTCATAGTGTATACTGTCTGTTTCCATGTCCCACTGGGTGACTTCTATAAATGGCCTTCCATTTAACTCAATTCCGTTATTTGAAAGAATAGTATTTAACAAAGGGTAGTTGTACATCATACCTTTTGCCTTGCCCAATTGAGTGGTCTTCACAGAAACATAAGCACAATAGGTTGCTGGTAATTTACTCTCACCGGTAACTTTAACCCTGAAATTACTGATATGGTCATTAAGCTTTTCGTTAAAGTCTTTAACCGTGTTAACGGTGCGTTCTTCAAAATCAGTATGAGAAAATGGAATTGCAATTTTGTTTTGAAGACTATGTTCAAGATCCTTGACATAGACTTTTACCTTGGAAGTGGAGTCTGTTAGCGGAATAATTTCCCATTCATATAAAAAGGTTGAATCATTAAACTTTATCTTTTGTTCCAAATGAGATAAACCTTCTTGTTTCACTATCTGGGCGTCCTCTAGTGTTGAATTCCAAATTTTCAAGGATTGATTGATGGTCCCGGGAAATGTTCTGGTTTTGAACGTTACACGGTAATCGTAAGGTTTTATGAATAAATACCATACAATCCCCACTATTATAAGTGACAGTAAGACTGATAAGACTTTTTTCATATGCCTAGTTGGTCATGGTTAGGTTTTCCAAAACGAAATCACCTAGATCCCTACCTTGTTTTACACCAACGGCAACAGCTTTTCTATAGTGTATTCCTCCATACATTCTGCTGATTGCGGCTTCGTCTGCTGCCTCATTAAAGGAATTAAAACTTCTAACAGGCAAGCCGTAGGGCAATTCAGTATCATCGTCAAAACTAAAATTATCACCAAAAATATCAGTAAGTGCAGTTGCGGCCGCGCCGGAAACAACGCTATGACCGCTGGTATATTCCGGAAATGGCGGGGTTTGCAATACCGGCTTCCAGTTTTCATCTATATGTTCATTGATCAAAGTTTCAGGCCGGATTAAGTTACTTCTGTACTTTTCATCCCAACAACTAATAAAGGCATCTGCAATGGCAATGGATGTTTTGGTATATGCATAAACAGTTTTATTAAAATCACTATTGGTATTTTTAGATGCAATTTTAGCTATACCTATCCAATGTGCTCCGGGGGATATTTTCTTAGTGGCAAACATTAAATGGCCCCGTGTAACAGAAACATAAGGATTGCAATCCCAAAACTGAGCAATGGCAATTTCTTCAGAGCTATCACCCTTCTCGGTAATCTCCATACTAATGTCGTATACTTCTTTAACTTCTTTATAAAACTCCGAATCTTCTTCCATAGAAAATGGCGGGGGAGGATCTGGGACAAATTGGTTTGCCGAATCTATTACGAAAGGGCGAATTTTGTTCCAATGCGGCTCTATCCCGTCCATATATGCCGGAGGAGTAGGTTGCCATCTTGAAGGATCATCCGTATCCACGGTAAATTTAGGCATCGTCCGGGTCTGATTATAATTGTCATTTTTCATCCATTCCGCAA
The DNA here is from genome assembly GCF_947258925.1 of uncultured Eudoraea sp. Classification (GTDB taxonomy): domain Bacteria; phylum Bacteroidota; class Bacteroidia; order Flavobacteriales; family Flavobacteriaceae; genus Eudoraea. The sequence goes on along the minus strand of NZ_CAMYKG010000030.1, from coordinate 44,775 downwards.
TGTGTTCAGCCACTTGTAGACCATATGCTTTAGAGGCATTAAATTCACCGGGGTTTTTGGCTTCCCAGATAGTATAAAGGCTATCTCTGAAGGTGGCTAGTTTATCCTCAGAAAATATTACCCTACTGCTTACATCCATGTGCGCAATTAAGGCAGCCAACGGATAATTAACCGGTTTGGACGCATCTGGTTGCGGGATCGCCGTTAGTTCATGTGCCTGACCTTCCAAAGAGCGGTAATTTTCGTCGTGCAATGCTACTATTTCATATGCGGCAATATTGGGATAGGCATATATACGGCTTGCAACAGGCGGCGAAAAAATATCATGTATCATTATCTCCGTAACCTTGTCAATAGCCATATGCAACTCATCTGGTGTAACCACAATAGGTTCTTCACTCTTTTTGCAAGCGGCAAGAAGCACTATTGCCAACAAAATTCCTAACGTCTTCTTCATTTTCAATTATGTTTTATCAATTCATATACACGGGCCTTCTCATTATTGAAGGTTACCAATAAATAGGGTTCGTTCTTTAAGGTAATAATATTAAGATGTCTCGTCGATCTTTGAGAAAGATCCAACCCCATTTTATGACCCAAAATTACGTCATTTTTGCCTTTTATCATAGCTCCCGGGAATGAACCAAAACGGCCGTGATACGGTTTAACCCCAAAAAAATTGCCTGCGGCCAAAACCTCATCCGTACCTTCCTTGTCAAAATCATAGGCAAGAAAATCCATTATAGGAGCCCATTGCAATTCAGATTCGAATGGGACAAAGGTAAATTTACCATTTGTATTCTCCAGATATCCCGATTTCAACTCATTTACTGTTAAAAGTTTAGACCCATCCAATGTTTTCCTGTCAAATATTTCGTCAATAGTTTTGCCGGCAAAATCCTGGTAAGAAGTGTATTTTTTTCGCATCTCTACTAACTGTCCGGCGATACCATCTAAGCCTTCAAGGGGAAAGTATTTCCCGTTTTTGGGGATGGCAACAATAGTTTCTGTACTTCCATTTCCATCAAAATCTGAATAGAACATTTTCAATGGAAAATCTTCACTTGCCTTGAATTTATTATTTACTCCCCAATTTCCCAATAAATAATCCTTATCCCCATCCTTATCAATATCAAAAGCTATTACACTTTGCCAAAGTCCGTTTAATTCATTGTCCAGCACTTTCTTTTCAACAAGAGCACCTTTAATATTTTCAAAAAATTTGGGAGACATCCATTCACCTACTACTATGAGATCTTTGAGGCCGTCTCCATTAAAATCATCCCATATTGCATCTGTCACCATCCCGGCATTTTGGAGTTCTATATTCATTTCAATGTGGAACCGGCCATTATCATTTTTCAACAAATAAGATTCCGGGATTTTACCGAAATCATTAGATACAGCCTGGTTACCTATAAAAAGGTCAGGATCCCCATCGTTATCAAAGTCATTGACTTCAATTACGGATGCATTCTCAAAATATTCAGGTAGTGGTGCGGTTTTAAAAATAGAATCCTCCCGAACATAATAAGAATCTAATAAAGGAGACATTTTATTGTAGAAATCTGCACCACCGGAACCTAAAATTATATCAGATTTACCATTGGAAGTGAAATCGGCAATAGCTGCTGCAACATCTTCTTTAATGCTATCCTTGTATATTTCAGGGATTATTTCTTCTGCATATATGGAGTCTTTTTGCAAAAATATTCTGGAAGGAAAAAATTTGGAACCTCCGAAGAAAATATCTTCTTTACCATCATTATTGATATCCCCTATAGCGGTTGCCGGACCCCTGTTGGATATTTGGTAAGGAATAAGTTTTTGTCTGTTGAAATCCACATAATTATCTTCCGTATGCACAAAGTTGATTCCAAGGTTATCTTCAACCTCCCTGAAAATACTAGTCTCAGAAGGCCGAAGCGACCTGTAATCAAATGGCATTGTATTTTCAGGTGAAATACTTAAAGTTTGATTTGTACTAATGTTTTTTACAGTTTGAAATCGCCTATCCGGCCAGACTATTTTAAGCGAATCAACCTTTTCGGTTTTACCGTAGCCAAAATGAACTATAGGTTCGGAAGAGGATTGAAACCCGCGGATGGGATATAATTCTTTATACTGTAAAATCCCCTCGTGATAAGAAAATACTTTAGCCCCAATTCCATATGAATTAGGAGAGACGTATTTTAACTTAATTTTGAGGTAGTTAGCATTCCCATCGGTCTTATTGATATATAAACTGGCAGGGCTATTTATATTGTTGGTAACAAGATCCAGGTCCCCGTCATTATCAAAATCTGCGACCGCGGTAGCCCCTGAAACAAGTGTGTCCTTGACAATCCACGAATTCGATTTGTCCTCGAATAAAAGATCAGAATTTCCTCGAAATAAATAGTTATGCACTTTAGCTGAAGGCATCATATTAAGCGCCTGCTGGTCTACTAATTTGGTGTTACTTATTTTTTTCTTAATCTGCTCGTTTGAAGCAAAATTGATAAAATCGAGATCATTTGGACGTTTTGGGATACCATTCGAAATAAATAGGTCTTGCTCTCCGTCCTGGTCATAATCCCCAAAAAGGCCGCTCCAACTCCAATCTGTTGCAGCTATACCACTGTACAAAGCTATTTCTGCGAAGCTACTTCCCGGTTGATTTAGATGTAGCATATTTCTTGTAAACTGGTAATGGTATCCAAACTTTTCAATTCTCAATTTTTGTGTTTGAATATTGTCATCTCCTTCAGAAGATTTGAGGACAGTTTCATCTTCCGGGAGCATGTCTAATGAAAGAATATCCGGCCAGCCGTCATGATTTATATCTGCAACATCGGTGCCCATGGAGAATCGGGTGGTATGACCAAAATATTTCTTAATGCCTTCGGTGAAAGTTCCGTCTCCATTATTTAAATAATAGTAATCATCTTCATGAAAATCATTGCCCACATAGATATCGGGATATCCATCCTGATTGAAGTCTGAAACAGCAACACTCAGTCCATATCCGTTGATGCCTCCAAAAATACCGGCTTCTTCACTTACGTCCGTGAATTTTCCATTCTCGTTACGAAGTAACTTGTCTCCGGTTTGGTAGTTTCTTTTTAATCGAAGATCTGCCTTGCCAAAAGATTCCTGAGTATGTACGGCATGATTTAAAAGATAGATATCCAAATCCCCATCCAGATCGTAATCTAAAAAGGTAGCCGAAGAACTATAAGAATCAAAATCAAGACCGTAAGCAGCAGCGCTCTCTATAAAAGTATTATCTCCCTGATTGATATAAAGTTCGTTGTAACCGTCAAATCCATTTATCCCAACCACAGCGCATACATAGATATCCAACAGGCCGTCTCCATTCACATCGCCCATTACGGATCCGGTATTCCAACTGCTGTTTCCAGCCACACCGGCTTGTTCCGTGATGTCTTCAAATTTGAGTCCGCCCCTGTTCAGATATAGTTTATTCTTAACCATATTTCCGGAGAAAAAGATATCTGTGAGGCCATCATTGTTAATGTCACCTGCAGCAACACCACCTCCATTGTAGAAATACAGGTAATCCAAAATATTGAGATCGTCTGTTTCGGTAAGTGTGTTTTCAAATGACACCCCTGTTTCCGTAGGAGCGGGGTTATAAAATAGCTCACCTTCCTTGGAGCGACAAGCTGTAAATATTAAAATTACAAGAATACCTATTAGAGATTTATTCATTGAGTTCAAATATCTTAGGTTCTTTCTCATTAATTGCAGCTATAATGAAGGTCTTACCTGTTTTATCTTTAAACTGTTTCAAATGCTTTATCTCGTCCCTTATAAAGAACCCGCTGGTCTCATAGTCCTGCCACTCAAAGCCTAAAGATCCGTCACCTAGCAGTACATTACCATAGTTAGCATCTAATCTTGAATACTGGGGTCTAAATTCAAAATTATTTCCTCCTATGATGAGGTCTAAATTCCCATCATTATTTACATCGGTACATGTAATGCCACATATACAGGATAATTGGCTCCTTGAAGGAAGTTTAATAATTCTATAGTTCCCATTCCCTTCATTAACAGCTATTACCGATTCCGAAATGACCGATTTTTTCATAATTGAGTTCTCAAAAACTTCTTTTGGGAATAATTCAGAGATGGTCTTTGTTGAATACTCAGAGGCCTTTAGGTTTTGCTTTTTTAGGGCAACCATTTGCGCTGTTAAATCTTTTTTCTGGTGGATAGGAAGATCCTTGCCATCAATATTCTGTGTGACAATTTGTTCAATAGTACCATTATCGTCAAAGTCATTTACCCACATCTTCATAGGCCTGTTCTCCTCAGGTTTGTAATGCAGATTTTTTCCCTGATTACCCAGAATAAGATCATTATCTCCATCTTTATCTATATCCACGGCTTCCACTACATTCCACCATCCATGAAGGCTATCCAGTGCGGAGGAGCTCAGACTTAACCGGCGGCCGGAATTTTTGAAGATTTTTGGAGGTCCCCAGTCTTCGACGGTAATAAGTTCCTCTTTGGAATCTCCATCCATATCCGCCCATATAGCGTTGGTAACCATCCCGGTGTCTTTGAGGTCATAAGCATATCGTTCTGTGGCATCCTGAAAAGTGCCATCACCATTGTTTTCCAAAAACAAATGACCAGGATCTATTCCATAGGTGCCTACTACATTTCTTGAACCAATAAATAAATCTTCATCTCCATCATTATCAAAATCATTGGGTGCTATAGTAGAAATGTTTGAATAAGTAGAAGGTAGCTTTGCATCCGACTTTACAAAATTACCTCTTCCATTGTTTAGGTAAATACGTGCTCTGTAATTTCGCTCTTCACCAACCTCATTCCCGCCTGAACCTACAATAAGATCTAAATCCAGGTCGCCATCGGCATCAAAAAAAGCCGCTGCTGTATCTTCCAATTCTGCATCTTTTTCCAGTGCAATTTGGGGTAAGAGACTCAAAAGGCCTTTTCCATTGTGCTTATAAATAATGCCAGTTTGGTTTTTTGCCCCGCCAATAAAAATATCTTCGTTTCCATCACCATCTATATCACCTACAGCAAGGGCCGGACCTTCCTGTGATAGTTGCTTGTATATCAATCCCTCATAATCAAAATCATTATACATGTTTTCCTTGTGCGCGATAAGCTGAGTATTTGGAATTTCCTTTAGCAAAGAAGGTTTTTTCTCTTTTACAGGTGGAGTGTATACCTCCTTAGCATCAGAATGTTTGAAGGTAAGAAATTGATTAGCCGAAATATCTGTTAACCTTTCGGTTTTGTCATCCGGCCAAATAACCCTCAATGAATCTATGGTATTTGTTGCTCCTAATCCAATAGTCATTATATGGTCCATAGAAGATTGAAACCCCCGGGAAGGGATTAGTTCTTGTAAAATTACATTTTCATCATAGTAGAGCATCACGGTTGTTCCTACCGCGAATTTATTTTCTTTTGTACCTTCAAACTGAAGCTTTATATAGTTATTTTCTGTGATTGAGGTAGCATTATTTTCATAGACAAATGATTCCATATTCACATTGTTTACAACAATATCCAGATCTCCGTCATTATCGAGATCGCCATATGCTGCACCATTGGATAAGCTGGGAATATCCAACCCCCAGTCTTTATTGGCATTAGAGAATGTAAGGTCTCCATTATTTTTATAGGCATAATTGGGCTGCGGTCTGATAGGCATTTTATTGATAATGGAATCTATAGATTCTTTTTTGCCGGTTAGCACCATCTTCTGAATAATCTCATTGGCAAAAAAATCATTAAAATCGAGATCTGTCAGGTCATGATTCATGCCGTTTGTAATGTAAATATCCCTCAGGCCGTCATTATCCATATCAAATAGCAGACCGGCCCAACTCCAATCTGTGGCATCCACACCGCTGAAATAAGCTATTTCTGAGAACGATCCGTTCCCGTTATTTAACTGTAATGTGTTTTGAATGTACTGTTGGTAAAAGTCCTTGCTTTGCTTTAATTTATAGATATTATAGCCCTCAAATTCCATTACAGATTTTACCCGTTGATCAGGTTCGGGAAGCATGTCCGTAATAAAAATGTCCGCGTTACCGTCGTTATTAATATCCGAAATATCAATACCCATGGCAGATAAGGAAAGATGAGAAGTCCAATCTTTGATCTCTTCGTTAAAAGTGCCATCCTGATTGTTGATATAGAGATAGTCCCGTTCATAAAAATCATTTGAAATGTAGATGTCGGGATACAGGTCTTTATTGATATCTGTAACCATTACCCCAAGGCCAAATCCAATCAGACTTCCATAGATGCCTGCTTCTTCACTTACATCCACAAATTTGCCATCATCATTCCTTAAAAGCATATCCCCTACACCTTTAAAAATATCGGGAACTCCTTCCCAGTCCTGTGCCCTGGTGTTTCGTTGTTCTGCATATCCCAAACTACTTACAGGTATGTTGCTATTGTTGAGGATATATGCATCCAGATCTCCGTCTTTATCATAATCAAAGAACGAGGCATGGGTAGAAAATCCTGTTTTGGCTAAATTATACTGTGACGCCATTTCAGTGAATGTGAGATCACCGTTGTTTATATAAAGGTCATTGTCATGGTTATTGGCCTTCATATTTCCGGCATTGCTCACATAGATATCAAGATATCCGTCCTGGTTTATATCAACCATTACAACTCCGGTAGACCACGGCTTGGATCCTTTAACCCCTGCTTTTTCTGTAATATCCTCAAATTCTAAATTCCCTTTATTTAAGTAAAGTTTGTTCTCAACCATATTGCCAGTCATATAAATATCTGCCAATCCATCATTATTTATATCACCGATGGCTACACCACCCCCGTTATAAAAATTTCTATATTTAAAAATGTTGAAGTTTTTTTGGTTTTCAACTTTGTTTAGGAAGTCTATGCCCGTGCGTTCCGAAGGCAAAAGGGTAAAGAGTGATTGTTGCTTTTTGGCATCCTCCTTAGAACTTTCCTCTTCTGAATTACACGATATGGTTATTGCAAGTAAAAGTAAAACACCCGCTATTTTTTTTAATCCAGATATCATCATTTAGTTATATTCGTTATGTTTAGCCAAAATAATAGGAGTATCATTATTTATGGTCACTATATAGTAGTCGCTTCCTGCTATAGTAATGTTTTTAAGGTCTCTTGCAGGTCCGGGAACATCAAAATGCTGTCCGTTAACCTTGAGAAACCCTCCTTTTTTATCATTTTGCAAAATTACGCCATGTAACGCATCCATCCTACCTAATTGAGTGCTAATTTCATAATTATTACCTACAATTAACAAATCTTTAAATCCATCCTTATTGAAGTCATCTACTGCTATGGCATTTATAGATGAGGCCTGTGCAATAAGAGGTAATGGCTTCTTTTTAAATACGCCTTTACCATCATTTTCAAAATAGCAGCTTGCCAATTCATAAGCCTTCATTTTATTTGACTTATTCAACTTGCTGGCCGAAAAAAGATCTCTGAGGCTGGCCTTTGCAAAATTTTTATAGGAAAGGAATTCTTTATTCAAATAAGGCATTTGTTTTACCAATTCATCTTTAGATGCAAAAGGCGTCTCTTTATCCTGATGGAAGTAGGTGACAACCGGATCTAAGGTCCCGTTTTCATCAAAATCATAGCTATAGAGTGAAACAGGTTTTTGTTTTGAGGCCTTTAACTTACTATTCAGACCCCAATTACCACAGACCAGATCGATGTCCCCGTCATTATCAAAATCCTTGGCAACTATTGTATTCCACCAGCCGTGACTATATTCCAGGCCATTGCCATTTTGTAACTTCAATTTAGAACCATCATTCAGGAAAATAGATACAGGTGTCCAATAACCCACTGTAAAAAGATCTGGAAATCCATTATTATCTATATCTACCCATATCAAGTCTTTGACAAGTCCGATTTTTTGAAATTCGGGTGCCATTTCCATAGTTACATCCTCAAAATTTCCTCTGCCGTCGTTTTTAAATAAAAATTGATTTGGAATACCACCAAAGACCAGCGGTAGTTGATCAGAAGCTATTGTGATATCCAAATCCCCATCGTTATCAAAATCTGATGCAATAACCTTGGAGGCGTTAATTTCAACATTTTGAAAGGCTAAGGTATCTTTTTCATATACACCTTCAGTATTGAGGTAAAACCTGGGCCG
>NZ_CAMYKG010000030.1:0-36527 GCF_947258925.1 uncultured Eudoraea sp. | reverse complement strand
TCATTTATGGCATCCGGCTCAAATAAGGAATCCTGGATGCTACTAAAATTGCCCAAACTATCTTGTATAAAAAGTGCGGAAGCCTGGCCTTTACCACCACTAATAAATATATCATCCCGGGAATCCATGTTTATATCTGCTATAGAAACAGCAGGGCCTTCATTTGTATTGGCAAATGGAACTAGTGGATCACGATTGAATTCCATACTAGTCTGATCTTTATGTCTAAAATTCAGGATCTTGGGCACATTAAGGAGAAAGCTCTCCGCTTTAGGCTGTGATCTCTTATAAAAATCGCCTTTGGCCAATTCCATGCTTAGAGCCAAATCCTGATTTGATTTTACGGATCTTAACGTCTGGTAATTTCCCCCGGGCCATATTACATGAATAGAATCTATCACGGTATCCTGCCCTAGACCTAAATGCATTGTGTTAGAAACGGCAGATAAATAACCTCTGGTTGGAAAATTTTCCTGTTTGAGTATTCCATTGGACGTATATGCGATGACTTTGGCGCCGGTGCCGAATTTATTCTTTTCAGAACCTTTTAATGAGACCTTGATATAATTTCCCTGCCCAATTCTATTAGATTTATTTTCAAGCAGATAAGCTTTTTCATTAAGGTTATTTACAACTATATCCAAGTCCCCATCATTATCCAGGTCTGCATAAACACAACCGTTGCTAAAAGACATTTCTTCATGATACCACTCTGAGGTGACATTTTTAAAAGAGAGGTTTTTATTATTTCTATACAGGTAGTTTGATGCTCGTTTTTCCGGGAGTTCTTCAATAAATGCCATATCGGTTTGGGTCATTCCGGCGTCTATTCTTTTTTGAATATTATCATTGGCAATAAAACTAATGAAGTCCATATCATTGGTGGCTCCTTTAATTCCGTTGGAGATAAAAATATCCCGAAACCCGTCATTGTCATAATCAGCGGCCAGGACTCCCCAGGACCATTCGGTTGCCGAAATACCGGATAAATTTCCAATTTCACTGAAATTTTCTGAGCCAAGGTTGAGGTGTAAAGTATTTGACATATACTGCGGAGCATATCCATTTTTAAGATAATACTGATATGTTGGAAATGCATACTCCAATCCTGAAGTTTTATAGGTTTCCAAATCTTCCGGAAGCATATCCAGAGAAAGAATATCTGTAAGTCCATCGTTATTCAAATCTGCCAAATCGTTACCCATTGAGTAATGAGTGGTATGCCCCAGGTGTTTATTATCTGAAGAAATGAGTTCTTTAAAAGTACCGTCGTGCTGATTGATGTACAGGTAGTCATTTTCAAAAAAATCGTTACCTACATAAATATCGGGAAACCCATCATCATTTATATCGCTTACACCAAGCCCCAAACCATATCCAATCTTACCCTGATAAATACCGGCTTCAGCAGAAACATCAATGTATACCCCATCCTCATTCTTATACAGGCGGTCACCTGAAAGGGAATCTTTTTCGGATCTTTGGGCCCCTTTGCCATAGGTTCTGTTTGGATGTACCGAATGGTTTAAGAGATACATATCAAGGTCTCCATCCAGGTCATAGTCCAGAAATGCTGCCTGGGTTGAGAGGCCGCTAAAATCAAGGTTATAAGTAGCTGCCTCTTCACTAAAGGTTGGAATACCTTCTTCATTTATGCCTTTATTCACAAATAGCAGGTTCTTTCCTTTTAGGCTCCTGTAATTGCCTACTTTACAAACATAAATATCAAGTAAACCATCCTGGTTAATATCTACGTGGGTGGCCCCGGTGGTCCAATTCCCTGAATTAGCTATTTTAGATGCCTTGGTGACATCTTCAAATTCTAAGCCTCCTTTATTAATGTAAAGTTTATCTTCACCCTGATTGGATGTAAAATAGAGGTCTTTTAACCCATCATTATTGAAATCTGCCGAAACCACGCCGCCTCCATTGTAGTAGTAGAGATAGGTAAGAATATTAAGCTCCGGGGTGCTTTCGAGGCTATTCTTAAAGTGAATTCCGGAATGTGCGGAGTCAACTTTGTCAAACAGTTTCTCCTTCTTTTCAGTACAGGCGCTTAGTATTAAAAGCACACTAAAAGAAAGTCCTAAAATCCTTTTCATTTATGCTCCAAAATGGGACGGCAAGATAATGAAACTAGCGGAAAAAGGAATGTAATCCAAGTTAATCTTTATCAGTTATTTACAATAGGAGTTAGTTCCAAAACAGGGCATAAATGGTGGCAATAATGATCATTGTAGCGAAGGCGCCTATATTAAATTTGGGACTAGTTTTGAACAGTTCTTTTGAAAGGGGTATACCTTTTGGATCATCCTGGCCCTTATTCTGATTAAGGCTTACCAAGACTATTACCAGCATAGTGAGCAGTGTGGTGTACCCCATCTGGTCCATAAATGGAACATCTGCAAAAATGGGGTTGTCAGACCATCCGCTGGGAGCCACTTTAAAATAAAATGCTATGGGTATAGACGCCAATGCCCCAACGATAGCGCCTCTATTGGTTGTTTTCTTCCAAAATAAACCTAACATGAAAACTGCTAAAATCCCGGGGCTGACCAATCCGGTCCATTCCTGAATGAACTGAAATGCCTGATCTATACCACCCAGTAATGGTGCCATTACACACGCAATACTAAGTGCTGCCGCTGCGGTCATTCGTCCAACGTTAACCGTTTTTTTGTCAGAAGCATTTTTGTTTATGTACTGTCTGTAGATATCCATTGTAAAAATGGTAGATGTAGAATTTAACATAGATGCCAGAGAAGATACAATGGCTGCTGCCAAAGCTGCAAAAGCTACTCCCTTAAGTCCGGTAGGTAAAAATTGTAAAAGCCAGGGATAGGCCTTATCCGCTTGTTCAAGGGTAGGTAAATTTTCAAGGCCGGTATCTCCAAAGCGATTTAATATTTCGGGATCATTAACCATCACATAGGCCGCAATGCCCGGTATAACCACAATTGCAGGAATAATTATTTTTAGAAAAGCAGCAAGAATAATTCCTTTTTGCGATTCACGTAAGGATTTTGCTGCGAGCGTTCTTTGAATAATATATTGGTTAAAACCCCAATAATATAAGTTGGCCACCCACAAACCACCAACCAGAACCCCCAGACCGGGCAGATTGGCATATTCAGGATTTGATTTATCAAGTATCATCACAAATTTTTCAGGGACCGTTTCGTAAACTACTTTGAGACCTTGCAAAATACCCTGTCCGTCGGAGACTGTATTTAGAGCCAGATAGGTTGTGATTAAACCTCCCAGAACCAGGAAGATAACCTGAATGACATCTGTCCATGCAACGGCAGAAAGGCCTCCGTAAAGAGAATATGCTGCCGCGAATAATGACAGTCCAATTACCCCATAAATCATTGGAATCCCCATTATGGTTTCCAGGGCTAATGACCCTAAGTACAAAACAGAAGCCAGGTTTACAAAAACATAAAGGGCAATCCAAAATACCGCTAAAATAGTCTTAAGTGTTGTGCCATAGCGTTGCTCAACAAATTGCGGGATCGTATAAAGGCCTTTTTCGATAAAAATTGGCAGGAAAAATTTACCAACAATAAGTAGGGTTATTGCTCCCATCCACTCATAGGAGGCAATCGCCAGGCCCACTGCAAATCCTGAACCTGACATACCTATGAATTGTTCAGCGGAAATATTGGCGGCTATTAGAGAAGCTCCAATAGCCCACCAGGGTAGGGATTTACTGGCAAGGAAATAATCTTCAGCATTCTTTTGATGCCCTTTTTTATCCCGGGAAACCCATAAGCCTACTCCCAAAATTAAGAAGGCATATGCTACAAAAATAAAATAATCCCAAAACCCGAAAGATGATGTCATAGTTTGGTTGGCGGTTTAATAAATGCTAATTGCTCAATTTTGGCAAAATTCTTCTCCAATTAAAAATTTGCCTTGAAATTTGATGGGTTTTAACCTTAGCACTAGAGGTACTGATTGACTATGTTTTCAAACAATTCCTGTTTGCCGCTTTGTAATTCCAATTCACCATTTGATTTTGCAATTTCATAAAGATCCGTCAAATCCAATTTCCCATTTTCATAATCCTTTCCTTTACCGGAATCGAAGGATTGATAACGTCTTTTTCTCAAGTCATTATAAGGAGAAGAAGTCATAATCTTGTCGGCAATTAGCAATGCTCTTGCAAAAGTGTCCGCACCACCGATATGTGCATGGAATACATCATCCATGTCTGTGGAATTTCGCCTTATTTTGGCATCAAAATTAATCCCACCTCCTTTTAATCCTCCTGCTTTCAGGAATGTGAGCATGGCTTCAGTTACTTCGGTAATATTATTAGGGAACTGATCTGTGTCCCATCCATTCTGATAATCGCCACGATTTGCATCTATACTTCCCAACATCCCATGAGCGGCCGCAACTTCCATTTCATGTTGCATGGTATGACTTGCCAGGGTAGCGTGGTTGACTTCGAGATTTAGTTTAAAATCATCCTGCAATCCATACTGATACAAAAAGCCAACTACCGTAGCAGCGTCAAAGTCATATTGATGTTTCATAGGTTCCATGGGTTTTGGTTCTATAAAAAAAGTTCCCTTGAAACCTTGTTTGCGCGCATAATCTCTGGCTGTTGCCAAGAATTGGCCCATATGGTCCAGCTCTCGCTTCATGTCTGTATTTAACAAGGACATATAGCCTTCCCTGCCTCCCCAAAAAACATAATTTTCACCATCTAAAGCCATCGTAGCATCCAAAGCCAGTTTTATCTGGCCTCCTGCCCGGGCCAAAACATTAAAATCGGGATTGGTAGATGCACCATTCATATATCTGGGGTGGGAAAAACAATTCGCCGTACCCCACAAAAGTTTAACACCTGAAGCTGCTTTTTTCTCTTTTATATAATCAACGATGGCTGAAAGTCTCTTTTCAGACTCTGTAAATGAATCACCTTCCCGTACCAGGTCAAAATCATGGAAGCAGAAATAATCAAACCCCAGTTTGGTTATGAATTCAAAGGCTGCATCGGCCTTTGCTCTGGCAGCATCCATAGGATCACTATGCATATCCCATGGAAAATTTTGTGTGCCTGGCCCAAAAGGATCGGCCCCAACCCCGCAAAAGGTATGCCAATAGGCTACGGCAAACCTTAAGTGATCTCGCATGGTTTTACCTGCTACAAGTTGATCCGGATTATAGTATTTAAAGGCCAGGGGATTATCAGATTCTTTACCTTCAAATAGTATTTCGTCTATTCCCTTATAATATTCCGTGTTTCCAATAAGTGCCATATTAATTGATTTTTAATTTTATTTCCAGTTCGTTCTTCCAAAGTTCGTAAGCCAACCTATAGTCTTTTTTTTCAGAGGAAGGTTTATAACTCATGATATAATCGTTATCCATAATTTGTTTGCCGAAATTGGCATAATTTCCATCATGCAGCTGGCAGGCTCTGGCAGCTCCTATAGCACCAGTAGTGTTGTATATTTCAATATCGTGTTCTATTAAAGTAGCAATGGTATCTGAAAAAATAGGCGATCTGAATAAATTATCATTACCAGCCCTTATTACTTTAGCCTTTATACCATCGGTTTTAAGTATTTCCATTCCATAAACAAAGGAAAAAGCAATCCCTTCAAGAGCAGCCCTGCACAGATGTGCATTATTATGCCTATTCAGGTTAATGTTTTTTATTTCAGCGCCTAAATCGTTATTCTCTAACATTCGTTCAGGACCATTTCCAAATGGCAATATTATGACTCCATCAGCACCAACAGGAACCCGGGCAGCCAGCTCGTTCATTTCCTCGTAATTAGAAACATTTAAGTTATTTAACAACCATCTATACATGATTCCGGCGCCATTGATACATAATAACTTACCTATACGACGGCTTTTAAGGCTATAATTTACATGTGCGAAATTATTAACACGCGAACTTTCTTTTACAGACAAGTTGTCGGTGATGGCATAAACAACGCCTGAAGTACCGCCCGTGGCTGCTACTTCACCTGGATTGAAGACATTTAACGATAAGGCATTATTAGGTTGATCTCCGGCACGGTAAAGGATAGGAGTTCCTTCTGCCAGACCGGTTTCAAGGGCTCCTTTAGAAGTAATTTGGCCCTGGTCTGAAAAGGTATCCACTAGTTCAGGGATATGGTTTTCTTCCAACCCATAATAATCCAAAAGCCAATTGGCAATTTTATTCTCCTTAAAATCCCAAAAGATACCCTCTGAAAGTCCTGAAATAGTAGTGTTAATTTTACCACTTAGTTTAAAGGCAATAAAATCACCGGGAAGCATGGCTTTATAAATTTTACCATAAATCTCCTTTTCGTTTTCTTTTACCCACTTTAATTTTGATGCGGTAAAGTTAGCCGGCGAATTTAGTAGTTCATGGGCACATTTGTCCTGGCCAAGTTCATCAAAGGCTTTCTTTCCTATATCAACCGCCCTGCCGTCACACCAGATAATGGAATTTCTTAGGGGAGTTCCTTGCTCATTAACTATAACCAGGCCATGCATTTGATAGGAAATACCAACCCCTTTTATTTCGCCGGGTTGAACTTTTGTCTGATCAAGTATTTGCTTTGTAGCCTTGCATATATGGGTCCACCAATCTTCCGGATTTTGTTCTGCCCAACCTCTTTGAGGGGAGTGCATAGTCATTTCCGTTTTGGGTTCATTTACTACACCAAGGCTTTTACCCGTAATGGTTTCAACCAGGGCAACTTTAATTGAAGAGCTTCCAAGATCATAGCCTATGGTGTACATATGTTTAGATTGGTTTTTGACAGCTTAAGATATTGTTTTTATAGTTATAGGCCAAGTCATTGAAAATAAAAAACCCTGATCATAATGACCAGGGTTTTTAAAATATAAAGTAATAAATTCTTAGTATCCGGGATTCTGAACCAGATTAGGGTTAAGAATAATCTGAGTTGCAGGAATAGGGAATAATTCACGATCTGAATTCCCAATAGCTGCAGGGTCTTTAAATTCCCAATCACGCGTATACTGTCCAAATCTTATTAAATCATTACGTCTCCAAAACTCTATGTAAAGTTCTCTTCCTCTTTCATCGATCAAAATTTGATCTGTTACACTACCTACGGGTGTAGCACCACGTAAAACACGTAGTTCATTGACCATTGCTGTAGCATCGCCTCCACTTCTGTGCATTGCTTCTGCTTTCATCAAATGGGCATCCGAATATCTGAAGAAGATTTCATGCGACGTAAATCCGCCATATCTTGGGTTGTACTTAAGTACCCTGATACCGGTTACTTCATCATTATCTAAAAGGTTTGGTTGCCCATCAACTGCACTTACAAATTCTCTTGAAAAAACTAAAGGTGCACCACCTCTTTCTGTAAGAGGAGTTCCGTCAGGACCGTATTGTTGTCCCTTAAGGAAACCAAAACCAATATGCGAACCATCGGCGATTCCGTCACCGTCTGTATCTGTTGTTCCATCTGCACCGGCAGGCTCGCCCTGTAGTGGCACGCCACCTCTTCGTTCTTCTTGTCCGCCACCTACAAAATTATCTTCTGGTCCTTCAAATAAATCATAGAATTCAGAAAGAGTAGAAAAACCATTCCATCCACCTGATTGTTCAGGGGTAACAAGGTTATAATGCAAACCATTCCAAATCCTGTTTCCAACACCGGTATTGATCCACCAGATGGTTTCATTGTCAGGGGTATCTCGGAAGATATCAAAAAACCCTGCTTCCAAAGCGTAGCCATCAGCGGCAATTTGATCTACCAGGGATATTACTATTGCCATATCCGCAGGATCAGGGCTTCCGGAACCATTAAATATATGTCTGTTCAAATGAAGCTTGGCCAATAAATATCTGGCGGCAGCTTTGGACACATTTACATTTTCTGCACCAGATGGTCCGGTAGCCGGTAGTCCGCTAATAGCAGCATCCAAGTCAGAAGCAATAAGTGCTATAGCATCCTCACCAGTTAAGACTTCTGGATCTTGCAATGGTGGAGCCTCTGTATCCCGAATTGGGACCTGGCCAAAATTGTCTAAAATTACGTAAACCGCCAGGGCTCTGAAAAATGATGCAGCCGCCCTTGAATCCGGCGAAGATGCAGACCTGCTGTCTAATACTTCACTGGCTACGAGCTGAAGCTCATTCCACTGGTTCCAAACATTGGTAATGTACTGATGATCCGGAGTCCAGGAGTGCTGGTGTAATTGTCTCCATATTCCGTTATCTCCCCAGTCAGATCCTCTTGTAGGGACTAACATTTCATCTGTCGTAACTTCACTGAGGGCATACAGGTTAGCCTGGTCGCCTATATATCCGTTGATGGAATTATACATGGCAGAAACCTGACTAGCTGCTTCCTCAGCAGTAGCTATACCCTCAAAATTGGGGGCAAGCAAAGAATCGGTTGCTTCGATTTCCAGATCGGTACATGAGAAAAACAGTGCCAATGCCGGTAACGAAAACATCAAAATTTTTGATCGTGTTTTTAAATAATTAATCATTGCAGTTTTTTTTAAAATTAAAATTTAGCATTTATCCCTAAAGTCACAGTCAGTGGTCTTGGGAATGTGGTATAATCTATCCCTTGGCTTGGAATACCAGTACCAAAATCACCTGTGTTGGCCGAAACCTCAGGATCAAGACCAGAATAATCTGTAAACAGTAATAAATTTTGTCCGGTCAAAGAAAACCTTAGGTTGTCAAAGAACCCTTCTCCAGTAAGAGGCACATTGTAGCCAACCGTTGCGTTTTGCAGACGTACAAAATCACCTTTTTCCAAATATAGGGTAGAAACTTCTTGTGATACCAGGTTAAATCCTGTTGGATCCGTATTCCTGGAAGTTAAAAAGGTAGGTCTGTTTAAGAAAGCATTTCTTGTGTTGTTATACACTGAGAACCCAAACTGGCCTGCAAAAAATACATTAGCATCAAATCTACCGGCATTTAAGTTAAGGGTAAGTCCAGATACAACATCAGGAACCGCATCTTCACCGACAAAACTTTTTTCATCTGCACTGAAGTTAGGATTTCCGTTGGCATCCTCAGAATAGGTAGCCATGTAGTAAGAGAAAATAGATATTCCTTCTCCCAATCGCTGTGCAAAAGCTCCGGTAAGACCCGGACCATTAATTTCGCTGAAATCTGCGGTAGTTCCATTTAAACCTGTAACCTTGTTATCGTTATAGGAAATATTGAAAGCTGCTGAAAAGGTTACATTATCAGTTTGAACAAAGTCATAAGCCAAAGCCACTTCTACCCCTTGGTTAACCAATTTACCGTTTTCAAGGTTCTTAAATACGAAAGGATCAAAAGCAGGAGCTGCTGCAGCTTGTCTGAACAAGAGATCTTTAGTTTCCTTCTTGTAGAAATCAAGAGATCCGCTAAAACGATCGAGGCCGAAACCAAAATCTACACCTATGTTGTAATCAAAAGTCTCTTCCCACTTTAAATCTGGATTCTGTACAGCAACAGTTTCAAGTCCCGGTCTGTTTATGCTACCATCGTCATTAATTCCCGGTGAAGCAAAACGCTGTCTTTTAATAAACTGCGCATAGCTTAAACCATCCTGGTTACCTGTGATACCTGCACTTAATCTTAATTTTAATGTAGAAATGTTAGGACCTATAAATTCTTCTTCATTAACTTTCCATGCAAACGCACCAGATGGGAAATAACCGTACTGGTTGTCCGGAGCAAATTTAGACGAACCATCTGCTCTGAAAGTTGCTGTAAACAGGTATTTGTTATGCAAGTTAACATTTGCTCTTGCAAAGAAGGATTGCAATTCATCCGTATTATTAAAGGTATCTGCCCATGCAGAAGTATATTTTCTTACTCCAAGGGGGCTTAAGACAGCGGTATCACTAAATGGATTTAAGCTGTTTACAAAACTGCCATTAGCATCGTATCCAAATTGTTGGTATCCACCTGTAACCAGACTTTGTCCACTTCGGATCGTTTGTTTTAGATCTGTACCCATTTGATCGAGGTTTTCTGTGAATGCACCCCATCCCTGGGAATTGAATCCTTGCCTCTGAAAATCCTGGTAGGTAAAACCAATAATGGCATCTAAAGAAACCTTAGACCAGTCTCTTTTCCAATTTAGGGTTGCTTCCAGTAATTGACTTGTCGCATCCAATTCATTGTATGAAGCCTGTCCCTGTCCACTCACCCGGTTCTGATTCGTAACTCTGGGTGAAATAGTTGCACTTGCTGTGGCAAATGAGTCATCATAACCAACAGCTACTTTTGCTCTTAATTCATTGTCATCATCATCGATAATATCATAAGAAGCAGCAAAATTGATTAAAAACCTATCGGTATTGGTTTTTTGCTTATAGTATGCCAAAAGGTTGGCAGGATTTAACAGGTTACCCGGAATACTGAATTCGGGGTCATTGGGCCATGTTGGATTTGCAGAATATGTTGCTCCAATAAGGTTACCACTGGCACCAGACCCACCACTAATTTGAGGTGCCAGGTCATTTACGCGAGCCATAGAAGCCTGTAAATCAAATTTTAATCTGTCATCAACAAAACGTTGGTTTACATTTATTCTTCCCGTAATTCTTTCCTGAGAAGACTTTTCAATAACACCAAACTGTTTTCCATAAGAAAAAGTACCTCTTACATTACCACTACCATAATTGTTGGAATAAGATAAATTGGTAACAGGAGAAACTACAGTTCTTAAAACTACCTTCTGCCAGTCAGTATTAGAGCCTTCATTTATATCATTCGCAATCGTCTGTCCACGTTCCGCGGCTGTTTGTGCCAGGAATGTTGGGGCATCATAAAGGTCAAAATTCTCTCTTGGTGTAGAAATACTTATAGTTTGATCAAATTCCCAAACACCACCTTGAGCACTTTTTCCACTTTTAGTTGTTACAATTACTACCCCGTTGGCTCCCCTTGATCCATAAATTGCCGTTGCAGAGGCATCTTTTAAGATAGAGATACTTTCAATATCGGAAGGGTTAATAAAGTTTAGAGGGTTTCTTGTAGCATTTTCACCACCTGTAATATCACCACCACCAGGAGTAGTAGATTCTGATGATAATGGAATACCATCAACTACAAATAAGGGATTATTATTAGAACGGATGGAGTTTGCACCCCTAATCCTAATATTAACTCCCGCACCAGGTTCACCACTTGCCTGGGCAATTTGAACCCCTGCAGTTTTACCCTGGATCAATTGCTCTGGTGAAGCAATGATACCACTGTTAAAGTCTTCTGCATTTACTGCAGAAACCGCACCTGTCGCATCTTTGACGGTAGTAGTACCATAACCGATAATTACTACTTCATCCAATGCTTGTGCATCCTCTTCTAGAACTACGTTGATAGTAGTTCTTCCATTTACTGGAACTTCCTGTGTACTGTAACCAATATAACTGATAACAAGAGTAGCACCGCTATCTACATTGTTAAGCGTATAGTTACCATCAAAGTCCGTTTGTGTACCGTTTGTAGTTCCTTTAACAACAACACTGGCCCCTGGTAATGGACCATTTGCATCGGAAACTGTTCCTGATACTTCTTGCGCTTTTGCAATCCCGAAGCTTAGAATAGCTCCGATCAGTAAAAAGCTTTTTAGTAGCGTAATCTTCATAAAAAGTTAATTTTGAGTTTAGTTAATTTTTAGTACCAAAGGTTAAACCTATGTAAAAAAATTGTTAACGTCTTATTTTTATTAACATTTACTAACAACGAAAACGGTTTCGTGTTAATAACTTTTGTTAAATCAAAATACGACAATAACAAGGGATAATACTGACTATTTAATATTTATTTGGTTTAAACTTTGTTAAAAACGGAACAAATATAGTATTTTTTTTGTTCTGCAAGCTTAAATATAAGGTTGGTTCTTTACTTTTTGGCACTTTTGTATGTTAAAAAAAGAATATATTTATCGGATAGCTTTTTTAATTACTTTAACATTTTACATTTTTGGTTTTAAGATTTGAAAAGAAAAATTACTCTTAAGGATATCGCCCGGGAGTTGGATGTATCCATTTCAACGGTATCCAAGGCTTTAAAAAATAGCCGGGAGATAAGTAAGGATACCAAGGATAAAGTTAAAGCATTCGCCAAATTATATAGCTACAAACCCAATATTATAGCCCTAAGCCTTAAACAAAGGCGCACAAAAAATATTGGCGTAATCATTCCGGATATTGTACATCATTTTTTTACCACGGTTTTCAGAGGTATAGAGCTCTATGCGGATGCAAAGGGGTATAATGTTATTGCCTGTGTGTCAGATGAATCTTTTGATAAAGAAGTTATCAATATGGAACTATTGGCAAACGGTAGTATCGATGGATTCATTATGGCCCTTTCTGCAGAAACGCAGTTAAAAAATGATGTTAACCATTTAAAGGAGATAACCAATCAAGGGATGCCTTTAGTGCTTTTTGACAGGATTACAGATGAGATAATTTGTGATAAGGTCATTCTAAATGATTTTGAAGCCTCTTATGGGGCTGTTAAAAAACTAATAGACAATGGCAGAAAGCGAATAGCATTGATTACAACCGAAAGTTATTTTAATGTAAGTGAGAAAAGAGCTCAGGGTTATTACAAAGCACTTAAAGACCATGACCTGGAGTTAGATGAAGATTTAATTCTACGTTTGCCATATCAATTTGAGAATGAAACCAAAAGCGAAACCTTTTTTAAATCAAACAAGATTGATGCGGTCTTATGTGTAAATGAAATATTTGCCGTCCGGGCTATGAAAACTGCCCAGAAAAATGGCCTGAAGATTCCGGAAGACATCTCATTTATTGGTTTTACAGATGGCATTCTTTCTAAATTGGCCACACCTACCCTAACTTCACTGGCACAGCATGGCGAAAAAATGGGCAAAATGGCTGCGAAAATGCTTATTGAAAAAATTGAACGAGATGATGATGCTGCCGTGGAGGAAACTTTTAGGACTGAAATTATTGAAGCAACACTAATTGAAAGAGAATCTACAATTAATTAAATACATTGAAATTTATTAAAATGAGTAGAACCGGATTTATATTCGATTTAGACGGGGTAATCGTTGATACTGCCAAATACCATTATCTGGCCTGGAAAAATCTGGCCGATGAGTTGGGCATTGATTTTACGCAGGAAGACAACGAACAATTTAAAGGTGTAAGCCGCAGAAGATGTCTCGAACTCTTATTGGAAATGGGTAATATTTCTGTGTCCAAAGAACAATTCGACAATTGGCTGGAAGAAAAAAATGAGGATTATTTGAAATATATTTCCGGGATGGATGAAAGTGAAATTCTTCCGGATGTGACAAAAATCCTGGGATACCTCAAAGAGAAAGGTATACCTATGGCTCTCGGGTCTGCAAGTAAAAATGCAATTCCAATTTTGGAAAAGGTGTCACTATTACCTTATTTTGATGCAATTGTAGATGGGAATCAGGTAACCAAAGCCAAACCTGATCCAGAAGTTTTTTTAATAGCCGCAGAAAAATTAGGTTTGGAGCCCTTACATTGTGTGGTTTTTGAAGATGCTTTAGCAGGTATAGAAGCTGCCAATATTGCCGGAATGGTGAGTATCGGAATTGGAGATGTCAATATTCTGTCAAATGCAGACCATGGTTTTAAAGATTTTACTGAAATTGACTTTAATTTTATTAATGACCTTATTATACTATTGAAAAATAAAAATTAAGGTTTTAATGAACTAATAAATTGTAATCACTTATTTTAATCAAATCTGAGAAAGATATTATAACAACCCTTAATATGAATCAAGAATATATTAAAGCAGACGAATGGTCTATCATAGAAGAAGGTTTTAATGAAGAGAATGTAAAATCCTCTGAAAGCCTTTTTAGCATTGGAAACGGCGCTATGGGGCAACGTGCAAATTTTGAAGAGCACTATTCCGGTCCAACGTTTCAAGGAAGTTATATTGCCGGGGTTTATTACCCTGATAAAACCAGGGTAGGGTGGTGGAAGAATGGTTACCCGGAGTATTTTGCCAAGGTGTTAAATGCACCCAATTGGATTGGGATTAACATTTTCGTGGATGGTGAAGCCTTAGACCTCAATACGTGCACAAATATTAAAGGATTCAGGAGAGAGCTTAACATGAAAGAAGGCTGGTATAAAAGAACCTTCACGGCGACCCTGCCAAATAGTATTACGATAAATGTAGAAGCAGTCCGTTTTTTGAGCCTGGATTATGATGAAGTAGGGGCCATAAAATATACAGTCACCCCGATAAACAGAAATGCTTCACTACGATTTATCCCATATTTAGATAATGGGATCACAAATGAAGATAGTAATTGGGACGATAAATTCTGGAATGTTACCAAGGTAAGCTCAGATGGCCGGCAAGCATTTATTGAGGCACATACCCTGAAAACCAATTTTGAAGTTTGTACGTTTATGGAATGCCGTTTAACGAGCAATGGGAATGAAATCCCTGTTGAAGTTTCGGAAGAAGTCAAAGAATTATGGGTTGGTCATGAATATGAATATAGTGCTAAAGAGGGTGAAGCGGTTACATTCTTTAAATATGGCGGCTATACTGTTTCAAGAGATCATAAAGCTGATGAGTTAGTGAGCGCCGCAAAAAATGTCTTAAAATCTGCAATTGCACTTGGGTTTGACAACTTATTGGAAAAACAAAAAACTTTCTGGGCAGGTATATGGGAGATGAGTGATATAGGTATTCAAGGTGATGTAAAAGCACAGCAGGGGATCAGATTTAATATATTTCATTTGAATCAGACTTATCTGGGTACAGATTCCAGTTTAAATATTGGCCCTAAAGGATTTACAGGTGAAAAGTACGGGGGAAGTACCTACTGGGATACTGAAGCCTATTGTATTCCTTTTTATATGGCCACAAAAGATCATCTTGTGGCAAGAAACCTGCTTAAATACAGATATAACCATTTGGAAAAAGCAATTGAGAATGCCCAAAAATTGGGTTTTGATAATGGAGCTGCCTTATACCCTATGGTTACCATGAACGGGGAAGAATGCCACAATGAATGGGAGATTACTTTTGAAGAGATTCACAGGAACGGAGCTATTGCCTTTGCTATATTTAATTATTACCGGTTTACAGGGGACTACTCCTATATTCCTGAAATGGGACTTGAAGTGCTGATAGGGATTTCCCGATTCTGGGGACAAAGGGCAACTTTTTCCAAAGACAAGAATAAGTTTGTAATACTTGGTGTAACCGGGCCGAATGAATACGAAAATAATGTTAATAATAATTGGTATACCAATTACCTTGCAAAATGGTGTATGGAATATACCATGGAGCAGTTGGTAAAAGTCAAAGAAGGGTATAAGGATGATTATACACGTATAATCGGACATACTTCGCTTACCGAGGCTGAGGTTGATAAATGGAAAGAGATTTCAGCAAATCTTTATTTCCCATACTCCGAAGAGTTACAGATTTACCTGCAGCAGGACGGATTCCTTGATAAAGAGCTGATTACGGTTGCAGATTTGGATGTTGCACAGAGGCCTATAAATCAAAAATGGAGCTGGGACAGGATATTGCGCTCACCTTATATAAAACAAGCCGACACCTTACAAGGATTTTATCTGTTTGAAGATCATTTCAGTATTGAAGAATTGGAAAGGCACTTTGATTTTTATGAGCCTTTTACTGTACATGAGTCTTCCTTGTCGCCTTGTGTGCATAGTATTCAGGCTGCCAAATTGGGTAGAATGGAGCAGGCTTACAAGTTTTACCTGCGAACATCCAGGTTGGATCTGGATGATTACAACAAAGAGGTGGAAGAAGGGTTACATATTACTTCAATGGCTGGTACATGGATGAGCATTGTGGAGGGCTTTGGTGGTATGCGCATGAAGGATGATAAATTGTCTTTTGCACCGAGAATTCCTAAACAATGGAAGTCATACTCGTTTAAAGTTAATTTCCGAGATCGTATTATTAAAGTTAATGTCTCGGAAAGTCAGACTAGTTTTCAATACCATGGTACTGATGATATGACCATACGGGTAAATGGTAAAAGAGTCGTCTTAAAGCCGTCAATGGAAACTGTTGAACCAAATAGTTAAAGAACCCGGAATGATCAGTTTATTTAGCTTTACTGGACATGAAATTAGTCTTTGATGAAAATAAGAAGGTTACTCTAATCAATTATTTTATCCGGCATGCTCTTTTTAACAATTACTTGCTCTACAACTCAAATAAATAGGGTAGAGCCTCCAAATTGGTGGTTGGGATTTAAAAATTCCAGTTTACAACTAATGGTTTATGGTCGGGAAATAGGAGTGACGACTCCATCAATAACCTATGCCGGAGTTAGTCTGGATTCCTTTCATAGGGGTGATAGCCCGAACTATATATTCCTCGATTTAAAAATTTCCGAAAATGCTTCTCCGGGGATTATGGAAATTCAATTTACCAGGGGAAAAGGAAAGGCAATAAGCTATTCATATCCGTTACACGAACGGGAAAGGTCATCGGAGGAATTCCATGGGTTTGATTCTTCGGATGCCATATATTTAGTTACCCCGGATCGTTTTTCTCAGGGGTCACCGAAAATAGAAAATGTCAACGGACTTCTTGATATAGAGATCGACAGAAAAAATGATTACGCTCGTCATGGGGGTGATATCCGGGGAATTATCAATCATTTGGATTATATAGCACAAATGGGATTTACCGCGTTATGGCCAACCCCTTTGTTAACCAATAATATGGCAGAGTCTTCATATCATGGATACGCAATGACAGATTTCTACGAGGTGGATCCCAGATTTGGGACCTTGGAAGACTATGTTTTACTCTCGGACAAAGCTTCAGAATATGGAATAAAACTCCTTATGGACCAGGTTGCGAACCATTGTGGACTCAATCATTGGTGGATGTCAGATTTGCCATTTACGGACTGGATAAACTATCAATCAGAATATCAGGAAGGATCAGACGCTTTGGTTACCAATCATCGTCGTACGGTAAATCAGGATCTTTATGCTTCAAAAGTGGATAAAGATTTAATGAACAATGGATGGTTTGTTCCTTCAATGCCAGATTTAAATCAGAATAATCCTTTCATGGCCAATTATATTATCCAGAATAGTATATGGTGGATTGAAACTTTGAAACTTGGAGGGATAAGACAGGATTCGTATTCTTATCCGGATAAGGAATTCATGTCCAGGTGGGCAGGTAGTATCATGGATGAATATCCCAATTTCAATATCGTTGGAGAGGAATGGACCTATAACCCTTTGCTGGTGCGTTATTGGCAACAGGGTATTATAAACTCGGATGGATATGAATCAAACCTGAAGACAACTATGGATTTTCCATTGCAGCGCAGGCTAATTGAAGCCATTAATGAGGATGAACATGGGGATTCCGGATTGGTAAAAATATATGAGGGGCTCGCTAATGATTTTGCATATTATGATCCTTCATCCATATTATATTTTGGTGATAATCATGATATGGACCGCCTCTATACACAGTTGTATGAAGATTTTGAAAAAATGAAAATGGCGTTGGCATTTATTGGCCTTGTACCAAGAATACCACAGATTTACTATGGCACTGAAATATTACTTAGCAATCGTGATAAGCCCGGCGATCATGGTCGTATCCGATCTGACTTTCCCGGGGGTTGGGAAGGTGATGAGGTAAATGCCTTTAACGGAGAAGGTCTTAGTACGGAACAAAAGGAAATGCAGGAATTCACAAGAAAATTGCTCAACTATAGGAAAGGCAGTACAGCCATTCATGAAGGCAAGACTATTCATTTTGTGCCAGAGGATGGGGTTTATGTTCTATTCCGACAATTAAAGGATGAAACAATAATGCTTATCCTCAATAAAAATGATTTACCTTATGCATTAGATCTTAAACGTTTTAATGAAATGAAACTCATAGGGAATACTTTTAAAAACATCCTTACTTCTGAAGAAGTTATTTTTAATTCCCAATTGCACTTAGAAAACAACAGGGTACTATTATTTACATCAAAATTCAGTTAGAATGAAGAAGATTGTCTTGGTTGTATTAAGTTGCTTTGCTTTGATACTGGGATGTGCGGAGGAAAAAGAACAGACAAATATTAAAAAAATGAAAGGCCTGAATAAACAAACTAAAAAGGTGGTTTATCAAGTATTTCCACGATTATTTGGAAATACAAACACAACCAATAAGCCATGGGGTACAATACACGAAAATGGGGTTGGGAAGTTTTCAGATTTCAGCGATAAAGCTTTACTGGAAATTAAAGATCTCGGGATAACCCATATTTGGTATACAGGGGTTCCGCATCATGCGGTAGTTACCGATTATTCCAAATTTGGGATTTCCGATGATGACCCTGATGTTGTCAAAGGCCGGGCAGGCTCTCCATATGCGGTTAAAGATTATTACAATGTAAATCCGGATCTGGCGGAAGACCCCGGTAATAGGTTGGAGGAGTTTAAATCATTGATAGAACGCACGCATAATGCGGGGTTGAAGCTTTTAATAGATATTGTTCCAAATCATGTTGCCAGGAACTATGAAGGGAAGTCTACTCCAAAAGGATTGGAACCTTTTGGGGCAAACGACGACACTTCCGTGGAATACAAGAAGAACAACAATTACTATTATATCACCGGTGAATCCTTCAGGGTACCTATTTGGCAAAATGGATACCTGCCTCTTGGAGGAGAACAACACCCATTGGCAGATGGTGAATTTGAAGAAAATCCGGCAAAATGGACGGGCAATGGATCACGTCTTGCACAACCGGATTTTAATGATTGGTATGAAACCGTGAAAATTAATTATGGGGTTCGTCCGGATGGATCCTATGATTTTGATACCCTGCCTGATGACTATGCTCAAAAAGATTTTAAGGCCCACCATGCTTTCTGGTCTGACAAAGACATCCCTGATTCCTGGATAAAATTTAAGGATATTGCCATGTATTGGTTAGAGATGGGTGTCGATGGATTCCGTTTTGATATGGCTGAAATGGTACCTGTCGAATTCTGGAGTTATATGAACTCTAGTATTAAAATGAAAAATCCCGATGCCTTTCTTTTGGCTGAGGTTTATAATCCGGATTTGTACCGGACCTACATTCATAAGGGTAAAATGGACTATTTATATGACAAAGTTGAACTTTATGACAGCCTGAAACACATTATGCAGGGTCATGGCTGGACAGATCATATCCCGGTGGTCCAAAAGGGGCTGCAGGATATTGAGCATCAGATGTTGCATTTTCTTGAAAATCACGACGAACAGAGAATAGCAAGTCAGGATTTTGCTGGAAATGCTGCAAAAGGCAAACCTGCAATGGTCGTGTCAGCTACAATAAGTACTTCCCCTACAATGATCTATTTTGGACAGGAAGTAGGAGAACCCGGTAATGAGCAAGCTGGTTTTGGGAGTCCTACCCGGACATCAATATTCGATTATATTGGAGTTCCTCACCATCAAAGGTGGGTAAATAATAAGCAGTTTGATGGAGGTGAGCTCCGACCTGAAGAAAAAGAATTACGAGATTTTTACAAACGCCTGCTCAATTTTACGATTGAAAGCGAGGCCTTAATGGGCGAGTATGCCGATATTCATTATTACAACAGGGATCATACTGAAAATTACAATTACAGAGTTCTCTCATATGTTAGATGGTCTCAAAATGAGCAGTTAATTATCGTTTCCAATTTTGATGACGACAAATCCTATTCATTTGAATTAAAAATCCCGCCTGAAATAATCAACAAATGGAATTTAAAAGAAGGTTCTGTGAACCTGACAGAAAAGCTTTACGGTAAATCGACTAAAACTTTAAATGTTCACGAAGGGCTTGGTAGCGTTTCCATTGAAGTTGCCCCTTTGGAATCCCTGATACTTCAACTTTCAGATTAAAGGATAGGAATAAAGATGAATCCGCTACTTAAAACTAAGTGCACCGGATTTGCGAATTCACCTTTACCTCTTTTTAGGTTGTCGTTGTTTTTGGTGCTGTTGCTTTGTACACCAGAGCAATTACTGCTCCAATGATACCATAAAAAACAATTTCTAAAATAGCCTCTACTATTTGTCCGGTCATATCCATTAATTCGGTTGTAGATTGACTTAGCAGGCCTAATCCGAGACCAGTAAAAATTCCAATCCAGATGCCGAATTTAAATCCTTGACCTGTATTATGTATCCCTCTCGCCCATTTGCCATAAATGGTGCTAAGTGCAAATACTGCGATAATGTTACTGATAGCAAGAAGAAGCATTTCAGGTGGGTCCTTCATGATCTCATTTAGGGAATGAGATTCAAAGAAATCTGCTGCAGCAAACCCCCAGATTACATAGCCCAGGACAAACATGACTGCAAATCCGGCAAGGGTTGCCAATAAATTTTGTTTGGTAAACATAGTTTCTAAATTTTAGTTTATTTATAATGCAAGAAAAACAATAAAAAAATAAGAATAATATAAATAATTATGTTAAAAATTAGTATAAGCATATTTAAATAACAAATTTAATAGAATAATAATAAACTGTCTTAAATTGAATTATCTATCTATCATTTGTATTTTTGAGAAATTAAAAATTGAACTTCATGAAAAGATTACTAATAGCTGTACTTATACTTTCTGCTATGAATTGTAAAGAGAAGAGTAACACTTTGATTACCATAGGACATAGGGGAGCCATGGGCCATGAAACGGAGAATACCCTTTCTTCAGTTCAAAAAGCTTTAGACCTCGGGGTAGATATGATAGAAATAGATGTTTTTAAAATTTCGAGTGGTGAAATAGTTGTTTTTCATGATGACAAAGTTGATCTCCTAACAGATGGCAGTGGTGCCATTGAAAGCATGGATTTAAAAGCGGTTAAAGATTTGAATGTCAAAGGGGATCATAAAATTCCATTGCTAACCGAGGTCTTAGACTTAATAAATAAAAAAGTACGCCTGAATATTGAGCTCAAAGGATCGGGTACCGCAGCAGGTGTTATGGATATAGTTAATAGCTATATTGAAAATGCAGGTTGGACCTTAGATGATTTTGTAATTTCCAGTTTTAAATGGGAAGAATTAACCGCCATAAGAAATTTAAACAGGGATATTGAAATTGCGGTACTTACAGATGGGGATCCTCTAAATGCCCTTGCTTTTGGCAAAGAAATTAGTGCCGTGGCCATAAACCCCCATTATCTTAGGCTGAACAAAGCAAATGTCTTAAAAATTAAAAGTGAGGGATTTAAAATTTTTACATGGACAGTAAACGATTCAGAAGAAATTTCAAGAATACGGGCATTGGGTGTTGATGGTATTTTTACTGATTACCCTGAAAGGATCCAATAATGTATGACGTAATTGTAATAGGGGGAGGCGCTGCAGGATTTTATTGTGCAATTCACATTGCGGAAGCAGATCCTACGCTTAAAATTGCTATCCTTGAACGAGGTAAAAAGGTGCTCTCCAAAGTAAAAGTATCTGGCGGTGGACGTTGTAACGTTACCCATGCAGAGTTTGATCCATCCCTATTGGTTAAAAACTATCCTAGGGGCGAAAAAGAACTTTTAGGACCATTCCACAAATATTCGCCTGTTGATACCATACAGTTTTTTAAAAAACGTGGCATACCCATAAAAACTGAATCGGACGGCAGAATGTTCCCTGTTACTAATTCCTCTCAGACGATTATTGATTGTTTTTTGGAGGAAATCGAAAAATATGGCGTAACCCTATTGAAAGGTAGTTCAGTAATAAA
The DNA here is from genome assembly GCF_947258925.1 of uncultured Eudoraea sp. Lineage (GTDB taxonomy): Bacteria > Bacteroidota > Bacteroidia > Flavobacteriales > Flavobacteriaceae > Eudoraea. The sequence goes on along the minus strand of NZ_CAMYKG010000030.1, from coordinate 14,790 downwards.
GCTAATTCCGAACGAAGATGATAAATCGACGGAAGAGTTAGGCTGGCAGGTACAATCGGTTAAAAAAACATATCAGGCTAAAAAGATTGTTATCGCTACCGGGAGCAGCACAAAAATGTGGCAATTATTGGAGCAACTGGGGCATACGATAGTGCCACCGGTGCCTTCTTTGTTTACATTTAATATTAAAGACAATAGAATTAACGGAATACAGGGTTTGAGTACCCCGGCCAGGATAGAACTTTTACCCAGGCATAATATGTCAGAAGATATTAAGTCTAAATTTATCACCAGAAAACAAGGAAGTCCGAGTTTAGTTTCCGAGGGTCCTGTTCTTATCACACACTGGGGTCTGAGTGGCCCGGTTGTATTAAGACTTTCTGCTCAGGCAGCATTAGTATTAAATGAATGTAATTACAGATTTAGGATAAGGGTCAATTGGTTACCTGAATATCATAAACAGGGGCTTTTATCTCTGTTTAATAAGATAAAACATTTAGAACCCAAAAAAACAATTTACAAAACAAAGGCCATTGATATACCTGCAAGGTTATGGGGGAAATTGGTTCTGGCATCAGATATGGCCAGGGATCTAAAATGGGCTGATGTATCCGGTCTGCAGCTTGATAGGCTCGGTCAGTTTATAACAGCTTCAGAATTCAATGTTGAAGGAAAGAGCACTTTTAAAGAAGAGTTCGTTACCGCAGGTGGTGTGGATCTGAAAGAGATAAACTTTAAGACTTTCGAGAGCAAAATCCTTCCAAATGTGTATTTAGCGGGTGAAGTATTAAATATCGATGCCATAACCGGGGGTTTCAATTTTCAGAATGCCTGGACCGGAGCGGCAATTGCTGCCCGGGCCATTGTGGAGTCCACATAATTATTTATTTAAATCGTTGGTAAGGCCAGGTAAAGAAAAGCAGCAACTATACCCCCTAAAATGGGTCCAATTATGGGAATCCATGAATAAGACCAATCGTTTTTCCCTTTATTTTTGATAGGAGCCAGAGCATGCGTAATTCTCGGACCAAGGTCCCTTGCCGGGTTAATAGCGTAACCTGTAGTCCCTCCCAAACATAAGCCAATACCCCAAACAACCAAAGCTACGGGTAAGGCACCCAGTGAACCTAAACCAATTACCTCATCCGAATCCAAAATAGTAGCATCTGTAAAGAAGAGAACTGCAAATACCAGGACAAAAGTCCCGGAAATTTCCCCAAGTAGATTTGGAAATGTATTTCGGATGGCCGGAATAGTACTGAAGACTCCTAGTTTGGAACTTTGTTCTTCTGTTCGGTCAAAATGGTCTTTATAAATCAGCCAAACCAAAGTGGCACCAAGAATGGCGCCAATTAATTGAGCCAAAAGGTAAGATGGGACCAGGTCCCATGCAAATTCTCCGGCTGCAGCAAGGGCTATACTAACAGCGGGATTAATATGAGCCCCGCTATAGGGAGCAGCAACGAGTACTCCAATGTATACTGCTAAGGCCCAGCCAGTTGTAATTACAATCCATCCGCTATTGTGTCCCTTAGTGTCCTTCAGAACGACATTGGCAACAACTCCACATCCTAGTAAGATTAATAAAAATGTACCTATTAATTCAGCTATAAATGGTGTCATATATAAAGATAGTTTTAGCTTATTTAGTCCAGAATTCCAAGGCTCCTATAGCTTTATACCAGCCTTCTATATGTTTGTTGATTGTATCCCGGTCTTCAGTAGGTGTAAAATGCACATCGGTTTGCCAAATCTCCTGAATTTCATCCAGATTATTCCAATAACCAACGGCCAGTCCCGCCAGAAAAGCAGCACCCATTACTGTGGTTTCCACAATTTTTGGCCTTACCGTGATGGTGTTTAAAACGTCTGCCTGAAATTGCATTAGTAAATTGTTGACTGTAGCTCCTCCATCAACTCGCAATTCTTTGATAGATATTCCGGAGTCTGCTTCCATAGCCTTCAAAATATCCATTGTCTGAAAGGCGATAGACTCTAAAGCCGCCCTTGCAATATGTGCATCGGTACTTCCCCGGGTTAAACCAAAAATAGTGCCCTGAGCATGCTGATTCCAATGCGGAGCTCCCAGTCCGGCAAATGCCGGGACAAAATACACCCCGCCGGTATCCGGAACAGATCCAGCCAGTTTTTCCACTTCTGCGGCAGTATTGATAATCTTTAAACTGTCTCTTAGCCATTGCACTACAGCCCCCGCAATGAAAATGCTTCCTTCCAGGATATATTCGGTTTTTCCATTAATTTGCCAGCCCACCGAAGTAAGGAGATTGTTTTCTGATACTATTGGTTTATCACCAATATTCATCAGCATAAAACATCCTGTGCCATAAGTGTTTTTTACCATGCCCTGTTTTGTACACATCTGCCCGAACAATGCAGCTTGCTGATCTCCCGCAATACCCGATATGGGAATGCTGGCAGCGAATAAGCCCGGGGCAGTATGCCCATAAATTTCACTGGATTGCTTAACGTCTGGCAACATACTTTTTGGAATAGTAAATAATTCTAATAGCTCATCATCCCATTCCAGGGTATTGATATTGAATAATAGTGTTCTGCAGGCATTGGTAGGATCTGTAATATGTAAGGCACCTTTGGTCATATTCCAAATAAGCCAGGTATCTATTGTACCCATGATTAAATCCCCGGCCTCCGCTCTTTCACGGGCTCCTTCCACATTGTCCAATATCCATTTGACTTTAGTACCAGAAAAATATGAATCAATGACCAAACCTGTTTTTTTGCGTATCCATTTGGATTTTCCTTTACGCTTTAGTAAGTCACAAAATTCGGCAGTTCTTTTGTCCTGCCAGACGATGGCATTATAGACTGGTTTCCCTGTATTTTTATCCCAGACAACTACAGTTTCACGTTGATTCGTAATCCCTATAGCAGCGATGTCCGCGGCATTTAGCCCTTTTTTTGTTACGGCTTCAGCGGCAATGGACAACTGGGTCGCCCAGATTTCCATCGCATCATGCTCCACCCAACCCGGTTTTGGAAAATGCTGTGCAAATTCTTTCTGGGAAGTAGAAATTATATTACCTGATTTATCAAAAATTAGGGCTCTGCAGCTTGTTGTGCCCTGATCAAAAGCCAGAATATAAGATTCCATATGGTCAAAAAGTTAGACAGAATAAGAATGACAAGGATTAAATGTAATTGATTTATTTTACATAACATAATTGGTTAATTTCATCGGCGCTTTCATTCTAATCCTTTTAAAAGAGACTTTAATATGCATAAATATATTGCCTTGTTACGAGGAATCAATGTAGGTGGCCGGTACAAAATAATTATGGCAGATTTGAGAGTTCTCTTTGGCACATTGGGTTTTACAGAGGTTACGTCCTATATCCAAAGCGGCAATATCATTTTTTGCAGTGAAGAATCTAATGGTAAAAAATTGGAACAACGTATAGAAGCAGCTATAGAAAATGAATATGGCTATTCTGTACCGGTTATTATGTTAAAGAGAAGTACACTCGAAAAAATACTTAGAGATAATCCGTGGAAGCCGCTCAAAGACGATGAGCTAAACAAAATGTATTATGTGTTTTTGAAAGAATCACCTGAAAGTGAGGTCGTGGCAGAGTTTAAGGAGAGCAAATTTGAAAATGAAAAGTTTGTTATTTGTAGAGATTATATCTACCTGAAATGCCTACGTGGAATGGGTAAGGCCAAGCTCACCACCAACTTATTAGAGAAAAAACTAGGTGTACAGGCAACAGCAAGAAATCATAAAACAGCTTTAAAACTTCTCGAACTAACCAAAAACTAATTCATTTCCCAAATCTTATAATTTAAAACAGTAGCAAAACAAACCCATAGAAAATATGGGATCATAAGATATGCTGCAGTCCTGCTCACCACGTTGAACCATTTTATGGTTAATAAAATCAATGCCAAAAGAAAAAGAATAACTAATAATGCCCAAAATGGATTTTTAAATCCAAAAAAAACGACACTCCATAGTACATTGAATATTAGTTGAAATCCGAAATTATAAAGTGCAGTTTTTACCCAAATATGGTGGAAGCCTTTTGCCCAAACAAGACCTGCAGCTATTCCCATAAGAATATATAAGACTGTCCATACAGGGCCAAAAATCCAATTAGGGGGATTAAAACTAGGTTTATTAAGTGTCAGGTACCAATCATTCACAGATGACTGTGTTGCAAAACCCGATAAGAAGCCTATTATAAGACATATGGATACTGAAATGGCGATATAGGTAAACTTCTTTTTCAAAATGTTTTAGGTGTAAGTAATCTAAAATAATAATTTATTTTAAGAGAGGCTATTGCAAAAGCGCTGAAAAGCTATCTTTGCACAAATTATTGGGTACATGTTAGAAAAAGACTTTATTCCTTCATCTTATACGTACGATAAGGAAAAAGGTAGGATACAATATACAGCCCCGAGTAATATTGCATTAGTCAAATACTGGGGAAAGAAATCAAATCAAATACCCGCCAATGCCTCGGTAAGCCTCACACTTGATGAGTGCAGAACTGTAACTACAGTCGTATATACCAAGTTGGCAAAGGATACTACCGACTTCTCATTTGATTTGCTTTTCGAGGGAAAACCAAGGGAAGATTTTAAACCTAAGATTGAAACATTCTTCAGGCGGATTGAAAATTACCTGCCCTTTCTTAGAAAGTATCATTTTTCCATAGATACTTCAAACTCGTTTCCGCATAGTAGCGGAATTGCTTCCTCTGCCAGTGGGATGGCTGCTTTGGCTTTATGCCTTATGGATATCGAAAAACAATTGGCTCCTGAAATGGAGATGGATTATTTCTATAAAAAAGCTTCCTTTTTAGCGCGTTTGGGATCCGGTAGCGCTTGCAGAAGTATTAAGGGTACTATTGTGCAATGGGGGGAGCATAATGAAATTAAAGGCAGCACCAATTTATATGGCATACCTTATCCCTACACTGTTGCAGATGTTTTTAAAAGTTATCAGGATACTATTTTGCTGGTCCATAAGGGGCAAAAAAGCGTAAGTAGCACAGTTGGCCATGATTTGATGCACGGCCATCCGTTTGCAAAAAATCGATTCCATCAGGCACACAATAATTTGATTAGGTTACGCGACATTTTCGCCGAAGGTAATCTTGATGATTTTATTGAGGTGGTAGAGAGTGAGGCACTTACGCTGCATGCCATGATGATGACCAGTATACCCTACTTCATCCTGATGAAGCCTAATACGTTAAGTATTATAGAGAAAATCTGGGGGTTTCGAAAAGAAACAGGAAATCATCTCTGCTTTACTTTGGATGCAGGGGCCAATGTACATTTACTTTACCCGGACAATGAGAAAAATATAGTGAATCAATTTATTAAGGATGAGCTAATTGCATATTGTGAAAATGGGCAGTATATTTGCGACCGAATTGGGGAGGGAGCTAAAAAATTGTAATTTAGTCCCGGGAATAGGCGCAATTCAGCTTATCTTGGAGTTATAATTAATTGAATATAGATGAAAGGACCACTTTTTTATTCGAAAATTTTACTTTTTGGAGAATACGGAATCATTAAGGATTCCAAAGGGCTTTCAATTCCCTACAATTTCTTTAAGGGTGCGCTTAAGACGGATGATCACTTGTCTGAGAAGGCAAAGAGTTCAAACCAAAGTCTGGAAAAGTATTTTCACTATTTAAGTGACTTACAGGATAAAGAACCCGAATTGGTATCATTTAACCTGGATGCGTTGAAGGCTGATGTTGAAGGGGGGATGTATTTTGACAGCTCTATTCCCCAGGGATATGGGATTGGAAGTAGTGGAGCCCTGGTGGCCGCAATTTATGATAAATATTCAATTGAAAAGATTACCGTACTTGAAAACCTTACACGCGAAAAACTACTTAAGCTCAAAACGATTTTTGGTAAAATGGAATCATTTTTTCATGGTAAGTCTTCCGGATTGGATCCATTAAACAGCTATCTGAGCTTGCCTATCCTCATTAATTCACAAGAAAATATAGAATCTACCAGTTTACCATCCCAAAATTTGAACGGGAAGGGAGCAGTTTTTTTATTAGATAGTGGAATCACAGGAGAAACTGCGCCTATGGTTCAAATTTTTATGGAGAAGATGAAACATGAAGGCTTTCGTAAAGTTTTAATGGATGAATTTATTAAACATACCGATGCCTGTGTTGAAGATTTTGTAAGTGGTAACGTAAAATCACTCTTTGGTAATCTTAAGCAGCTCTCCAATGTAGTTCTTGACCATTTTAAACCAATGATCCCAAAAGAGTTTCACAACCTCTGGAAACACGGAATAGAAACCAATGATTACTATTTAAAATTATGCGGTTCTGGTGGTGGTGGCTATATTTTAGGATTTACTCAGGATTTGGATAAAGCAAAAACTGCGCTAAAAGGTCATCATCTGGAAGTGGTATACAACTTCTAAGACCAATTACAATGCTTAGTAGAAAGAATAAACTCCTGCTATTAAAGGGCTTGAGTCTTTTTTCAATTATAAGAGGGTACAATGTGCTTATGATTACCCTCGCTCAGTATCTTGCAGCTATTTATATCCTTGCCCCCGACCTCCCTTTACGTGAAGTTGTCCTGGATCCCAATCTTTTTGTGCTGGTCTTAGCTTCCGCCCTCGTAATATCGGCCGGTTATATTATCAATAGTTTTTATGACTCGGAAAAAGATTTAATAAACAGACCACAAAAAAGCATGCTGGACCGATTAGTGAATCAGCGTACAAAGATAACCGCCTACTTTGTCTTTAATTTTCTTGCCGTATTGCTTGCTAGTTCTGTATCCTTCAAGGCTGTTCTTTTCTTTTCTGCCTATATCTTTGGAATCTGGTTCTATTCACATAAACTGAAGAAAATCCCATTTGTGGGAAACCTTATTTCTGCTACGCTTATAATTGTACCTTTCTTTGCAATATTGGTGTATTATCGCAATTTTGATACCGTAATCTTTGTCCATGCCGTATTCTTATTTCTATTGGTTTTGGCACGTGAAATTATTAAGGATATGGAAAATATTGCAGGGGACATGGCTCAAAATTATAAGACCATTCCTATTTTATACGGTCCATTCTACTCCAAAATGGTGGTTAGTTTTCTCATACTACTCACCTTAATTCCTGCTTCGTTGTTAATTAATAAGTTTGATGTGGGATATATGTATATCTACTTCATTGCCTGTATCATTCTTTTAATACTATTCCTGATATTGCTTTGGAAGTCCAAAACCAAAGAAGATTATATCTGGTTGCATAATATTCTTAAGTTCATAATTGTACTAGGTGTTTTTAGTATCTTACTGATTGATGTTGAACTGGTTTTAAACAGAATATTTTGATGAATAACCATTTAAAATTGGCACTGGCACAGATTTCTCCTGTTTGGTTAGATAAAATGGGTACTATTGCTAAAATTGAAGATGTTATTCACAACGCAGCCAAGGAGAAAGCTGAACTTCTGATTTTTGGGGAAGGAATCCTGCCCGGTTATCCTTTTTGGCTGGCATATACCGATGGTGCTTCCTGGAACCTGGAAGTAAATAAGGAAATACATGCGCATTATATGCGCAACGCAATTCAGATTGAAAAAGGTGATCTTAATACGATATGTGATTTAGCCGGCAAGTACAAACTATCAATTTATTTGGGAATTATTGAGCGGGCACAAGACCGGGGCGGGCATAGCTTATACTGCTCTTTGGTGTATATTGATTCTAAAGGGGAAGTGAAATCTGTTCATAGAAAGTTACAACCCACCTATGATGAACGACTGACGTGGGCGCCCGGTGACGGTAATGGCTTAAAGACGCATAGATTAAAACAGTTTACCGTGGGGGGTCTCAATTGCTGGGAAAACTGGATGCCTCTGGTGAGGGCATCTATGTATGGTTTGGGGGAAAACCTGCATATTGCTGTTTGGCCGGGTAGCGATCACAACACAAGAGATATAACCCGTTTTATAGCCAGGGAATCCAGGAGCTTTGTAGTCTCCGTTTCATCCTTAATGGAGAAAAAGGATATACCGGATAATATACCGCATAGCGGCCTATTGATAGATAAAATGCCTGAAATTTTAGCCAATGGAGGATCTTGTATAGCTGGCCCTGATGGTGAATGGATCATGGAGCCCGTTGTGGGTAAGGAGGGATTGATTTTTCAAACAATTGATTTTAACAGGGTCTATGAAGAACGACAAAACTTTGATCCATCCGGACACTACTCCAGACCGGATGTAACCAAATTGATACTTAACCGGCAAAGACAATCAACAATTGATCTTAATGATTAACTTCCGGATTTATTGGCTTGTACCCTAAGCTACATCCGATTCCCTTTACTACCTTTGCAAAAAATTCAGAACATGCGCAGACCGCAATCAAATAAAGATAAAAGAAATACAACCGGAAAAACCCGAAATCCAAGGAAGAAGGCGCATTCTAAAGAACGAATACCTTCGAATGTCAGTAAAACCAAACGCGTAGCATCAGATCCGGATTTAATAAGGCTTAATCGCTATATTGCTAATGCGGGAGTTTGCTCCAGACGGGAAGCGGATACTTACATTACTGCCGGTAATGTTACTGTTAATGGAAAGACGATTACTGAAATGGGACATAAAGTTAAGCTTTCAGATATTGTTAAGTTTGACGGCAGGGTGCTCAACCCACAGAAGAAAGAGTATGTGCTATTGAATAAACCCAAGAATTTTATAACCACGACCAGTGATGAAAAAGGGAGGAGAACGGTAATGGAATTAATATCCAAAGCTTCAAAATCCAGATTGGTCCCGGTTGGACGCCTGGACAGAAATACTACCGGGCTTTTACTTTTCACTAATGACGGAGATCTTGCAAAAAAACTCACGCATCCCAAACACGGGATACGCAAGATTTATCATGTGGAACTTAACAGAAACCTGACAGCGGAAGATTTAAGAAATATACAGTCGGGACTTACCCTGGATGACGGTCCAATTAATGTGGATGAAATAAGTTATATAAACAATTCACCCAAAAGAGAGGTAGGTATCCAAATACACAGCGGAAGAAACCGGATTGTACGACGAATTTTTGAACATCTGGGTTATGAAGTAAAAAAACTTGATAGAGTTATTTTTGCGGGGCTAACTAAAAAGGACCTTCCCCGTGGCCATTGGAGGCACTTAACCAAGCAAGAGGTTATAAATTTAGGGATGAATCAATGACCTAAAAATTTGATTCCAATGTTTTACCAAGATTTTCCTTAACTGCTAGCCAGAAGGAATTTGCTGTTGGGTTTGGATGTAAGGAGGAGTCCGGGTTTTTCTTATATGAAGTTACCAATAACCTTAAGTAATTAATTTGGTCATTATCACCAAAGAAATCTTCAAAGGCCATTTCCCAATCATTAAATTCCCGACCTTCTCTTTCCCCGTGCGCTACTAACTTTATATTGTGATGGCGCTGATCTTCCTTAATCTTGTCAAAAAGGCGCAGCACTTTTAATTGATTACCTTCAAGGTATTGAATAAATTCTCCATCGTAGAATAATAGACAGCCTGTAATGCCATTTCGCAAATTATTAGCTCTAGCCTTATTAAGCATATCTTTTATATCCTGATGCTCAAAAGATTTAATGGCCGTAGATTTATAAACAAGGCAAAACGTACTCATTAAGAAATGACTTAAGATTGGTGTAAGAAATTAAAGAAAAAAATTCGAATTTCAAATTTAACTATTCATTTTAGCCTTTATCTTATCCAGGCATAAATTTCCAATACTCCCTTCATGTGAATGTGTCAAATCTTTTTGAGGTTTAAAAGATCCTTCTTCAATTTCTTTGCCCATTTGCTTATAAGCATCTCTAAATGGCATGCCACCCAGAACAAGCTGGTTTAAAGTTTCTACACTAAAAAGATAATCATACCTGGGATCGTCCAGGATGTCGGTATTTACATTGATATCTCTTAAACTAAACGTCATCATTTCCAAACAGGCTTTTATTTCCTGAATGGATGGTATAATGAGAGCCTTGACCATTTGAAGATCCCTGTGATAACCACTGGGCAAATTTGTTGTAATAAGGGTTATTTGATTGGGAATAGCCTGAAGACTATTGCATTTAGCTCTAATGAGTTCAAAAACATCGGGATTTTTCTTATGGGGCATTATACTACTTCCGGTCGTTAAAGCGTCCGGGAATGAAATGAAGTTGAAATTCTGGCTCATATATAGACAAATGTCCATAGCCAGTTTGCCCAGAGTACCGGCTATTCCCGAAATGCCATATGCTGTTGCTTTTTCCACTTTACCCCTTCCCATTTGAGCAGCTACAACATTATACTTTAAATCCGAAAAACCCATCTGGGCTGTTGTAAAAGTACGGTCCAGGGGGAAGGAACTTCCATAACCGGCAGCGCTTCCGAGCGGATTCTGATCTGATATCTTGTAAGCTGCATTAATAAAGTATAGATCATCGATAAGACTTTCAGCATAAGCTGAAAACCATAATCCAAATGAAGAAGGCATTGCAATCTGCAAGTGGGTATATCCGGGCAATAGGACTTCTTTGTGCTTTTCCGCCAATTCAAGTAGTAAATCAAATAATTCTATGGTCTGTGACTTTATTATCGAGAGCTCTTCTTTTAAATATAATTGCATCGCTACCAGGACCTGATCATTCCTTGAACGTGCCGTATGAATTTTTTTACCGGTATCTCCTAGTTTTTCGGTGAGTAAAAATTCTATTTTGGAATGCACATCTTCAAAAGAATCTTCTATCTTAAAAGTCCCGTCTTTAACTTCCAATGCTACGTTTTCCAGTTCTTTTACCAGCAAATTGGTTTCATCACTCGTCAATATTCCAATTTTACCCAACATTTGAGCGTGAGCGATTGAGGCTATTATATCATACTTAGCCAGTACCAAATCTAATTCCCGGTCATTACCCACCGTAAAATGATCAATTTTTTTATCTGTGCTATATCCCTTATCCCAAAGTTTCATTGCTATTGTTTTTTAGTGGCTTGCCTTATTTGCTTATTTAAACATGATTAGCTATTTAAAAACCCATCCAGTATTTTAATATATAGGTCAATTCCTTCTTCTATCTCATTTATATAAATATACTCATTTGCGGAATGTGAACGTGTACTATCCCCGGGGCCTAATTTTAGGGAAGGGCAACTAAGGGCCGCCTGGTCTGAAAGGGTAGGAGAGCCATAAGTGCTTCTTCCCATTGCAATTCCCGAAGCTACCAAAGGATGATTCTTATCGATGGAAGAAGAGTTTAATCTTAATGATCTGGATTTTAGCTCGCAAGGAGCTTTCAATACTAACAAATCAGCAATTTCTTTATTATTGTAGCGATCATTAACACGTACATCAATTACCAGATGAACTTTAGCGGGGACCACATTATGTTGGCTACCAGCATTAATTTGGGTAACTGTTAATTTAACATCACCAAGGACGTCTGATGTTTTTGGAAAAGTATAGTTCTTAAACCATTCCAACACTTCGATAGAATTATAAATGGCATTGTCGTTATTTGGATGTGCAGCATGAGAAGGAGTACCTTTTATAACAGCATCGAAAACCACTAGCCCCTTTTCGGCGATGGCCAAATTCATAAGTGTTGGTTCCCCTACTATTGCAACATCAATTTTTGGAAGTATGGTTAAAAGGCTGCTTAAACCTTTACCGCCCGTATTTTCTTCTTCAGCGGAAGCTACCATTAATAGGTTATGTTTCAAATTTGCTGAATCGTAGAAATAGGTAAATGCTGCAATTAACGAGACTAAGGCCCCGCCGGCATCATTGCTTCCTAAACCATACAAGTATCATGGTGTGAGTTCAATAAAAGTGTTGGCTTAGTGTCATCCCAATGTTTGTTCTTGGCAAAGACATTATTGTTTTCCCTTTCATAGGGAATGCTAAAAGCTTCGAACCAGGCTTCAATGGCCTCAGCCGTATGGTGCTCTTCCCCGGAAAATGATTGAATTGAGATGAGTTCTTTCAATAAGTCAATAGCCTTATCTGTAAGGATTTCTTGATCCATCTTCATAGGGTTATCGTTGTATATAAATTTGAATCTGTCTCAAGCATTGATATATTGCCAATGCAAACTTTATCGACATTTTGTTGTAATGCATGAAAACAATTCTGCATTTTTGGTAACATACCGTCCGAAATGATGTTTTGTCCCAATAAGTCATTATAATTGTTGGTATCGATATGTATTATGACCGAATCATCATTTTCTATATCCTGTAATACCCCTTTCTTTTCGAAACAATAGTATAGAGTGGTTTTATATTTATGACTCATCCCAATAGCTAATTCCGAAGCAATAGTATCTGCATTGGTATTCAATAATTGACCCTTACCGTTATGCGTAATAGCACAAAAGACCGGTGTTAATTTAACTTCAACTAAAGTATCAATAAGTTCAGAATTAATTCCGTCAATATCACCGACAAATCCAAAATCAATTTCCTTAACCGGTCGTTTATGGGCCTGTACAGTGTTGCCATCTGCACCACTAAGTCCAATTGCATTGGTTCCCAAAGCTTGTAATTTGGCCACAATATTCTTATTTGTGAGTCCGCCGTATACCATTGTTATTACCTCAAGGCTTTTGGCATCCGTAATGCGCCTTCCACTAGTCATTTTTGATTTAATGCCCAGTTTTGCAGCCAATTTTGTTGCTAATTTACCTCCACCATGTACAAGAATTTTAGGCTCTTCCAATTTGGAAAAATTCAATAGAAATTGGTCAAGCTCGATTTCGTTTTCGAGGACATTACTTCCAATTTTGACTATGGATAGCTTTTGTTTCATTTTAAATGCTCTAAAATCTTTTTCAGCACAACTTGTGCGGCATATGTTCTATTATTGGCTTGATCAATCACCAAGGACTGTTCACTGTCCAAGACTGCATCTTCCACAACAACATTTCTACGCACTGGCAGGCAATGCATAAATTTGGCATTGCACAGTTTATCTTTAGTGATCATCCAGTTAGGGTCTTGGTTCAATACTCTTCCATAATCCGTATAACTGCTCCAGTTTTTCACATATACAAAATCGGCATCTTTCAAGGCTTTATTTTGGTCATATTCCACTGGGACATTTTTGATTATTGTAGAATCCAGTTCATACCCTTTAGGATGTGTAATTACAAAATCAGCATCTTGTAACTGCATCATTTCAACAAATGAATTGGTAACAGCATGGGGAAGGGCCTTGGGATGGGGTGCCCAAGACAACACTACTTTTGGTTTGGTCTTGTTAGAATTTTCGGCCAGCGTTATGGCATCGGCCAACGCCTGTAATGGGTGTCCAACAGAGCTTTCCATATTCACTATTGGAACGGAGGCATATTTTTTAAATCCATTCAATACCACCTCTGCCTCGTCCTTTTCTTTATCGGTCAATGATGCAAATGCCCGTATTCCGATTACATCACAGTATTGGGAAACCACCTTGGCAGCTTCTTTAATATGTTCCGATGTACCCTGATCCATTATGGTACCATCGCCATATTCCAAAGCCCAACCTTCATTTCCAAAGTTCATTACAATTACTTCCATCCCTAGATTTATGGCTGCTTTTTGGGTACTCAATCGGGTTCTCAGACTATTATTGAAGAACAACAATCCGATGGTTTTATCCTTACCCAAGGATTTTGACTGTAAAGGATCATTTTTTAAGGCCCTTGCCTCAGTAACCCAGTCAGAAAGTGAATCAATATCATTTATAGAGAGGTAGTGTTGCATTATTTTATTTTAGTATGGTTACTCTTGCCAGTAATTGCATCGACTATAAAATTGTCTTTTAGTCCATTTACTATCCAGGTTTCAATTCCTGCTGTTTGGGCAATAGTAGCGGCTTCAATTTTCGATTGCATTCCACCTGTACCGTGGGTTGATTTTGATGCGCTGATTTCTTTCTGCAATTTTTGAACTCCAGAAACTGAGGTAATCGTTTCCGGTTTATTATTTTCTATGGATTCTCTTGTGTAGACTCCATCAGTATTGGTAGCGATCATCAACAGATCTACCTGCAATAGGGCAGCAGTCAATGCTGCCAACTTATCATTGTCACCAAATTGAATCTCATCGGTGGCGACTGTATCATTTTCATTGATGATGGGAATGAATTTATTAGCTACAAGGACATTAATGGTATTCTTTATATTCGCCTTGGCGTCTAAATTATCAAAATCTGAATAGGATAAAAGACATTGGGAAGTTGATAAACCCAATTCCCTAAAATTCTCTTGAAAGATACGCATTAAGTGCGGTTGCCCGATGGCTGCCAAAGCTTGTTTCACATCTATTGCAGCCCCATTATGCTCCAATTCCACAAATTGTTTGGCGGCGGCAATGGCCCCGGAACTGACGATGATAAACTCATATTCATCTTTCATGACTGCAATCTGTCTTCCAATGTCCTCTATTTTACCTCGTGAAATCTGGCTTGTTTCTTTGGTCAAGGTATTGGACCCTATTTTTAATAATATTCTTTTCATCTGCATATTCATCTAATTTGTCCATTGCCCTTTACAAACCATTTATTGGTTACTAAATGCTGTAAACCAATGGGGCCTCTTTGATGTAACTTATCAGTGCTGATTGCGAGTTCTCCGCCCAGTCCAAATTGGCCTCCATCCGTAAATCGTGTGGAGGCATTATGGTATACTGCCGCTGAATCAACAGAATTCATGAATGTTGCTGCTGTTTCTTCATTCGCGGTAATGATGGCTGCCGAATGCCCACCACC
>NZ_CAMYKG010000029.1 GCF_947258925.1 uncultured Eudoraea sp. | reverse complement strand
GGGTAGTTCCAAATAATTCTACCGTAATAATTTCCTGAAAGCCTTTACACGGGTCAGCAACAATTTTATCTACAATATATATCCCTACTTCATCTATTAAAAGAGTACTTGGATCGCCATCAGGGTCACCATCATTTAATACCGTATCGCCCGGGTCAATTAAACCATCCAGATTTTCATCTTTATACCAGACGTACGAATCAAAATTGTCCCCGGCATCGAGTAGTAAGTTATCCCCACAAAGCTGAACAGTTCTGCTGTAATCACAACTATCAAGGTCATCCAGTAGGAAGTTTGTAGCACCAGGTGTCACAAACCCGCAATTATCAAAATCAGACACACTGGGATCATCTGTAATCTGTGCACTATTTATTACTCCTTCGTAGGTAGAGTAAGCCTGATTTGCGATCAAATCCGTACATGCATTTACAAAATCAAAACAATTTTCCGCAACTCGCACCCTGAGCCTTATTTCAGAAAGTGGATCGCCCTCTTCTATAAGGTTATCCGGTATGTTAAAAGATATTTCATTGGCTATCGGGTCATATACATAGGTTACTCCGGGAGGTAGTACCAGATCTGATTCTATAACAGTAACATTGACAGGTAAAACATCTCTTAATACATAATTGGTTGCATCATCATTGCCAATATTTTGAAAACCAAGCACATAATCCAATAACTGTCCCAGATTTACACCCAATCCTGTAATATCGTTCCCGGCAATATCCTCAACTGTTTTTTCTACGATAATGTTGGGTTCAATGATCTCAACATTAAAGGAGTTAAAGAAGGGGTAGTACTGATCTCCACTAGAGGTAAATCGAAATGTGGCATCTGTTTCGGCATTAGGGATAACCGAGTTTAAAGGATTATTCAACAAAAATATATCGGTATCATAACCTAAGGTGTTGATGCTGTTTGGCGTTCTGTTGTTTGTAATAGCACCATCAAGCGTAATATTACTGTTAAAGAAGTTATTAGCCGGGTTAACTGCATTACTAATGGTAGTAAATCCGGGGTTACTGGCTGCTCTGATTCGCATTCTGTCACCCGTAATTCTATTATCACCCTCTAATGCGGCAGCTCCTAAGTTTGCCCTTACCGGACCAACAGGAATAGTATTAAACCCACTATAATTGATATCTACAGTAGGGTTAGCGCTTCTTACCCTGGCAAAACCATCAAAAGTTGTAATTAGTTTACCTGATAATGTAGGGTTCTCGTAAACAATAATCAGTGTCCACCCCCCTGCTGCGCCGCCTCCCGGAGAAAGCGATCCAACAACAGATCGTATGTTTGCAACGGTATAATCCCCTGAAGGATCTGCCAAAGGGGTAATTAATGCCGTCACATCTGCATAACAGGCATAAGGGCTATTTTGTGTTACAGAAGGATCACCACTGGTGAATCCATCAAATAAAACTTCATCTGCAACAACATCTACATAAGCCCCTCCAGGTACCATAAGTTTGACCTGGTTAAAATCATTTTGCCTTCCTGTGCCCAGGGCCTGTCCGGCTTGTGCACTGGGATAGGTGGCAGACCAATATAATCCGGCATAACGAATTAAGTTACAGCTGGCTTGCGGAAAATTAAAGGTTGCTCTACTCGAACTAAAAGTAGAGGGATCACTATCCACATCAATATACTGCATATTCAACCAGTCATTGTAGGTTGAAGAGTTACCGGTTGAATTATAAGCATCTTCCGGTTCCGTGTTGCCGGTTCCTCCGTCTCGGTTAACAATATTGTTGGCTATAAAAGTCAGGTCGCCCCTGAGGTTATTTTGATACCTAACTTCAAAATTGTTGAATTCTTGAGAAATACCTATATAGGAAAAAAGTACCATACAGGTAAAAAGAAATTTTCTAGTAAAGGTTGGTTTCATCTAGGTTATTAAGTTTGGTGTGACGCGCATAATCCACATTTTATCATCATATGCGTCATTTAGTTTAGAATAGTAAGATATGAGAGCATTGTTCCAGGATTGGTGCCGTTTTAAATAAACATACCGATAGTTATTTTCGGGGTTTATAAAGTAACTGGCACTAAGGCCCTGGGAGTTTAATAGTTTTACAAACCGATTGGCATTTTTCGGATTTGCAAATACATTGGCTATGATATAGAAACCAGAACCTGCACCATTAAATGACAGGGAGCTGGTCTTTGGTTCATTGGCATTTACTTTATCCTTCACCACTACATTCTTTTGAAGGATATTGGATTCATATTTAGAGGATTTTTCCCGTATTTTGTTGGTGTTTGTTGCATATGCTTCATTGGTGTAGCGGTTGTCAACATTCATCACCCATATTTCACCGTTATAGGTTCCGTTTATTCCGGATTTATGAGCAGCCAAAGCTTCTTTCCAGGTGTCGTACCTCTTCAGGTATACATACTTTAAGCCATTTTTAGGATTATCAATATAATCTGCATCTAAGCCCTGATCATTCAGATTGTCTATAAATTTATTCAGGTAATGTTCGCCTTTGTAAACGTTAGCAACGATATAATACCCATTCTCAACACCTTCCAGGTCTCTGAACTTCTGACCTTTAACATTGTTGCGCTTGGCTTCCTGAATAAAGCGGTCTGCCTGGGTTTTCTTTTTAACTATAGTCTTGTACTCATTAGGTTTTGGCTTTTCAACATTTTCAACCAAGGCGGTCTTATCGTTATTGATGTAGTACATCTCCCTGGCCTTTTCTTCCAGGTCAGGTCGCTCACCATTAGTTTCGTTTCGAACCATACGCATAATCCGTTCAAATCTTTTTTCCAGATCTTTTTCACGATTAGTCTCCATGGAGTCTTGCCTAAACATAAGTTCAGCAAGAATGGCATCATTCTCAGCCAGTCGGCGCTTGAGCTCTGTAATTTCCTCTTCTTCTGAGGTCAGAGCCTCTTCTATCGTCTCTTGTTCTTCTTCTACACTGGCAACAACCTCTTCATTTTCCTCCAGCATTACCCTATCTTCAGTTAGGTTAGGTGTAAAGGAATAAGCAAAGGATATTTCGTGTGTAATACCAAAGTTGTCAAAGCTATTGGACAGGCCTTTTTCCATAGTATATCCAAGTGACAGCCTTTTGCCCAGGTTAAAGCCTATACCGGCTGAAGCACCATAAAAGGTATCGTAGCCTGCCTGTAACCAACCCAGTTTGGGCAGGTCGAAAATAAGATTACCACCTAAAACAATATCCTCCTCACCAACTTTCCTGGCTCTAGCCAAAGGCATTATTCTTGAATTTTCCAATACCCCTGATGAATTTTCCAATTCGAAGGTATACTGTAAATGGCCAGAGAAGGTCTTGTCCTTAAAGTCGGTAACGGACTGATTTGATTTTAAGTTATAATCAAAGAGGTTTTCGGCAAACAGACCAAAATCAAATTGATTGTAAGAGATGTTAAAACCAGGTTGGAATGAAAGCAACGAACTGTCCTGGAAACCACTCAATAATGGATCTATTTCAATTGGGTTTGCCCTGTTTAGGTCTAAACCGCTATTGTAATAGGAAACATTAGCGCCAAAAGTGAAATTACTTTTGTCACTTAGTTTAATTCCATAAGCAAAATTTGCTAATACCCCATAATTACTAACAATACCTTCACGTTGGGTATATAAACTCAAACCCAATCCTGATCTGTCATTAATCCTACCGCTATAACTCAAGAAATACAACTGGTTATTATCATCAAAAGATACCGATTGGTTTCTGTGTAAAAGGTTAATATATGACAGGTCTTCACGAACAGTTGAGAACGTAGGGTTTATAAGAAACCTATTGAACTTTAAAAGGTTCTGTGATGGTACATCATAGGAGATAAACGGATTATCTTCCTGCGCCCCTACTTTCGTAAGTGCCATGATGAACAACAACAGGTATGCTAGTTTTAGTTTCATTTTAAAGCTTAGCGAATAATGGTTATTGTGCCTTGTTTTAGCACTTCATTGGCATCCTTGATCTTATAGAAAAAGACCATGTTTTGTTTAGGGAATGACATTGAAGATTCAGGCCAGTTATTTTGGTAATTATTTTGGTTTAATACTTCTTTACCTGAACTATTAAAAATGACAACATTAACATCCGGCTTATTGGAATAGGAGTTTGGGATTATCCACAAATCATTTATTCCATCACCATTAATAGTTATAACGTTAGGTATTTTAAAGTTGTCGAGGTATTCCACCGTCAGGTTTCTGTTTACCTCACAATTTCCGATAGTAGCAACAATTGCATAAGAGCCTTCTTCCGTAAAGGTTATTGATGAACTATTACCTATTTCTACATTGTTTGAATCATACCACCTGTATGAATCACCTCCGCTAGCAGTAACCGTTCTTGAGGCTCCTTCAGGAAAAACTATGGTACCGGAAGGGTTAAGTGTTATTAGATCGGGATCCAGGCCGGTTATGACTAACTCATTAGAAGGAAGGGGACAACCATTTCTATCTAATACCAATTGGTATGTTCCTGGTTCCGTCGCTATTAGCGCTTCATCTGTACTATTTACAATTGTGCCATCTCTATACCAATCAAAGGATTCACCAACCAAACCGGTTGTAGTACTTATTGTGATAGGCTCAGAAGGACCGCAACTAACAAGCCCGGTACTGGTAATAGTAAGCGTCTCATTCACTAAGAGTTGAACGTCTAAGGAATTTGAGGTATCGTTATATGTTGTTATCGTACCGTCTACTTCGTAGTTTCCATTTTCGGAAATATCCGTTAAACTTATGCTGGATGAGGTTTCACCACTTATCGGAGTACCATCTTTTTTCCATTGGTAGGTAAACCCTGTAATAAGGGAAGCCGTTACATCAGTAACCCCACCACCTGAATCTATAGCGTTAATTGTTGCAACATCAAGCACAATACTGCTATTTACACAAGCTGAATAGGTAGATGCATAATCAATTATAATCTCAAAGGAAGCGGGTGTAACTACTGTCGTAGCATCCGAATCTATAGAGGTTGAAGAACAAGGTCCTCCGCTTAGGGAAACTCTGGCAAAATATGATCCGGTCTCCGTTTCACTAACCGTAAGACTATTACTTGTGGCACCTGCTACAGGGTTGCCATCACGAAACCATTGATATGTTGGAGACGAAGCATCTGTAGTTACACTAAGTGTTGTATTTTGTCCCGGAAGAACTACTACACTGGCAGGATTATCCCTGGTTACCGTAAAGTTCCCGGCATTGGTAATTGTCACGGCCGCAGATCTTTCCACGCAGGCACCAGGACCAAAAATTTCAACCTGGTAATCTCCCTCAAATCCGGGAACTGAGGCATCTACCGTATATATATAGTTATCTGTTGAAGGAATGGCGGTACCATCCTTATACCATGTATAGGTTAAGGCAGGATTATTAATGTTGGCTTCAAGGTTTTCTGTTTCACCTGAGCATAAATCTGTTTTAGAAGGTGGGTTTATTGCTATACCCAGGCTGGCTCCAGTGGTAACATCAATAATATTGGATAAGGTATTTCCTGATCCGGAACAAGCACCATAATCAATTTCCACATTGTACATTCCGGCCTGAGTAACTGTTATGGATTCAGTTTTATCAGCTAAAGGAGTACCGCTTCTGTACCAGTTATATTGATATGTACCGGCATTTGGAAGATTATAAACTTCCAGGGTTATAGAATTACCATTACATACTTCGGCAGTACCATCTCCAAAATCAGCATTACCTTGTTGTCTTATGGTAAGGCCTGAATTTACGTCGATATAGTACATGGCATAAGCAGGAGACTCAGCGCCTATGACGGCAGGGCTTGTACTTCTAACCCTCAATTTATAGTCTTCCCCTCTGGTATCAGTAGGCAGGGAAAATTGAAAATAGAAGTCAAAAATTACATTTTTCGTGGCATCGCGGGCAAGTTCAACAGGGCTGGCGAAACTTCCATTGCTATCTGAGAGTTCAAGAATGAACTCATTGTCGCCATTAACCAAAGGAGGGCTCCATGTAAAATTAACCCAGTAATCATTAAAAGAACCGGAAGCGCAGGCTTTATCCCACGGAGAACTTCCGGGTGGTGGCGTCTGGTTAGGTGCTGCAACAGGGGCATTTAATACCTGTGCACTGAGTTGCATGGATCCTAACAGCAGTATGGTCAAAAAAAGATACTTGATTTTTAAGGATAATTTTGCTCTCATAAGTAGTGTAGTTTTGGGGGAACTACAGTTTAACCTTGTACTGGATTTGGGTTTCGGTAAACCGTATGGGCTGTTCGTTATTTTTTCGTTTTACATGCTATGCATAAGCTTTAATCGATTTTACCAGTATATGTAACAACAAATATGGACTTTAATTACCTGCTGGTGAATTTAATGTTGTAGCACCGATTAAAAATGTTGTGAAATCGGGTTATTGTATGGTGAGACCATTTTATAGAGGGTTCTACCCTCATTTTTCCTACATTTGTGCTTCAAATTTAAATTTATGAGTGAATCACCTAAATCACTTAATTTTATAGAACATATAGTTGAGGAAGATCTGGCTAAAGGGTTTCCTGCTAAGGCCTTAAGATTTCGGTTTCCTCCGGAGCCAAACGGTTACCTTCATATAGGCCATGCGAGCTCTATTTGCCTTAATTTTGGGCTTGGCCTCAAGTATAATGCCCCTGTAAACCTCAGGTTTGATGATACCAACCCCATTAAAGAGGAGCAAGAGTTTGTGGATGCTATCAAGCGGGATGTTGAATGGTTGGGCTATGAATGGGATACCGAATGTTATGCTTCGGATTATTTTCAGACCTTATACGAATGGGCGGTAGAACTTATAAAACAAGGCAAAGCCTATGTAGACAGCCAGTCTTCTGAAGAAATGGCAAAACAAAAAGGAACGCCTACGGAACCTGGCGTTAACAGCCCTTATAGAAATAGAACTGTCGCGGAAAACCTGGATTTATTTAAGGGTATGAAGGAGGGCCTTTTCGACGAAGGAACCCACGTACTTAGGGCAAAAATAGACATGTCCTCATCCAATATGCTAATGCGCGATCCTATTATGTATCGCATTCTAAAACGGGCACATCACAGAACAAATACCGATTGGTGTATTTATCCTATGTATGACTGGACACACGGGGAGAGTGATTATATTGAACAGGTTACCCACTCGTTATGCACCCTGGAGTTTGCACCCCACAGGGAATTGTACGATTGGTTTTTAGATAATATAATAGACCCAAACAAAATAAGGCCTAAGCAACGGGAGTTTGCGCGACGAAATTTAAGTCATACCGTTGTAAGTAAACGTAAGTTGCTGCAATTAGTTGAGAAAGGGATTGTAAATGGTTGGGATGATCCTCGAATGCCTACTATATCCGGACTGAGGCGAAGGGGGTATACTCCTGAATCTATCCGGAGTTTTGCAGATACCATTGGAATTGCCAAACGTGAAAATGTAGTTGATGTATCACTCCTGGAATTTCATATTCGGGAACACCTCAATAAAATTGCACCCCGGGTCATGGGGGTACTTAACCCTTTAAAATTGGTAATTACCAATTATCCTGAAGGGCAGGAAGAATGGCTCAGATCTGAAAATAATCCTGAAGACGAATCAGCAGGATTTCGTGATATTCCTTTTAGCAGGGAATTATATATTGAAAAGGAAGATTTTAGAGAAGAAGCAAATAGAAAATATTTCAGGCTAAAACTTGGGGGAGAAGTACGCCTAAAGAACGGCTATATTATAAAAGCAGAGAGCTGTACAAAAGATACCGAAGGGAATATTATAGAAGTACAATGTACTTACGACCCTAAAAGTAAAAGCGGAAGTGGAACAGAAGAAAGTCTGCGGAAGGTGAAGGGCACTTTACACTGGGTGTCCATAAAACATGCTTTAGCGGTTGAAGTCAGATTGTACGATCGTCTTTTTACAGATGAAACTCCAGATGGACATAAGGATAAAGATTTTCTTGAATTTGTAAACCCAAACTCCTTAAGGGTTGTTACGGGCTATGTGGAGCCCAGCTTAAAAAATGCAAAGATCAACGATCGCTTTCAATTTCAAAGAATGGGCTATTTTAATGTAGACCAGGATTCTACTCCCGAAAAAATGATCTTCAACAGAACAGTTACGCTAAGGGACACCTGGGCAAAACTTCAGAAGAAAAACTAACATAGAGAACTTCTATCTGATATAATATTACGATTGGTATTATTTATATAGATTAGCTATATATAGCTTGTTTAAGGGCTGAAAAGCACATGGGCAGGGTCTGAGTATGCGGTGCTTTATAATGTTCCTTTATAGCGTTCCGGAGAAGGTTTTAGGTTTAATAGGTGGGTAAAGAGTCCAAATAACACTTAGTACCCATCGCAAACAAAAAGCTCCTGCCAAATTTTACGCGGACAGGAGGTTTTAGATGTTTAACAGATCAATTTTAATTATTCCTTGGGTTTTTGCTTTTTCATGGATTCGCCAATCATATTACTGGCTGTAAATGAAGCTACCATATTATTTAGCATATCACTTCCGGCCTGAGGTGAATTAGGTAGTAAGATTAAATTGGTATTTGTTTCCTCACCTATAGATTGCAGTGTGTCATAATGTTGAGTAACCACAATTAGCGCTGAAGCTTCCTGGGAATTTATCCCCACTTTATTCAGCACTTCAACGGACTCTTCCAATCCCCGTGCGATTTCTCGTCTTTGATCTGCAATTCCCTGGCCTTGCAAACGCTTACTCTCGGCTTCGGCCTTTGCTTTTTCGACGATCAGGATCCGGGCTGCATCACCTTCAAACTGCGCTGCTATTTTTTCACGTTCCGAGGCATTAATCCTGTTCATGGCAGCTTTTACCTGAGCATCAGGGTCAATATCCGTAACCAGGGTTTTGATAATGTCATAGCCGTAATCCAGCATAGCATCCTGCAGCTCTGACTTAACCGCTATAGCAATATCATCTTTTTTAACGAAGACGTCGTCCAATTTCATTTTTGGAACTTCGGCACGAACAACATCAAAAACATATGAGGTAATTTGATCATGCGGATATTCCAACTTGTAGAAGGCCTCATATACTTTTTCTTTTATAACCACATACTGAACGGAAACCTTAAGCTTAACGAAAACATCGTCCAATGTCTTGGTTTCTACAATCACATCCAGTTGCTGAATCTTAAGACCCAACTTAGCGGCAATACGATCAACCAATGGAATTTTTAGTTGTAATCCGGAATTCCTAACGCTATGAAATCTGCCAAACCGTTCGATAACAACCGCGGTTTGTTGTTTGACAATGAAAAAAGAAGCCAGGAGAATGAAAAAACCTATAACAATAATAGGGATAAGAAGGAAATTACCCATGTAATTTATATTAAGTTAGTGAATATTATTTGAGAGATGTATTAGATATGTCGTAATAATTTATGATTTGTTACAATTTATTTAATGCAAGCCTAATTCTTTTAATACTTTCCTCCTGCCCTATCATAGCCATTATATCAAATAAGTGAGGCCCTTTTAAATCTCCTACCATGACTAACCTTAAAGGAGCCATAACTTGCCCGAAAGATAAACCTTCCTTACCAATCCAGTTTTTAACAACTTCTTCGACATCAGGCGAAGAAAAATCCTGGACGGCTTCCAACAGCGGAATCAGTTTATTCAAAATTGCCGGGGTGCTATCTTTCCATTGTTTTTTAACTGCCCTTTCATTATAAGAATTGGGTGTCTGAAAGAAATAATGGGATAATTCCCAAAATTCATGCACAAACGAGGCGCGCTCTTTTATAAAAGAAATGACCTTTGCTATATATTCATCATCATTAGTACGGGCATGGTCAAATGATTCCTCTGCGCTTAGCTTTTCAAAAAGAATATCCTTGAAAGAATGGAGTAAAATGGAATCTTCCTGCTCCTGTAAATAATGGTGATTATACCATTTAGTTTTTTCAGGGTCGAAACGAGCCCCTGATTTGTGGACCTTCTTAAGATCAAAGTTCTCTATGAGTTCATCCAACTTAAAAAATTCCTGTTCTGTACCGGGATTCCACCCTAATAAAGCGAGGAAATTTACAACAGCTTCAGGAAAATAACCAGCCTCTTTATAGCCTAAAGATTCGCCCCATGATAACGGAAATATGGGAAACCCTCCTTTTTCACCATCCCGCTTGCTCAGTTTACCTTTTCCTTCGGGTTTCATAATCAACGGTAAATGCGCAAATTTTGGTGCCTGCCACCCAAAAGCTTCGTATAATAATACATGTAAAGCCAATGAAGGCAACCATTCTTCCCCTCGGATAACATGACTTATCTCCATAAGATGATCATCAACTATATTAGCCAGGTGGTAGGTAGGCATACCATCACTTTTAAACAGCACCTTATCATCCAAAGTGTTTGTATCAATTTGAATATCCCCCCTGATAATATCAGTTATAAGCAATACTTCATCCTGCGGGCTATAAAAGCGAACGACAAAATTTTCCTTATTATCTAATCTCCTTTGTAGTTCTTCGGGGGAGAGCGATAATGAATTATCCAGCTTCAGGCGGTTATGCCAGTTATAAATAAAGGTCTTACCTTTTTTTTCGTGTTCCTTCCTGTGAGCATTAAGGCTTTCAGGAGAATCAAAGGCATAATAGGCTTTTCCACTGGAAATGAGTAGATCGGCGTATTTTTTATATAATGATTTGCGTTCACTTTGCCTGAAAGGGCCATGTTCAGATTCTTTCCCCGGCCCTTCATCAAAGTATAAACCACACCAGTTTAAGGAATTGATAATGTAATCTTCTGCACCCTGGACATAGCGATTTTGATCAGTATCTTCAATTCTTAGTATGAAATCGCCCTTATTCTTTTTTGCGAAGAGATAGTTATACAAGGCTGTTCTAATCCCACCGATGTGAAGTGGGCCTGTTGGGCTTGGCGCAAACCGGACACGTACTTTGTTGCTCATTATAAATAGCGTTAAACCACAAAGATAAGTGTTAAAAAAGCACTAGAAAATAAATTATGCGGCAGCCTTTTTCATTTCTTCCGGTATTCTTGGATTCATGATACTAAACCACAATGGGGGAACCAAAGAAATGACCATTGACGTAGGATATCCAAAAGGCATCTGGGGCGATATATCATAGCAATTTAATACCTGATATTTTTTGGAAGATTTGTAGTGATGGTCGCTATGCCGGGTTAATTCATAAAGAATAATACGCCCCATAACATGATTGCTATTCCAGGAATGAATCTCACTGACGCGTTCATATCTGCCTGAAGGTAATTTTTTTCGAATTAAACCATAGTGTTCGATGTAATTTACCGTTTCAAGAAGCAAAAAGCCAACCAAGGCTGCTGCAATGGCAAAGACTAAAACTTCAAATCCAAAAAAGAAATATATCAGTACTAAGTAACCCAATTGTAACAAGCTGAACCATAACATATCATTTTGTAAGGAAAAAAATCCTTTAGCTTCGGACTTTAGCAAGTTTCGTTGAATAACCCAGGCATTAGCATATTGACGGAAAACCGAGGTTACCCAAAATGAATATACCGATTGGTTATATCTGGCCGTTGCAGGATCTTCCTTAGTAGCCGCATGAAGATGATGCCCATAGTTATGTTCTATAAAAAAATGCATATACAAGGAAGGGAGTAATAATAATTTACCGAGAAAACGTTCATAACCCACTTGCCTGTGTCCTAGTTCATGGGCCACATTTATACCATTCGTTCCCAAAACAATGCCTAAGGAAAAGATGATACCTGCCAACTCAAAAGTTTCGAATGTGTTCCGTGAGAGTGTAATCAGGGTATAGATCAATATTCCGAAAACAAGAGGAATATTTAAATAGAGCAACCAGTCAAACAGCTTCTTTTTTTGTCGATTCACTTTAACCTCACCTTCGAAATTCGATTCATCTATAGGAAGGAGTAACTCCAGGACAGGAATGAATATAAAAGCATATACAGGGGTAATAAAACTCCAATAACCCGCTAGGTTTATTCCAATATAAGCGGAGAGGGGAATAGTAAATGCCGCGAGGTACTTTAAATCTTTCATTAGCTGCTTTTTAACAAATATTTGAGGTAAAAATATAGTTTAACAGGTATCTTGGTATTAAATATAGTAGAATTTGAACAGTTATAATAACATATTGGATAAACTGAACCAGTTTAGCCGAAAGTATTACACCAAATTATTACTTAAAGGGACTTTGTTATTTGTGGCATTAGGCGCCCTTTACTTTATTGTAATATTGGGCGTAGAATATTTTTTATGGCTTAATTCAAATGGTCGATTTGTGCTGTTTTTGATGTTTTTGTTTGTAGAGGTATTTTTACTTTATTACTACATAGCAATCCCTATAACCTATCTTTTAAAATTAAAAAAAGGAATAAGTAATAAGGAAGCTTCCATATTGATTGGCAAGCATTTTAGCGGTATAGGCGATAAATTGTATAATCTGCTCGATTTGGCGGAAGATGAGAATAAATCCGAACTTTTGTTGGCAAGTATTCAGCAACGTTCAGACAATTTAAAACTGGTTCCTTTCACCAGAGCTATAAGTTTTAAGGACACCTTTAGATATCTTAAATATGCAGTGGTTCCTCTGGCGCTTGTACTACTCTTATGGGTTTCAGGTAATTTTAGTTCGTTTTTTAGTTCATATGAAAGAGTGGTAAATTATGATATGGCATATGAACCACCTGCCCCTTTCGTCTTTGAATTACTATCAGGGGACCTTAAAGTTTTGGAGAACGAAAGCCTGACAATTAAAGTGGCAACCAAAGGAGAGCTGCAACCTACGGATGTTTATATAGTGGTAAATGAGAAAGAAATTTTACTTCAAAAAATCGGACAGGTATATGAATATACGTTCGGTGCTCCATTGAATTCCACTGAATTCTTTTTTAGGGCGAATGACGTAGTATCCCGGAATTATTTACTGGAGGCACTGAAAGTACCTGCAATTCAGAACTTTGAAATCAAATTGGATTATCCTGATTATACTAAAAGACCTTCAGATATCCTGAAGAGTACCGGAAATGCGGTCTTCCCGGAAGGAACCTCAGTAAGCTGGAAAATAAGTGGTCTTAATACAGACAGAATTGTAATGGTAAGTAAAGATTCTTTGATTGAACTGGAGAAGGATGGCGATATGTTTTCTGCTCAAAGGATTATTTATAATGAGTTTTACTATAAACTGTCAACTTCAAACGAGAATGTGAATAATTATGAGAAGCTCGATTATCATTTTAAAGTGATTAAGGATGCATACCCTTCAATTAAAGTAAAAATGATAAAAGATTCTTTAAGCCCTAATGTGGCCTTTTTTGAGGGTGAAGCTACTGATGATTATGAACTAAAGTCCATTAAGCTTATATGTTATGAAGAAAATAATAAAGAAAACAAACAAATTGTCACCCTTTTAAATCCAAACAGCAATTTCAGTGAGTTTTATTATACATTTCCAAGCGGCCTGGTCCTGGAAGAGGGAAAGGCATATACCTATTATTTTGAAGCAGGGGATAATGATGGAATTCACAATAGTAAAACTGCGAGAACTCAGGAATTTACGACGAGGATACTTGATAATAATCAGTTGAAAAAGAAGGAGTTAGAGGCACAACAATCCATTATTAAAGGGATGGATAGTAATCTGGATAAGTTAAAAGAACAGGAGCAAACTTTAAAGGAACTAAATAGGGATCAGAAAGAAAAAAATACACTAAATTTTAATGATCAGGTGCGGATTAAGGAGTTCCTGAGAAAACAACAGAACCAGGAGCAATTAATGCAAAAGTTCAGTAAGGAGTTAAAGGAAAATCTACAGAAAGAGGATAAGGATGATGAATTAAATAAAATGCTCAAAGAGCGGCTGGAAAGACAGGAAAAGGAGGCTAAGAAGAATGAAAGACTATTGGACGAGTTGAATAAAGTAGCAGATAAGATAGATAAACAGGAGTTATCAAAGCGACTGGAGGAATTGGGCAAGAAGCAGAAAAATAGTCAGAGAAATTTAGAACAATTGTTGGAATTAACAAAGCGCTACTATGTAACTGAAAAAGCTGCGCAGCTTTCAAAGGATCTGGAAAAATTGGCAAAGGATCAGGAAATCCTGTCTGAAAAAGAGGTAGACGCTGAGGCACCCAAATCCCAGGAAAGAATGAACAAACAGTTTGATGAGTTGGCCAAGGAGTTGGAGGAGCTGGCAAAGGATAATCGCGAATTAAAGAAACCACTTTCTTTAGACATAGATAAAAGCAAAGAAACGCTTGTTAAAAATGATCAGAAGGAAGCTTTAGAGCAATTGGAAAAAGAGAATAGTACAAAAGAATCAGATAATAATAATAATCAGAAAGCTTCATCAAAGGCAAAACAAAAGCAAAAGGCGGCCGCTGAGAAAATACAGGAAATGAGTGAATCTTTAAGGTCATCCAGTTCAGGAGCGTCTGAATCGACCATTACAGAGGATGCGGAAATGTTGCGACAAATTCTGGATAATTTGATTACTTTTTCTTTTAAACAGGAAAATTTATTTGATCAGTTGGAAAATTCGGATTATGAAATGGCTGATTACTCCGGCAGTGTCAGGAAACAAAAGGAATTAAGAGGTTTATTTGAACATATTGATGATAGTTTATTTGCCCTTTCACTTCGAAGAGCGGAGTTGTCTGAGTTGGTAAATGAGCAGATTACGGAAGTATACTACAATATTGATAAGGCGCTTGAAAGTCTTGCTGATAGTAAAATTTATCAGGGAGCGGCGTATGAACAATATGTGATTAATGCTTCAAACAGATTAGCGGACTTTTTGGCAAATTTATTGGATAATATGCAAGAAAGTCTGAAACCTGGTGCGGGGTCAGGAAATCCTGAAGATGGTTTTCAGTTACCGGATATTATTAAGGCCCAGGGAGAATTAAAGGATAAAATGGGGGAAAAGGGAAAGAGTGGTAAGGAAGGGAAAGAAGGAGAGGATGGAAAAGGCGATAAAAAGGGAGAAAAGGGCCAAAAAGGGACAGAAGGCGATTCAAATGAAGGTGAAGACGGCACTAAGGGAGAAGGAAAGGAAAATGGAGAGAACACTGGTAACACAACCCCGGGAGATGGCAAAGATGGCCAGGAATCAGGATTAGGAATGAGTGAAGAAGAGTTAAAGGAAATTTATGAAATATATAAGGAACAGGAATATCTAAAACAAGAACTGGAGAAACAGCTGGAGGACATGATGCAGGAGAGCGATAAAAGGCTGGCGAAAAAGCTTATAAAGCAGATGGAAGATTTTGAAAATGACCTTTTGGAGAATGGAATTACAGAAAGAACCAGAAATAAAATGAATTTCATTGAACATCAATTGTTAAAACTTGAAAACGCAGCACTGCGGCAGGGTAAAAAGGATGAAAGAGAGAGTAATACAAATACCAGGCAATTTCAGAATCCGATACTTGCTAAACCTGAATTTCTGATCAATAAGACCAGGGAAGATGAAATTTTAAATAGGCAAGCTTTACCTTTGCAGCAAAATTATCAGGAAAGGGTAAGAACCTACTTCAGAAATAATGATTAGTTTTTTTTATAATATTGATTTTAAGCTTGAAGATGAATCAAAATATACCGAATGGATTATTAATATATTCAAAAGCGAAAAGCAGAAACCGGAGGATTTGAGTTATGTTTTCTGCTCTGATGATTTTCTACACAGGATTAATCAGGATTATTTAAATCATAATACCTATACCGATATTATAACTTTTGATTATTCTGAAGGAAAAGGTATAAAAGGTGAAATCTATATTTCAATAGATCGGATTAAGGATAATGCTAAAACTTATGGTGTAGAATTTAGTCAGGAATTAAGACGAGTTATGGCTCATGGTATTTTACACTTGCTGGGATATAGCGACAAGACAGCTCGGGAAAAAGAATTTATGAGAGGATTGGAAAATGAAAAGATGAATTTGTTCCACGTGAAACATTGTTAGAAAATGTTTGAGAAAGAATACGACGTAATAGTAGTAGGAGGAGGTCATGCTGGCGCGGAAGCAGCAGCTGCTGCGGCAAATATGGGTTCAAGGACCTTGTTGGTGACTATGAATTTACAAAATATAGGTCAGATGTCCTGTAACCCGGCTATGGGTGGAATTGCTAAAGGCCAGATAGTTAGGGAAATTGATGCTTTAGGCGGATACAGCGGGATTATTACGGACAAGTCTGCTATTCAGTTTAAAATGTTGAATAAATCTAAAGGACCGGCAATGTGGAGCCCGAGGGCGCAAAATGATAGAATGCGTTTTGCTGAGGAATGGAGACTTGCCCTGGAGGAAACACCATTAGTAGATTTCTACCAGGAAATGGTAAGTGGTTTATTGGTTTCCGGAGAACGGGTTATTGGAGTTAGGACTTCTTTGGGTTTAGATATTAAAGCCAAAGCAGTTGTGCTTACCAATGGTACTTTTTTAAATGGTTTAATACATATTGGAGATAAACAATTCGGCGGGGGTCGAGCTGGTGAACGGGCGGCAACAGGAATTACAGAACAGCTGACGGATATTGGTTTTGACAGTGGACGTATGAAGACCGGAACACCTCCAAGAGTGGATGGCAGATCCCTGGATTATGATCAGATGATCCCGCAGCCGGGAGACCAAAACCCTGAGAAGTTTTCTTATTTGCAAACGCCTGTTTTAAAGAAGCAACGGGATTGCTATATGACGCATACCAATGCTCTGGTGCATGACTTACTTAAAGAAGGTTTTGACAGATCACCTATGTTCAATGGAAGAATTAAAAGTATTGGTCCCAGATATTGCCCATCTATAGAGGATAAAATAAACCGCTTTTCTGATAAGGACAGCCATCAGATTTTTGTAGAGCCGGAGGGCTGGAAGACAGTAGAGGTCTATGTAAACGGATTTTCAACCTCTTTGCCGGAGGATATTCAATACAAAGCATTAAGGTCTGTTAAGGGTTTCGAGAATGTCAAATTTTTCAGACCTGGTTACGCAATAGAATATGATTATTTCCCCCCTACTCAATTGAAGCATACACTGGAAACCAAACTAATTGCTAATCTTTACTTTGCCGGACAAATCAATGGCACTACTGGTTATGAAGAGGCGGCTTCACAAGGGCTCATGGCGGGGATTAATGCACATCTTAAGATCAATGAGAAGGATCCTTTTATGTTGCAAAGAGATGAGGCATACATTGGGGTTTTAATAGATGACCTTATTACGAAGGGCACGGAAGAGCCTTACAGGATGTTTACCTCGAGGGCAGAGTACCGAACACTGCTGAGACAGGATAATGCTGATCTGCGTTTAACCCCTAAAAGTTATGAGATTGGACTGGCAAATGAAGAACGACTTTTCGCAATGAGGGAAAAAGAACGAAAATCTAACGAGTTTATTGAGTTTTTTAGAAACACAAGTTTTGACCCGGAACATATTAATCCTATTTTGGAAGATGTTTCTTCATCTCCTGTAAAGCAAGCTGATAAAATGTTTAAGGTGTTTTCCAGGCCTCGGGTAACCATGTCTCATATGCTGCAACTGGAAAAGGTTTCGGAATATGTAAGTAAGAATAATTTAAACAGGGAGGTTTTGGAACAAGCTGAAATCCAGGTAAAATATTCGGGATACATAGCCAAGGAAAAGAACAACGCAGACAAATTACAAAGATTAGAAAATATTAAAATACCTAAAGATTTTGACTACACAAAGCTAAAATCGCTTTCTTATGAGGCACGGGAAAAGTTAGAGGCCATACAGCCTGTTACGATCTCACAGGCTTCTAGAATTAGTGGGGTTTCACCAAGCGACATAAGTGTCTTACTGGTCTACATGGGCAGGTAGTTTAAAATTGTTCCACGTGGAACAATTTATTAGGATACCAATTGGAATCTTATAATAGGCGAAGGAATTTTGACATTGAATTTATAATAAGATACTTAAAAGTATATTCGATCTAAAATCACAGTGTTCATCCTTTATCTGGAATAGATTTTTAAAAAGACTATTATTTTAGCCTGGGTAAAGGAAAGTATGGTTAGATCATATCAACAGAAATGAAGCCATTTTTAAAGACAAAAGATTTTTCATTTACGGGAGAAGAATTCGAATTGATATTGGATTCGGAATTCAATATGTTAAAAACGCATCCGGAGCCAAAAAATCTTGAAGATTACTACGATAGTGAATCCTATATTTCCCATAAAGATTCAGGAAGGACTTTGATGGACAAGTTATATCAGTATGTGAAAAGATATAGTCTTAAGCGCAAAATTAACCTGATTAATGCATATTGTAATCAAAACAAAAAACTTCTGGATATTGGAGCGGGCACAGGTTCTTTCCTTGAAATAGCGAAAAGCAATGGTTGGGATACTTATGGAGTAGAACCAAATAAGTTGGCCAGGGGTTTAGCCGAGGAGAAGGGATTGCAACTAAAAGAAAATATTAATTTCATTAAGGAGGAGGGCTTTCAGGTAATCACAATGTGGCATGTTCTTGAGCATTTATCGAATCTTGATGCACAAATAGATAAAATATGTTCGCTCTTAAAAGAAGATGGAACTTTAATGCTTGCTGTTCCTAATTTTCAATCATATGATGCAAAATATTATAAACAATATTGGGCAGCCTACGACGTACCCCGTCATCTTTCACACTTCTCACAAACGGCCATAAAACGGATATTTGCCAAACATGGTATGAAGGTAATAAAAGTTAAACCTATGATCTTCGATTCTTTTTACGTCTCACTGCTTTCCGAAAAATATAAAAGAGGCAAAGTAAATTTTATGAAAGCATTTTTCATTGGCCTCCAATCAAATATAAAGGCATGGAAAACAAAAGAGTATTCGTCTCTTCTTTACATTCTTAAAAACGATTAAAATTCGTTTTGGAGCGGCCTGAAGAAGAATTAACCTTCTGTCATAAGATTACCCCTAAGCAATACTAATTGTCCCTTATACGGGCTTATATGCACGGCATTATAATAGAATAAAAATATAGAGTCACCACTTAAGTATAAATATTATTTATAGTAAATTTTCTTTGGTAAGAAAGGCGCTATAATTATTTTGCCCAGGAATTTGTAAATAGTCATCAAAACTAAAACCATTCCAAAAACCTTTAGTATTTTTGCAAACTAAATTTAGAACACAAATGAAAAAACTAGTTTTAGTAATATTTTTAATTATAGCGACTGCATGTGAACAAAACAAGATCGGTTTTGTGGATAATGTAAAGTTGATGGAAGGGTATCAGGAAAAAGTTGATATAGAAGCAAAATATAAAATTAAGGCAGATGCCTTGGGTAAGAAAAGGGATAGCATTTCCCAGGCTTTTCAAATAGAGGCTCAGGCATTCCAAACAAAAGCACAGGGAATGTCAGATACCAAAGCACAGGAGGAATATGGCATATTACAACAAAAGGGGCAGTTTATAGGCCAGCAATTACAACAGGAGGAGCAGCAAATTCAAATGCAAGGCCAGGCCGAAATGGATAGTTTGATCAGTAAGGTTAAGAAGGAGATTAATGCCTTTGGAAAAAGTAATGGCTATACCTATATTCTGAGCGGAGGAGATGGAGGTAGTGTTTTATACGGGACCGAGACCAAAGACCTTACCGAAGAAGTCCTGAAAATCCTCAACGAAAAATACAAGAAATAATACGTTTTAGTATTGGCCTCCCGGAGGAGAATTATGAGTAGGCTTACGATTCTAATCAGGTTTGAAGTAAAAAAACAAGGAAAATGGCGGGTACAAAATAGACCGCTATAGTCCTGGCCCCATCATAATCCTTGGCTATTCTCTGACCAAAAAGAAGCATCAGCAACGCCATACAAGATACTATGGCTCCATAAAAGGCTATTTTTGGATCGTCAAAAAATAACAGCAGACACAATCCGATGGTACATAGTACCCCTGCCAATATTTCAATAACCAGGATAGTACTCAGCAATAAGGGAACAAGATTTTTTAGCGGTGTCTGGGCAAAATGACCCTTTAACCAGCTCAGATTGCCTTTCCAGTCAATAAGCTTATCCAGACCACTTTGTAAAAAAGTAATGATCAAGAACAGCAATAATAATGTTACCGTAGCATTGTTTAAGATGTTTTCCATAATTAAGGTTCTGTTTGTACTATACTGAAATGATATGTATTAGGCAGCTCGCTTATGCAGCAAACGGGTGAGCCTAATAGATAAATCGGTTAGTATTATTTTGGAATTTCCGTTTCTCTCTATATGATATATGGCTTCTTCAAATTCGTCAACAATAGGCATAATGTTATTTTCATGAATGAAAGGCGCAAATTTCTCCAATTGAAAACCATCAATATGGATCCGCATATACACCAGTTCTTTGACGTTATAATTCAGCAACATGGCCTGTCTGATGACCGCCAAACAGTATTTCAAAAACTTTTTCTGTGTTTCTCTTCCCGTTTTGGCAATCTCTTCGCTCCAAAGTATTAGTTCATGAATTGCCGCCTTATTGCCCTTAGCTTTAAACGCACTTCTTACCCACTGAACAAACCACTTTTCAAAAATTAGATCTTCTGAATCTTTGTTCATAAGATCTATCGCTTTATTCATATTGCCATTTGCTTCATGGGCAACCTTTAAAGCTTCCTCCCTCAATAAACCTCTTTCTACCAAAGCACCTGCAATTGCATCCTCAGATAAAGGAGGAAAATGTAAAATCTGACACCTGGAACGTATGGTTTGCATAATCTGTTCCTCGTCTTCGGCTATTAAAATGAATACGGTTTTATCCGGCGGTTCTTCTATTAGTTTTAATAGTTTATTTGAGGCTGCGATATTCATTTTCTCAGCCATCCAGATGATCATTACTTTATAACCACCTTCATATGATTTTAGGGAGAGTTTTTTTACAATATCATGAGCTTCGTCAACACCTATTTGACCTTGTTTCTTTTCAATACCAATTAGCTGATACCAGTCAAAAAGGTTTCCATAAGCCTGGTTCTCCACAAAACTCCGCCATTCCTGAATATAATTATCACTAACAGCATGTGATTTGACCTTATCTGAATTGGAAACGGGAAAGGCAAAATGCAAATCAGGATGAGATAGCGAAGCACATTTTACGTTACATGGATTCTCCATTGGAAAATTTTCACCACCAGAATTTCCGCATAATAGATATTGGGTATAGGCTAATGCCGTTTCAAGGGTGCCGCATCCCTCAGGACCAACAAATAATTGTGCATGGGGTATACGTCCGGCATCGGCACTTGAACATAAATGATTTTTAATGTGCGAATGCCCAAGAATATCTTTGAATAACATACCTTCAAATATATAACATTTGGTTTTCTGATAAGAAATTATTGAAGCTGCCTTTATCCGAATTGTATAAATCTTTACATTTGCGATTCTCTAAAACAGTATTCTGCATGACGACAATAGATGATTTCAGTTTTAAAAACAAAAAAGCATTAATAAGGGTAGATTTTAATGTTCCATTGGATGACGAATTTAATGTAACCGATTCGAATCGTATTGAAGCGGCCAGACCTACCATTATCAAAATCCTCGAAGACGGGGGAAGCGCAATTCTTATGAGTCATTTGGGCAGGCCTAAAGGAAATCGAAATCCGGAATTATCGCTATCGCATATCTGCAGTAAAGTATCCGAAGTTTTGGGGGTGCAGGTAAAGTTCGTAGATGATTGCATTGGGAATAAAGTGGAAGAGGCGGTAAAGAAATTGAAAACCGGAGAAGTTCTATTGCTTGAAAACCTTCGCTTTTATTCCGAAGAAGAAAAAGGAGATGTTGCTTTTGCAGAGCAATTGGCAAGATTAGGAGATATTTATGTTAATGATGCTTTTGGAACAGCTCACAGGGCTCACGCCTCCACAACAATAGTAGCACAGTTTTTCGCCGGAAGAAAATGTTTTGGTTATCTGTTGGCTAAGGAAATTAAGGCAATAGAGAAAGTCATGAAAACAGGGGAAAAACCGGTTACAGCAATACTTGGAGGCGCCAAGGTGTCTTCAAAAATTACGATAATTGAAAATATTTTAAGTAAAATTGACCATCTTATAATCGGAGGCGGAATGACTTATACCTTTGTTAAAGCACAAGGAGGTAAAGTTGGAAATTCAATTTGTGAAGATGATAAAATGGAACTTGCACTCTCCATACTTAAGAAAGCGAAAGAGCTGGGAGTTCAGGTCCATCTTCCGGTAGATGTCATTGCTGCTGATGACTTTGATAACAATGCCAACACAAAAATTGTTGCTGTTAATCAAATTCCCGATGGCTGGCAGGGATTAGATGCCGGGCCGGCGACATTAGATATTTTTAGAAACATTATACACTCCTCCAAAACAATACTCTGGAATGGTCCGGTAGGTGTTTTTGAAATGGAAAGCTTTGCTAAAGGAACCATTGAGGTTGGAAATTTTGTTGCTGAAGCAACAGAAAATGGCGCATTTTCCTTGGTTGGAGGCGGTGATTCAGTTGCTGCCGTAAAACAATTTGGTTTTGAAGACAAAGTTAGCTACGTATCTACTGGCGGAGGGGCAATGCTGGAAAGCCTTGAAGGGAAATCTCTTCCAGGGATTGCAGCAATATTAGAAGGCTAAAAGCGTTATCGATAAACAGCATTCTTTGTTTTTTTAATCATAGTTTAAGAAGCATTATTTTAATGTTTCATAAAAAAATGCGATTTTCGCTTACACCCTACGGCCAAAATTCAGTTTTATGACCGCAATTAGAGAAATTGTTATTGTTATTTTTCTTCTTGTCTTTATATCGCCATTGATGGCGCAAAAGCAAGATGAACCTGCTATACCCGATGCAGATACCGAGATAAGCACCTTATCAAAAAATAAGGTTGAATTGGTCAAAAAACCAATCAATCTGAATGGGGTGTTTAATGAAACATTGATCCCTGAGGAAACTTCTGGCGGGGCAACAAACGCGGTGGAAGGATACAATCTGCAGGACAACGCCAAAGCCGCTAAATATGATAGCTTGTGGATGCGTGAACTATATGAAAACGCAAAGCTTTATGATGAAATATATACGTATGTTTCTAATCCGGAAACAGATTCTATAAGCCAATTCACATTGGATACGGAGGTTTTAAAAGAGCGGTTGGAATTATTAAATGAGAAAACCCCTTTTAATATTGCGTATAAC
Organism: uncultured Eudoraea sp.; assembly: GCF_947258925.1. Classification (GTDB taxonomy): domain Bacteria; phylum Bacteroidota; class Bacteroidia; order Flavobacteriales; family Flavobacteriaceae; genus Eudoraea. Next base: position 15,162 of record NZ_CAMYKG010000029.1, on the reverse strand, counting down.
CCCTCACTGGAAAGAGTAATCAAGTCCTTTTTAACAAGTAAGCATGAGTTTATTGAGCGTATGATTACGGCAAGTCAATTCTATTTTCCCATGTTTGAACAGGAATTGGACAATTATAATATTCCTTTGGAAATAAAATATCTTGCAATTGTAGAATCTGCGTTAAACCCTCGCGCAAAATCAAGAGTTGGAGCTACAGGTCTATGGCAGTTTATGTACAGTACAGGAAAAATGTATGGTTTGGACGTAAGCAGCTATGTGGATGAGAGAAGCGATCCTATAAAATCAACAATTGCTGCATGTAAATACCTATCTAAACTTTATGATACTTTCGGAGATTGGGATTTAGCTTTGGCGGCTTATAATTCAGGACCTGGAAATGTAAATAAGGCTATTAGAAGATCCGGGGGGTATACTAATTATTGGAATATCAGAAGAAATCTGCCCAGGGAAACAGCAGGTTATGTACCAGCCTTTTTGGCAACGATGTATTTATTTGAATATGCAAATGAGCATGGGATTAAGCTAAATAGAGTAGAGCGACCTTATTTTGAGACAGATACCGTGCATGTTAAAAAGCTGATAACATTCGATCAAATTTCAAAGTTGGTAGGAGTAAGCAAGGAAGAGTTAAAAGTACTTAACCCCTCCTATAAATTGGATATTATTCCTAAGATTAAAGGTAAAGACTATACGCTGCGTTTACCCAAAGATGCCATCGGTAAATTTGTAACCAATGAGACCGCTATATATGCATTTGCTGAAAAGGAAAATAAAAGCAAAGACAGCAATTTACCAAAATTGGTTACTGCTGATGAGCGAATTCGATATAGGGTAAGAAGCGGAGATTACCTCGGAAAAATTGCAGAAAGATACGGAGTTGGGGTGAGCCAAATAAAACGCTGGAACGGTCTTAGAAGTAATAATTTGAGAATCGGTCAACGACTTACGATCTACCCCAGGAAGCCCGTAACTACAGCTTCTTCGAGTAGTAAGAAAACAACAATTAAATCTTCGGTTGCCGGGGTTTCTACCGGCAACTCAAAAGTTCATACAGTAAAAGAAGGCGATTCCTTATGGACCATCTCCAGAAAATATCCTGGAATTACCATTGAAAATTTACGAAAATGGAACGGTATTAGTGGTAGCAATCTTCAACCGGGCACAAGATTAAAACTGTGTGATTGTTCATCCTAAAATAAAATTTATGAAATTCTTTGGAACGCTGCTTTTAACCCTTTTTATTTTTATCTCCTGTAACGACAAAAACAAAAAGAAGTATAAACCGGTTTCCGTTGGGGCGGTTAATTCACTGGCGGTTGTTATGGACAACAGTCTTTGGGAAGGCAAAGTGGGGGATAAAGTCCGGGAACATTTTGCTGCACCAATATTGGGGCTTACTTGGAACGAACCTCAATTTTCAATTGAACATATGCCTAAACAAGTGTTCACAGGGATGACAAGGCATCGACGTTCTGTGCTGTATGTAAGCCTGGATAGCCTGGATCTGGCTCACATAAAGACGGATTTATATGCCACTCCCCAAAAAGTGGGGGTAATAAAAGGCAGAACCGAAGAAGAAATCATTAATAATATAGATGCCGGAGCCGATAAAATCATTGCTTCCTTCAGAAGTACGGAGATGGAAGAAGCGCAAAAAAGATTTCTTCGTTCTTTAAACAAGGACACCATCTTACAATCCAAATTTGACATTTCCCTAAGGCTTCCTTCGATTTATAAGCTTGGCAAAGAAGAAGATAATTTTGTTTGGATAGATCGTGAAATCCCCAAAGGCACTATGAATATTATAGTATATGCTATGCCCTGGGACAGTTTTGATAATGACTCCACTTTCGTCAGGGATATTGTAAAGATGAGGGATTCCATAGGGAAGAAGTATATTCCGGGACCAGATATACCCAATAAAACTACGTATATGGTAACAGAAAAAGCATTTGCGCCCTATGTTTTTCCGGCCGAAATATCTGGCAGGAAAGCTGCAGAAGCCCGGGGTATTTGGGAAATTGAAAACTACCCTATGGCCGGACCCTTCCTGACCTATATTATCAATGATAAGGCCAATAACAGAAAATTAATTTTAGAAGGCTTTACTTTTGCTCCCGCGACCAACAAGAGGGATTATATGTTTGAACTTGAAGCCATTTTGAAAACGGTTAAATTCAAATAGAGAACAAACGCATTTTTTTATAATAAAAAGGCCCTGAAAAATTAATTTTTCAGGGCCTTTTGGCGTGTTATATTTCTTTTAATTAATCAAATGCGAAGCCTGTAGCTACCCTGAAAATAAATGCATAGATCGTTATAAGCAGTAAAGCAAAGCAGAACCAGGAAAATACCTTAAAGTATTTTTTTAAAAACATATTAGTCCAGTTCCTGAAAGCTTCTACGTATATCTCTCTGAAGAGTAATATTTTTTCCATAAAGTGTATTTTTTGAAGTTGTTCAAGACAAAGATCCCTTTAAGGATTAAATCTGGTATATAAATCGGTTAAAAAGCATAAATATTTGGCGTACGAATAAGGTTGAAGTTCATAATCTTTGAACGGTACTAATTAGGCGTTTAAATGCACGCAGCTTGGACGATATAGAAAAAGATATAGTTCCCCTTGAAATAAAAAAAAACGCTCCCTGGGGAGCGTTTTTTGAAATTTAGGTTGCTTGGTATTAATCAAATGCAAATCCGGTGGCTACTCTAAATAAAAATGCATAAAGCACAATAATAAATGAGATAAAACAAAACCACGAAAATACCTTGAAATAATTTTTTACAAGTACATGGCCAATATTTTTAAAGGCCTCGAGATAAATTTCTTTTAGAAGTAATATATGTTTCATAGGGTTGGTTTTTTGGTCAATGACTATATATATAACTGAAGATCCTCTCAATCCGTATTTTTTTAGGATTTTTTGTTGTGAAAGTGCCTCATTAAGTGGTAAGAATCAACTACTTAAATGGGATCAATGGGCGCTTACCAGGTATTTTGAACTAAAAACGGCAATAGCAAAAAGAACAATTTCTGCTAAAATTACATCTTCACAATTATGAATTCTGAACGCCTGTTGAGTTGATGTTTTGCAGATGAGCACTTTACCGTACCATCACACTCATTAAGCAAGCGTTCTTCTCCGTAGCCTATCGCACTTTCAATCCTGGCTGGAGAAATCCCCTTTGAAATAATATATTCCCGAGTAGATTTTGCCCTTTTATCGGATAAGTATTTATTGTACGCCTTTTTACCCCTCGAATCTGTATGAGATTCAATTTTGATAACCATAGATTTGTTTTCCTTCATTATATCGACGAGTTTATCGAGCTCATTGGCGGCATCATTACGTATATAAAACTTATCAAAATCAAAATAGATCATATCTATTTTCAGCTTTTTTATTCCATCTTCTATCATCACAAGATCCTGAAGTTTCTTCAGGGATACATCAGTCTGAACTAATATGTTATCCTCGGTAAGGACAGTTTGCTCGTCAATATCATAAGTGTCTTTAACGGTTTTTAAAATATATTTTGTGGAACTTTCAAGGTCTTCGAATACGAAACTGCCATCTTCTCCGGTAACTACTTCTTTTAATTTAATGTTATTTTCATCTAAGAGCATCACCAGTGCTTCGGGCATTACTTCACCTGTCACCACTTCCGTAACAACACCTGCAATTGCATTCTCGTTTGCTTCTTCCGGGAGAAGTCTCTGAAAGGAATAGATATCATCATCTCCTTTCCCGCCTCTGCGATTCGACGCAAAGAACCCTTTTTGAGTTTCTTCATTTACGATATAAGAGAAGTCATCTTTTTTACTATTTACAGGTTTCCCAACATTCCTTACTTCCAGGAAACCGGCTTCATCGTCATAAGCTACTTCATAGATATCCAGCCCACCCATTCCGACATGGCCATTGGAAGAAAAATAGAGCTTCTTTTCGTTAATAAAAGGGAACATTTCCTTTCGTTCCGTATTTATTTCAGGACCAAGGTTTCTTGGTTCAGAAAAATCTCCGTCGCCTAATACATCCACCACGAAAATATCGGTCATACCTATACTTCCGGGCATGTCCGAAACAAAATACAATTGCTTTCCATCAGGACTAAGTGCCGGATGGCCGGTGGAGTAATCATCACTGTTAAAGGGTAACTCTTTTCCTTCAGTCCATTCGCCGTCAACTTTTTTGGACATGTAAATCTTTAAATTATTATCGCCATTTTTAGCTCTTTTCAGTTTCTTGCCGTAATTATTTCGGGTGAAATACATGGTTTTATTATCCGGAGAAAAGGTAACCGCAGCTTCATGGTATTTGGTATTTATCTTTTTAGAAAATTTGATCGCATCTTTTACCTCCTGGGATTCCAGGTTTACCTTCGCCACATATAGGTCCAGATAAGGCTGGTTATTCCATTTATACCGCCTGGTATTTAAAAAGGAAGAGTCCATAGCTGATGTATAGACTAGTTCATTATCATTATAGAACATTGGAGAGAAATCTGAATACTTGGAGTTGATAGCCAAATTTGCAATGGAAAATGTTTCCTCAGCACTGAGAATATTGTCCAATATTACTTCATCGGGAGTTGCCCTGGAGAAATCTTCTAAAGCTCGGCTATTACCTTTTTTCATTTCCTTGTCATATAATCTCATTAAGCGCTTAGCCCTTGCATATTTGCCAGTCCCTTTAGAAGAATGGGCATATTTAAATATGTTTTCGGCAGACATTTCATCTTTGTAATTAGTATATAGCTTATCATACCAATAATACGCCCTCTCCATATTGGTATTATAATAATGGGCATCCCCTGCTTTTTCTATTATTTTAAAGGATTGATTATTGGGGTCAAGTTCCAGTACCTGCTCGTAAAGATCCGCTGCCTCGGCATACCACATTTTATCAAAGTAAAGATCTGCCTTTTCAAGGAGTTTGTCGTTTGTACTATTGCCGGCTCTTTTTTTAGTGGACCTGGAAACAAATTTGGAATTTTTAGACTTCGTAGTATTTATGACTGGTGTGGGGTAATCAACTGCTTCTTTCTTATTTGTTAATTGTGCTTCGTTGAACGCAGGTTTTTCATTTGGATTATTGACGTTCATAATCCATAATTTGTCTTTATACTTCCCATCTAATTTGGATTGACAAGCTAGTATAGAGGCCCTCCAATCTGTTGATTCCCGCACTATTACATAGTTTAATTTACTTTCCGGGTGGGTTATAACCCTCGAATCAAGCTTTTTCTTGCGAAGTTTAGTCTGAAAAGAAGCAACATTTTTAGAATCACCAAACACTCCTGCCACTATATAATAACCATTCTTCAGGCCCTCAAATTCAGGAATTACCCTTGCAGCAACCTTATTTTCTTTTGCGGCTTCAAGAAAATCTTTTGACGTATTCCCGGACCTAATGTCCGGTTTGTCGATACTTGGCTTTTTCTCAATAGGGATTTTGGATTTACCATTTTGAACATTCATGATCCAAACCTCTGATTGGTATTTGCCATTCATTTCTGAAACACATGAACTGATAGCTCCTTTCCAGTGCTCATGATGCCCCAAAGAGATATAATTAAGTTTACTAACCGGATGTTTAATTATCGACGGATTAAGTCGCAAACGTTTTAATTTTTGCACAAATTTATTGGCATTGATCTGATCTCCATAGACCCCGGCAATTACATAATATCCGTTGTTAATACCGTTAAAATCTTTGACTAATCTGGAGGGAATGCCATATTCTTTGGCTACTCGCTTAAATTCAGTATCAGCTTCGGGCGTTGAAAATTCGGTACTAGAAGTTTTATTTGAATTGATGGAAGGAGAAAAAGTATCCACAATTACCGATGTGGATTCTTTTATCGATTCACTCCAATGCGCTTGAACCCTTATTGAAGAAAGGAATATTGTTACAAAAATAAACGCAATTAATTTTGAATTCATTAGTTCAGATGCTTGTAAAAATGGTCGTTTTCCATAGGAAAACATTTTTAATATTTGGGCAAAGCTTGACCAATACGAATGTTTTAACGTCGAAATTAGTGGTATTAATGCTCCTGAATTACTTTTTGTTGTGAAAGAGAAGTTTTCTGTCGTGTACGTTCAACTTATGTATTTCATCGATAAAAGGAGCGCAGGAAAGAGCTCCGAAATGTATGTAAAAGACTACAGATATGTATGATAATCGCAATTTGGCAACCGTAAAAAGGGGAGCGGTATTCAAATAAAAATAAAACGACAGGTATATTATCGAATTTAAATTGTTTATAAGGCATAAAAAAAGCGCCAAATCTGGCGCTTTAATATTTTAAGGAATCTAAAGTTAGTTTTCCTTATTCTCTTCCAGCTTTTCGTCTTCTTTAGACGCATCTTTGAATTCTTTAATGCCGCTTCCCAAACCTCTCATTAACTCGGGTATTTTTTTTCCTCCGAATAATAATAATACAAGCACAACAACAACGGCTATTTGCCAGGGACCTATGGCCAAAAAGGTAAATAATGATACCATAATTTTTAAATTTAATGGATTACAAAGGTACTAAAAAAGTACTTATATTAATGTTAATAGTAACGAGAAGATGTATTTTAAATTGTAAAGATCAAAAAATGTTTCCCAATCGTATATTAAAAAATGCCTCGAATTTAGGGAGAACATAAATTTAACAGGTATTTACCGCTTAATTCATTGCGAAGTTTATCTTTGTGTTTTATGGCAAAAAAAGGAAAGAAAAGAAAGGAAATTCGAAGAAAGCTGCTCCATAAGTATCGTTTGGTGATACTTAATGAAAGCACTTTCGAGGAAAAGATTTCATTTAAGCTTAGCAGACTTAATGTTTTTGTCACAGGATCTTTATTTATAATAGGGCTTATTGGGTTTACAACATTGCTTATTGCTTTTACCCCGTTAAGGGAGTACATCCCCGGATATTCTTCTACAAAACTTAAGAAGCAGGCAACAGAACTTACCTATAAAACAGATTCTTTGGTAACAGCCCTGAATTATACCAATAAGTATCTAAGTAATATCCGAATGGTTCTTAGGGGTGATATCGAAAATAATGAGATGAATAGAGATTCCCTTTTTGAACAATTTAAAATAGATCCATCCACCGTTGATCTATCCCCGATCAGGGAGGATTCTATTCTAAGGGCTGAAGTAGCCTTAGAAGATAAGTACAATCTTTTTGAAAAGAGCAAGCAGGGAGATGGCCTTGTGTTTTTTGCACCCGTAAGTGGTACAATTTCTCAGGGCTATGATGTGCAGGACAAACATTATGCAGTTGATATTGTTGCTCCCAAAGACACACCGGTCAAAGCTGTCGCAGCAGGGACGGTAATTTTTTCAGAATGGACCACTGAAACCGGTTATGTGCTGATTATGGAACATAGAAATGGGGTGCTTTCTGTTTACAAACACAATGGGTCATTGAATAAGAATCAGGGAGATTTGGTTAGGGCAGGTGAAGTTGTTGCTTCAGTGGGCAATACGGGAGAACTTACAACCGGACCTCATTTGCATTTTGAATTGTGGAATGATGGGAATCCTGTAAATCCAACAGACTATATAGATTTTAATTAAAAAGAATGTCTCTAAAATCACTGGCAGCCCGGATATTTGCAAAGAATATTGCACGAAAGACCACTAAATGGGCCGAGAACCCTTTAAGAATCCAGGATAAAGTCTTTAGCAGTTTAATAGCAAAGGCCGTAAACACAAAATTTGGTATAGATCATGATTTTGATCAGATTAAAGGTCATTCAGATTTTGTAAAGAAAGTACCAATACGGGATTATGAGGCTTTACGTAACTATGTAGAAAAAGCAGTTGCTGGGGAACCAAACGTGCTTTGGCCCGGAAAACCAATATATTTTGCGAAAACTTCAGGAACTACTTCAGGGGCCAAATATATTCCTATTACTTCAGAATCTATAAAAGAACAGGTTCTCGCTTCCAGAAATGCAATTCTGAATTATATAGATGAAACAGGAAATGCAGATTTTGTTGATGGAAAATGGATTTTTCTTCAGGGGAGTCCTGTTTTACAGGAAAAAAACGGAATTAAACTAGGAAGATTATCAGGTATATCTGCTCATTATGTGCCCAACTACCTCCAAAAAAATCGTCTCCCCAGCTGGGAGACCAATTGCATTGAGGATTGGGAAACAAAAGTCGACAAGATTGTGGAGGAAACAATCGAAGAAGATATGACACTGATTGCTGGGATACCATCCTGGGTTCAAATGTACTTTGAAAGGCTTAGGGCTGTGAGTCAAAAAGACGTTGGGGCCTTGTTTAAGAATTTTAAATTATTTATTTATGGAGGGGTTAACTATGAACCTTACAGGGCTAAGTTCGAAGAACTTATTGGTCGACGCGTAGATAGTATTGAATTATTTCCGGCAAGCGAAGGTTTTTTTGCCTATCAGAATTCTCAAAAGGAAGAGGGCATGCTACTATTACTTAACTCTGGCATCTTTTATGAGTTTGTAAAGGCCGATGAATTCTTTGAGGATCAGCCAAAAAGGCTTACAATTGGTGAAGTGGAACTAAATACGAACTATGTCATGATAATTTCAACCAATGCAGGCCTTTGGGGGTATAATCTTGGAGATACCATTCGGTTTATTTCATTAAAGCCTTATAAAGTGGTAGTTACCGGTCGTATAAAACATTTCATTTCAGCATTTGGGGAACATGTTATTGCTAAAGAGGTTGAAGTTGCCATGCAAAAGGCCGTTGAGGCCTGTGATGCATCCATCAATGAGTTTACCGTGGCACCGCAAATTACGCCTGAAAAAGATGAACTCCCGTACCACGAGTGGTTTATTGAGTTTGAAAGAAAGCCTGCAGACATGGCTAAATTTATGGAGACGCTAGACACATCCCTGCAAGAACAAAATAGTTATTATTTTGATCTTATTGATGGTAAAATACTCCAGCAATTAAAAGTAACTACTATTAAAAAAGAAGGTTTCAAAGAATTTATGAAATCTATTGGGAAATTAGGTGGTCAAAATAAGGTTCAACGCCTTGCCAATGACAGATCAGTTGCGGATAAATTGGCATTGCAACGTGAGAAATAGGGATAGTTTTGACATAAGGAGAAGAAGCTATTACTCAGACATCGGACTTTATTTTTCAGGCCTGAATATATCAACAATTTAAAGTGTAATTTTGCTATCACCTATGCAGATAATCAAAGACAATACGAGGGCACAGGAGTCTACAAATGCCATTGAGCGGATGTATATTACTATGCGCCATTTATTTAACAGGGGCTTTTATAAACCTACCGGTGTTTCAGGAGAAACTTTGAGAAATGCACTTTTGTCCCTACATCCTGAGATTTATGGGTCATTAGCTGAAGACAAAACCGAACTCAATGGTCTTGTTTATGTTCTGGAAAGGTTGCCATCAGGAATAGAGCAGTGCAGATATATTAATCTCACTTCTGATGAGGGTTACGGTAAATCTCATTTCAAGCCAATAATTCCTCCCAAAAGGAGAAGAAATTGCTACCGTATAGATGATGAGCAGATGAATATTGAAATTACAAGAGGGCGCTCAGATATTTATGACATACTAACACACCTTACTTTTTTATACATAGAAGCGGATAAGATTTGCCAGCGGGTATTGATTGAAGACACCAACAAAACTATTCGAGATTGGAAAAAACTCGAAAAGGCCGCAACAAAATCAAAACTTACCCGGGAGGAAAAAGAAACTGCATTAATTCATACTGCAAATATTCTGGGAAGGTCATTTGTTGAGGTTTTGGATGTTTATGAAAAACTGGCAACAAAGAAAGAGCCTGAAAGGTTTTTTAAGATTTTGTATTGGTTAGGAAAGCTGTCTATAGAGGAGGAAACAGGTGGCGAGAAAAGAGTAATTACGTTCAGTAGCATGTTAAGGGATCGTTTGGGGCACCATATTCATGGAGAGTTATGGGCCGAAACCATAAAGAAAACCTTAGAAAAATACCATTTATTAAAAAGACCGATTCACATTATCAGCGCTAATATGCATAGCGTTGTAAATTCCCTCTTTGCGAGAAAAGCGCTGGCTAAGGAGTTTCCTAAAAATAATACGCTGGAGATATATGAGGCCTTAAGTTCTGCGGATAATATTGCTTTACGAAAGAAAGTAATTGCCATGGCTACGCGTAACGGGATGATTTCCCTGGAAGACAAATCAGGAACGAATATTGACGTTCAGATTTTTGATATGGCGAAATTAGGTGAGGATGCCTGTTGTTATGAACTTAATGCTGACCTTCCCGATGATAAAAAACCTGTTATATTTGTAATGGACTATGCCTTTGGTGAACAGGCGTATGAAACAATCGATGAACTTTTAAAACCATATGATTTAGAAAATGGTGAAAGCATTTTTTTAGATGTGGCTTCAATTTCAATTATGGGGAAAGCAGGTATTCTTGAGGGGGGCAAAGGAGATTTAATGATCCCTTCTGCCCATATTTTTGAAGGTACAGCCGATAACTATCCTTTTAACAATGAACTTAGCAGCAGCGATTTTAAAGGAAATGGTTTAAAAGTACTTGAAGGGACTATGGTAACAGTCTTAGGCACTTCCTTACAAAATAAAGATATTCTTAGATTTTTCCACGAGTCTACCTGGCAGGCCATTGGGCTCGAAATGGAAGGGGTGCACTATCAAAAGGCCATTCAGGCGGCATCAAGGATTAGGAAAAGTATCCGGGAAGATGTCAAGGTAAGATATGCCTATTACGCTTCAGATAATCCTTTGGAATCTGGAAGCACCCTGGCTTCAGGAGGACTTGGAACAACAGGGGTAAAACCGACCTATCTGATCACAGATAAAATATTAAAGCAAATTTTTAATTCTTAACTCAATATGGCTGACAATCAAACAACTGATCAAACCTCGTCAAATGATGAAATAGATTTGGGGCAATTATTCAATATGATTGGTAGGGGTTTTAAGAATTTATTTAATTGGTTTTTACGTGTATTCCTCTACTTTAAAAAGAATTTTCTGATTTTAATTGGATTAGCTATAGCCGGGGCAATTATTGGATTTGGATTAAACCAAATCGTGACCGACAAGCTTAAAACCGAAGTGATTGTAAAACCCAATTTAGAAAGCAAGGATTATTTGTATGATGTAGTTAAGGAGATTCAAGCAAATATAGAGTCCAAGGACACCAGTTTTTTTAAGAAAATTGGCTTTGAGTCCTCTAATTTGAAAGGCTATGATATTACAATAGACCGGATGCTGGATAAAGAGAATTCTTCCGATGACAACCTCGAATACCTCGAGCTTTTGGAGAAATTTCAGGATAATGGACAGTTTACGGACATCATTCGATCGGAACTCTTGAAAAAGAGTTCCCTTGAGCATAGGATTACCTTTTCGTATAAAGATCCTTTAAATGGGCCCATATTTACTCAAAAGGTCATGGCCTACATCAATTCTAATAGTTACTATAATGAATTGATCAAGATTAAGGAGGAAAATGCAAAAGCGCGCATAAAGCAAAATGAAGACCTCTTGATTCAAATAGATGGATTGATTACCAAGTATGCGGATAAAATGGCCGGTGTAGAAGGTCAATTTTCTGAGCAGCGAATTGTATTGGATAATGAGGAACGATTAGATATCGCTGAACTTTTTGAATTAAAAAACAACCTGATTCGAGATATTGAACGAAAAAAAATAGAGCTCAAGGAACAACAGAATGCAATAAGCATCATTAACTTTGGAGAGCCACAATTGGAACATAAGGCCTTTTTTGGAAAGAGAATAGTTCTTCTTCCACTCATTTTTATTGCTATTTACTTCTTGATTGATATCATCAAATACTTAAACAGAAAAGCCGGCGAAATTCAAAATTGATTATTACAGATGAAGGACAAATTAATATGTAGTCCGATATCAAAAACCATATTACCATGAATATTTTAATAACAGGGGGTGCCGGATTTATAGGTTCTCATGTTGTTCGCAGATTTGTAAAAGAATATCCCGGATATCACATTTATAATCTGGATGCCCTTACATATGCCGGGAATCTGGAAAATCTCAGGGATGTGGAACATCAGGATAATTACACTTTTCTAAAAGGAGATATCTTGGATGCAAAGTTTTTGGAGGAGATCTTTGAGAAATATCAATTTGATGGGGTCATTCACCTTGCGGCGGAATCTCATGTGGATCGATCTATAAGCGACCCTTTAGCTTTTGTTCGCACCAATATCATAGGAACTGTAAATTTATTGAATATCGCCCGGGACCATTGGAAGGATAAGAAAGCTAACAAACGCTTTTATCATATTAGCACAGATGAAGTATATGGTTCCTTAGGGGAGGATGGGTTGTTTACGGAAAAAACTCCCTATGATCCGAATTCCCCATATTCCGCCTCCAAAGCAAGTTCAGACCACTTTGTAAGGGCTTATGGTGAAACCTATGGATTGCCCTATGTGATCACTAATTGCTCCAACAATTATGGACCAAATCATTTTCCGGAAAAGCTGATCCCTCTTTTTATCAATAACATTATTGAAAACAAACCCTTACCGGTTTACGGAGATGGAAAATACACCCGCGATTGGTTATTCGTAAAAGATCATGCCGCTGCAATCGACCTGGTTTTTCATAAGGGAAAAAATCATGAAACATACAATATTGGAGGATTTAACGAATGGCAAAATATTGATTTAGTAAAATTGCTGTGTAAATTGATGGATCAAAAATTAAATCGAAATGAAGGCACCTCTTCAAAGCTGATAACCTATGTTAAGGATCGTCCGGGACATGACTTAAGATATGCTATTGATGCCAGTAAAATAAACAAAGAATTGGGATGGAGCCCCTCCGTAACTTTCGAGCAAGGCCTGGAACAAACCATAGAATGGTATCTTAATAATCAGGAATGGTTAGAACATGTAACCTCTGGCGATTATCAGGAGTATTATGATCAAATGTATAAATAGTAAAGTACAAATAAATAGTTTTAAAAAATGAAAGGGATTGTATTGGCCGGAGGGTCTGGAACACGTCTGCATCCATTGACATTGTCAGTAAGTAAGCAATTAATGCCTATTTATGATAAGCCTATGATATACTATCCCTTATCTACGCTAATGTATGCCGGCATTAGGGAAATACTTATAATTTCAACACCAAAAGACCTTCCACTCTTTAAAGACCTTTTAGGTGATGGTAAAAAGTATGGCTGCAGCTTTTCTTATGCAGTACAGGAAGCACCTAATGGCCTTGCCGAGGCGTTTATAATAGGAGCTGATTTTATCGGCAATGATAAGGTTGCACTGATACTCGGGGACAATATTTTTTATGGTTCCGGTCTGGCTAAACTCTTGCAGTCAAATAATGATCCGGAAGGGGGTGTCATTTATGCATACAGGGTGCAAGATCCCGAGCGCTATGGTGTAGTAGAGTTTGATAATAATGGTAAGGCAATCAGTTTAGAGGAAAAACCATCCGAACCAAAATCTAATTATGCCGTTCCGGGAATTTATTTTTACGATAATGACGTAGTAGAAATCGCCTCAAACATTCCATTGAGCGCCAGAGGAGAACTGGAAATCACTGATGTTAACAAAGTATATCTCGATAGACAAAAATTAAGTGTACGAATTTTGGACAGGGGAACAGCATGGTTAGATACAGGCACATTTCAATCACTTATGCAGGCAGCACAGTTTGTTGAGGTGATAGAGGAAAGACAGGGACTTAAAATAGGTGCAATTGAAGTGGCTGCCTATGAAATGGGATATATAGACAAAGAACAGTTCAAAAACCTGGCAAAGCCTCTGATGAAAAGTGGCTATGGAATAAACTTGTTAGGAATATTAAATAAACATCAATGACCATATCGGAAACTAAGTTAAGGGGATGTTTTGTCTTAACTCCTAAGTTATTCAATGACGAGAGGGGTTATTTTTTTGAAAGTTTCAACAAACAGTCTTTTGAACAAGCTATTGGCAAAAGAGTAAATTTTGTGCAGGATAACCAGTCTTTTTCTACCTATGGAGTTATTCGGGCATTACATTATCAGCTTGGTGATCATGCACAGGCGAAATTAGTTCATGTATTGCAAGGAAAAGTTTTGGATGTAGCAGTTGATCTAAGGCGCGATTCACCTACGTTTGGGGAACATTTTTCTGTTGAATTAAGTTATGAAAACAAAAAGCAACTATTTATACCCAGAGGCTTTGCCCATGGTTTTGTTGTATTAAGCGATACTGCTGAGATTTTTTATAAATGTGACAATTACTATAATAAAGATGCCGAGGGTGGAATTATTTATAATGACAGCGAATTAAATATTGATTGGTTGCTTCCTGATGACAAACTCATTATTTCTGAAAAAGATCTAACCCTTCCGCAGTTAAAAAACGCCTTGCTACCATGAATATTCTGGTTACAGGGTCAAGCGGACAGTTAGGCAAATGCTTGCAGAAAATCGCTGCTAAATATGAAGCCTTACATTTTAAATTCAGGGATTCCGATACTTTGGACATAACTGATACGAATAGCGTAAACTCAGAATTTCAATTAGAAAATTACGACTACTGCATTAATTGTGCTGCCTATACGAATGTAGAACAGGCTGAAAAAACACCAGAAAGGGCATTTGCAGTAAATGCAGATGGTGTTAAAAATATGGCTGCTGCATGTAAGAAGAATAATGTGGTTTTGATTCATATTTCGACCGATTACGTCTTTGACGGGGAGAAGGAAGAGGGGTATATTACTACAGATATGCCTAATCCAATCAATCAATATGGAAGGTCAAAATTAGCCGGAGAAATTTTTATCCGGGAAATAATGGATAAATATTATATAATTAGAACATCATGGCTATATTCTGAATACGGCAACAATTTCTATAAGACTATTGTAAATAAAGCGAAAACAGAGAGTGTACTTTACATTACTGATGAGCAAACGGGATGCCCAACAAATGCAAAAAATCTGGCAAAATATATTTTGGATTTGATTGATTCTAAGAGCGCTAAATATGGCATATATCATTTTACAGATGGGAAAGCTATGACATGGTATCATTTTGCAATAGAAATACTTGAAGAAAATAACCTGAAAGATAAAGTAAGAGTAGAAAAAGCTAAGAATTATCGTACT
>NZ_CAMYKG010000028.1 GCF_947258925.1 uncultured Eudoraea sp. | reverse complement strand
GAAACCGGTGAAACGGGACCTCAAGGGATGCAAGGTGAAAAAGGAGACACAGGAGATACTGGTCCTCAAGGATCTATAGGATTAACAGGGGAAGCAGGTGCTGACGGAGCAGATGGTGAAGTCGGACCTACAGGACCACAAGGACCTACAGGTACGAATGGCGCAATTGGGCCGCAGGGACTCATTGGAGAAAAAGGCCCAAAAGGTGAAACCGGTGAAACCGGTGAAACGGGACCTCAAGGGATGCAAGGTGAAAAAGGAGACACAGGAGATACTGGTCCTCAAGGATCTATAGGATTAACAGGACAAGCAGGTGCTGACGGTGTAGATGGTGAAGTTGGACCTCAGGGACCCATAGGATTAACCGGACCAGCGGGCGCTGACGGTGTAGATGGTGAAGTCGGACCGACAGGACCACAAGGACCGGCAGGTGCAGACGGCGTAGATGGCGCAATGGGGCCATCAGGACCCATAGGAGAAACAGGTCCGAAAGGTGAAAAAGGTGATCGAGGTGAACAAGGACCTAAGGGAGAGCAAGGTGAGACTGGTGAAATGGGACCGCAAGGAATTCAAGGTGAAAAAGGAGATACAGGACCATCAGGCGCAGACGGCGTAGATGGAGCAATCGGGCCTCAGGGACCCATTGGTGAAACAGGTCCTAAAGGTGACACGGGTGAGAAAGGCGATACCGGTGAAACAGGATCTAAAGGAGAGAAAGGTGAAAAAGGGGATAAAGGACCCCAAGGACCCGCAGGTGCTACCGCAGCAAAAGGTGCAATAGGCGAACAAGGACCTAAAGGAGAGAAAGGCGATCAAGGAATGCAAGGTGAACAAGGAGCATCCGGTCCCCAGGGACCAATAGGACTCACAGGACCCTCAGGACCGGCAGGTACAGACGGAGCTGATGGTGCAACTGGACCGACAGGGCCACAAGGACCCATAGGAGAAACAGGTCCTAAAGGTGAAAAAGGAGACACAGGACCCCAGGGTGAACAAGGACCTAAAGGAGAGAAAGGGGATAAAGGAGACAAAGGTGATACAGGTCCCCCCGGTATAGATTTAGATGACAATACAACCTTGGCAACAAGCAACATTACACAAGGTGATGAAAACAGGACTTATAACATAAATAATCAAAATCTGGCATTCACCAATGGAAATATTGGCATAAGGATAACGTCCCCATCATCTACATTGCATGTAGGCGGAGCCATTGCAGCACCTATCCGAACAACAAACTCAAATACTACACTAAATGAAAATGATTATACCCTGGTTATGAAAAAAAGCAACCTCAATATTGGACTTCCATCTGCAAGTAGTTGTCCCGGGAGAATCTATATCCTAAAAAACATCAGTAATGGCAACAACAAGACTACCACAAAATACATATGCAATAGGGGGTATCAAAATAATTCCTTAAAGCGCAATAAAGCCGTATGGATACAAAGTGACGGAACCAATTGGCAGCAAATAAATATTCAATAATATGTTTCAAATACGTTTGGTCATCCTGCTTGTAGTAACTAATTATTCCCTTTTTGGACAGGCAGGAATACACAATTTTGGAAATTTACAGCTGCATTCCAAAGGTCATGTGGGTTTCCATACTGATTTTACTAATGACGGGAGTTTTGATAGAAATTCAGGGTTAATTGGGTTTTATCAGGACCAGGAATCGCTTTATATTTCAGGAGCTTTTAGTCCAACATTTTACGATTTGGAATTAGCAGTTGAAAAGAATCTTTATCTGGACATTCCAATACATATAGACAACTCTTTGGGTATTATATATGGCAATATTATCTCGTCAAGGGCTAATAAAAATATCTACACAAAGTTTACGGCAAAAGCAGATTATATAGGTATTGCCAACCATTCCAAGATTGATGGCCAGGTAGGGGTTGAAGGGCAAAAGGTTTTTAGTTTTCCGGTTGGATATGATGACCTGTTAAGACCACTACAAGTACAATTTATTGACGATGTATTCCTTGCAAAATGTGCTTATTTCTTTGAAAATCCTGACTATCCCAGAAGTTTTGCTAAAAGTTTTAACAGTAAAAATAGGGATAACAGCCTGGGAGGCATAAATACCCAGGAATTCTGGAATTTGACTACAACCGGCAGGATTCAAATAACGCTAAATTGGAACTCCGGCTCCATTATGGATACTTCGATTAATAACAGAGAAAGTATAACAGTTGCAGGATGGAACAAGAAAAATGAACAATGGAATAATTTGGGAAATGCCAAATATGAAGGGACTGTAAGCGAAGGTAGCGTCACTTCCAATATCTTCAATGCCAATGATTATGAAATCTTTACATTGGGTTTTTTGTTTAATACCAAAGGCAACGAACCTGGCAACTATGCCATAACGCCCAATGGGGATGGAATTAATGACTTTTTTAGTCTAAAGATTATTGAGCAATCACCAAATAATGAATTAAAAGTATTTAATAGGTCCGGTTTATTAGTATATGACAAAACGAATTACCTGAATGAATTTCAAGGTATTTCAAATAGAAATGGCAATCAAAAAAATAATTATTTACCGGAAGGTGTTTATTTTTATATTATTGATTTAAAGGATCTTAATCTGAAGTATCAGGGTTATTTCTATCTTACTTTTGAATAATTGAAGCCTTTTTGGCTAATTCTTATTCCATAAGGAATCCATCTTCCAAAACACGCTCTAAGAACCGAAAGCATCTTATCGGGTTACTTGTATTTGAATCGCTTATTCTGAAATCTTTGGAAAGTCGATAAAAAGTAATTATTCCCGCTAATTGGTGGCACAGGTAATTTTCACAACACTTTTATAGAACTACACAACATTTTCTATCCCTGACCTCATCTAAGGGCTATTTTTACGTTGAATTATTGATTTCGGCCCAAATCTTACTAAAATGACCCCAAAAAAGTTAATTTTTGCTCTGTTAGTCGTCTTTTCTACAATAGCGACTGCACAGGTAAAAATCGGTGAAAACCCCAATAATATAAACAGTGCTTCAATCTTAGAATTAGAAAGCAGCAACAAGGCTTTCGTACTAACTCGTCTTACAACCGCTCAAATGCAAGGTATAACGCCATTGCGCGGAGCTTTAGTCTATAACATAGAAGCCCAATGTGTCTATCTCTATGATGGCGCACAATGGAAAGACCTGTGCAGTGGGTCAGGCTCTAATCCCGGAACCTTCACATTTGTAGACAACGGAAATGGAACATTTACAATAAATTATTCGGATGGTACCTCTTTTACTTCTTCAGATCTAACCGGACCCCAAGGACCAATAGGATTAACAGGACCTATGGGCGCTCCCGGTGCTGACGGAGCTGATGGAGCTGATGGAACAAATGGTGTTGACGGGGCTGACGGTGCCAATGGAGCGGACGGAGCTGACGGTAACGGGATCGCTTCTACAACCGATAACGGTGACGGAACTTTTACACTGAATTTTACAGACGGGTCAAGTTTTACAACTTCCGATTTAACAGGACCGCAGGGAATACCCGGTCTCGATGGTGCTGACGGTGCTGATGGCACTGATGTATCAGGTACCGTTGGATCAATTTTCTTTGCAGGTGGAGATACAAAGATCACAGAAAACAATGGTCAATTATTCTGGGACAATACCAACAATCGATTGGGAATTGGAACCAATTCGGGACTGACCAATAAATTGACTGTTAGTGGGACGACCAAAACGTCCGGATTGAATAATTCAGACGGTACTGCCGGTTCACCCTCATATCGGTTTACAGACGATAATGACACGGGAATATATAAAGCAGCCACTGACGAACTTGGTTTTTCAACCAACGGTTCGGAAGCTTTCAGAATCGACGCCTCGGGTCAGGTTGGCGTGGGAACAACCACTCCAGCGGCCCAGGTCGATATCGAAAGTACTGGCGTACCATTGAGAATCAAACCAAGTACTTCTACACCTACAGGAAATTCAGGTGGTCAAATGTTCGTTGGAGATGATGGCATATTATATATCTATGATGGAACCCGAAGTAAGTGGTTGAGTGTTGACAGAACCATGGTCGGTTGGGGACGAAATAGCAACAATACCTCTAATCAGTACCTACGACAATTCAATGGTGCCCAATCAAATCTCAGCGGTTGGCGCATGGTAAGGGACGGAACGATAACCGCAATCACCGCACAAACCAACATCGCCCAAACATGGACACTGGAAATTAGAAAAAATGATTCGGGAACCGTTATTACCAGCCTCAGCATGGCCGCACAAGCTGGAAATCATAACAATACTCTGAACATTGACATAAGTGAAGGCGATTTTATACAGGCGTATTGTAATGGGAACAGTATAGACTACCCTCAGACTTTAATTGAGATTGCTTGGAGAAAGTAAACAAACCGTAATCATGGAAAATATTTTTCAAATATTGAAATCCGGGTTTATTTTAAGCATAATTGTTTTGGGTACGCCGATGTATGCTCAAGAAGCATTACACAACTATGGCAACATTCAAATCCATGAAACTGCAATGGTTGGATTACATCTAGACCTGATTAATGATGGAACTTTTGACCAGAATATGGGACTTGTTGGCTTTTACAGTGATTTTGGCCAATTAACCGTTTCCGGAGCTTTTACCCCTATCTTTTTTGATGCTGAAGTCGCCGTGGAAAACGGGTTGGTACTCCAGACCTCTTTAGGAGTAAACAATAATGGGAATTTAATTACAGGTGATATCATTACCCCAAGAACACAATCAGGGATTTATTCAAATTTCTTTGACAATTCTTTTTATACAGGAGAAAGTAGCGTTTCTAAAGTATATGGTTATGCCGCAATGACCAATAAAGATTCTTTCGTATTTCCCGTTGGGGACGATCAAAGGCTAAGGCCATTAACCATAACATCCATGGCAATAAATTCTTTGGCGAAATGTGCATACTTTTTTGAAGATCCCAATAATTCAAAAACTTTGAACGCAACTTACAGCACAGATAAAAGGTCTTCAGAATATATGTCCGTGTCTGACAAAGAATTTTGGAGACTTGAAGGTGATGTGCCTTCAAATGTAACCCTTAGCTGGGATGTTTATAGTAATATTGCCGCTTTAGGTGAATTTATTAGTGATCTAAAAGTTGTTGGTTGGAGTAAATCTGAAAGCCAATGGGTGAATTTGGGAAATACTGGTGTTGAGGGAGGTATAGACTACGGTACAATTACTTCAGATCTTTTTGTCCCCAATGATTATGAGATTATTACGATTGGTGGCAATGATGACATGCTGGAAACTTTCGATACCATAGAACTGGACAACTATTATATGACCCCAAATGGTGATGGTCAAAATGATGTATTAACTATTGAGGGCATTGAAAATTCCCCGAATAATTCCCTGCAGATTTTTAATCGTTATGGGGTTTTGGTATATAGTATGGATAACTACGACGGCCAGTTTAATGGTTATTCAAACATGGAAACTGCGATTCAAAGAAACTCCGGATTAGAAAATGGGATTTACTTCTACATTATCACGCTTAATGATTTGCGCCGAAAACATCAGGGGTATCTTTACATTTCAAATTAGTCCAGAACTCTCAACTTCCCATTAATGATTTTTTCCAACTTGCACATTAAACCTTGGGCAGTATCCACCTATAAACATTCTTAGGAGTATCTGTTATCTCAAAATACTTATTAACTTTGGAGTAGGCAGTATGGCTAAATTTTCTATCAGCAATCAACTTATGGAAAATCGACCCTACTTATTAATCTAAATTTTATAAATGGTATCTTTTTTGATTTAGTATTTGAAATCATATATGTCCCGGATTAAATAAAAAATTATGGATAGAAGGTTGTTTGTTAAAAGGAGTGGATTTTGTGGACTGGCTCTGACTATTGTCCCGAGTACATTGATTCTTCAGGACATTAAATATTCCATCGAGGAATTAATGGGAAAAGAAGATATTGAACTATATGGAGATGGCATTAACCTGAGGAAGGAAGCTCATGATGCATTTATTGAAATGAAAAAGGCAGCCTCAGCAGATGGTATCCAATTGAAAATTGTTTCGAGTTATCGTAATTTTGATAGGCAAGCTGCTATTTTTGAACGCAAATATTTAAAATATACAGATGAAGATGGGATGGAACCGCTGGATGCTATTGAAAAAATAATAGAGTATTCCACAATTCCAGGCACTAGCAGGCACCATTGGGGAACAGATATTGATATTATTGATGGTAAGAAAGATGTTGATGGTGATGTTTTAGATCCCGACAAATTTAAAACAGGCGGGCCTTTTGAAAGTTTCAAAAAATGGATGGACGAAAATTCTGAAAAATATGGGTATTATATTGTTTACACGGATAATCCCAAAAGGAGAGGTTTTAAATATGAGCCCTGGCATTATAGCTACGCTCCGCTATCTAAACCAATGCTGAAAACATTCAGGCTTAAAAACATTTTAAAGCAAATAAAAAAAGAGGAATTTTTAGGTAGTGATCATTTAACAACAGAGTTTATCAAGACCTATATTGAAGATAATGTTCTTGATATCAATCAGACACTTTTGTGAGCAATCAATATGTTTTAGATTTATTTAGATAAATATAATGCTATGAGAAGAGGTAGTTGGAAAATCAGAATAGTTATTGGCTTGATAATAGTAGCATTTGCGGTCATCCAGCGATGGAATAATAAGGAAGAAAATCCTTATACGGGGAGAGTTCAAAACATCAATATGACATCGGAACAGGAAATTGCTATAGGCCTCCAAAGTGCCCCTGAAATAGCGCAACAATACGGTGGGTTATATACCGATGAACGCCTTCAGACCCTTGTTGATGCCATCGGGAACCGCTTGGTGGAAAACAGCATAGCAAGAGAAACGCCCTATGAATATGAGTTTCATCTACTTGCCGATGATGCAACAGTAAATGCTTTTGCCTTACCGGGTGGCCAGGTATTTATAACATATGCTTTATTCAAACAACTGAATGAGGCACAGCTCGCAGGTGTACTAGGGCATGAAATAGGTCATGTTATAGGCAGGCATTCAGCTGAGCGAATTGCAGAAAGTAATTTTTGGAAAACAATTTCCATGGGTGCGAGTGTGGGGGCAGATGCTGGTGGCATTGTGGGCAGCATTGGTCAAAACACATTGTTGACAAATGGTCGCGAAGATGAACTGGAAAGTGATGACCTGGGTGTCCTCTTTATGATGCAGAGTAATTATGATCCGGAAGAAATGATCCATGTAATGGAAGTCTTAAAGGCTTCTGCAGGTTCCAACCGAGTTCCGGAATTTCAAAGTACCCATCCTGATCCGGATAACAGAATTCAAAAAATTAAAGAATCAATTAAAAAATACGAAGAACAGACTCAGTGAGATAAATACAGTTGTCTTAGGTCATTATTCTTTTTTTTGTATATTTGATTTACCACCGAATCTGATTTATACCCCTAATTTAACCCTTATAGCTTTGATTTTTATCATAAATGAAACTATATGGGAACGCTATTGCATTTTAAAAGTCTTTATTTGGAGGCATTTGACGACTGCAAACCGGAATTTTTAGTAATTCTTTTAAAGATTTATTCTTTTTTCTGTGTTTTAATGTTGTTCATGGCCATCTATGCATTTTTGTATAGGGCTTTTACGGGATTTGAATTTTGATTAATTTAATTTTTGTTTACTCTTTTACGAGAACACTAAAGGTTGTAAACCAATCTAAATCGAAAACCCTGGCAATTTGGCCAGGGCTTTTTTTTTGATTGATGAATAAACATTTCTTTCTAGGTTTGCTGTCCTTCTAAAACCGCAAGGGCTTCTTTTGCATTAGAAAGTTTTGCCAACTTCTTGGCAGTATAGCCCTTATCATTTTTGATAGATAAATCCGCACCATTTTCAATAAGCAACTCTAATATTTCAGCTTTGTTATACCTGGCGGCGTACATAGCAGGGGTCATGCCTAAAGATTTTTTGTTTACATCCTCTCCTAGTTCAATTAATTTTTTTACAGTTACTAAATCGCCTTGCAGAATGGCCTTACAAAAGGAATTGATAGCCAGTTTTTTAACGGTTACGGGAGTTTCAGTAAATTTAAGTTCATTCGCTGTTCTGTTGGCATAAACGCCATTTACCACAAACATAAATGCCGTGGCTACAATCAGGATTGTTTTTTTCATGATGTTTTGATTTTAATTGATGAATAGATTTTGATTATATTAGAATAGACGCCAACTATGGACAAATGTTTCAGTATTAACAGTTATATAACGTAATTTTAACATCTCCATGTCCGGATTACTTTTTTTGCATATGTGAAATTAAGTGATGCGCAGAATTGTAAAAAAGCTGTGAAGAATAGTGGTAAACCTTAGTAAATCGCTGTATTTTAGCTAACTCTTTAAATATAAGATCATGAACAAAAAGGTTATCCTTATGATATTGGATGGATGGGGTAAATCTCCGGACCCTAAAGTTTCAGCCATAGACAATGCCAATACACCTTATGTAGATTCGCTTTATAAAAATTATCCAAATGCAAACTTGCTCACGGATGGAATGAATGTTGGCCTGCCTGAAGGACAAATGGGGAACAGTGAAGTAGGACATATGAATTTGGGAGCCGGAAGAATTGTTTACCAGGATTTGGCTAAAATTAATCTTGCGGTTAAGGAAAATACATTGAAGGATGAAAAAGAACTCAAAGAGGCTTTCACCTATGCTAAAGAACATAATAGGGATGTACATTTTCTTGGTCTTGTCAGTGATGGAGGGGTACATAGCCATATTAATCACTTAAAAGGTCTAATTGAAGTAAGTGAGAGTTATGGCGTTGAAAATGCATTTATTCATGCTTTTACTGATGGAAGAGATGTGGATCCAAAAAGCGGGATTACTTTCTTAAAGGATCTGACCGATTTTTGTTCTGAAAAAAACACAAAACTGGCGTCTGTAGTCGGCAGATATTATGCCATGGATAGGGATAAAAGATGGGAACGTGTTAAAATAGCATATGATTTATTGGTAAATGGAAAAGGAGAACAAAACCGAGACATTTCCGAGGCAATGCAAAAATGTTATGATGAAGGTATTACCGATGAATTTATCACACCAATTTCTATGGTAAATCAATCAGGCGAAGCATTGACAAAAATAAAGGACGGTGATGTTGTAATTTTTTTCAATTTCAGGACAGACCGGGGCAGAGAACTTACCCAGGTACTGAGTCAAAAAGATTTTCACGAATATAACATGCATAAACTGGATCTTTATTACGTGACCCTAACCAATTATGATGATTCCTATGAAGGAGTGCATGTCGTGTATGACAAAGAAAATATCAGGGAGACGTTGGGTGAAATCCTGGCTATTAATGGCAAAAAACAGATCCGCATAGCCGAAACAGAGAAATATCCTCATGTTACTTTTTTCTTTAATGGTGGCCGAGAAATACCCTTTGAGGGAGAAGATCGAATCCTATGTCCTTCCCCTAAAGTAGCAACTTATGACCTGAAGCCCGAAATGAGCGCATATGAAATTAGAGATGCTATTATTCCTGAATTAAATAAAGGGGAAACGGATTTTGTGTGTCTCAACTTCGCAAATCCCGACATGGTAGGTCATACAGGAGATATGCAGGCAGCGATAAAAGCCTGTGAAACGGTTGACATTTGTGCTAAGGATGTTATTAATGCAGGACTTGAGAATGGATATAGTACATTGGTAATTGCAGACCATGGGAATTGTGATACAATGATCAATCCCGATGGATCACCCAATACCGCTCACACTACAAATCCGGTGCCTTTGATTCTAGTTGACAAGGATATTAAAAAAATTAATGATGGTGTACTTGGCGATTTAGCTCCAACTATTCTTAAATTGATGGGTATCGCCCAGCCCTCACAAATGACTCGGCACTCCCTTATATAGCCTTAAAATAGTAAATTTACCCTATGGTAGTATTAAAGACATTAGAAGAGATAGAGCTTCTTAGAGAAAGCGCCTTAGTAGTATCTAAAACCCTGGGAATGCTAGCTTCTGAAATTAAACCCGGTATTGATGGTCTTTATCTGGACAGATTGGCAGAAGATTTTATTCGCGATCATGGAGCGGAGCCAGGTTTTTTGGGAATGTATGATTTTCCGAACACACTCAATCTGAGTCCTAATGCCCAGGTAGTCCATGGTATCCCAAGCAAAGAACCTTTAAAGGACGGAGATATTATTTCTGTAGACTGTGGCGCATTGAAAAATGGATTTTATGGTGATCATGCATATACATTTGAGGTGGGATCCGTTGATGAAAATACTAAAAATCTTCTTAAGGTTACAAAGGAATCACTTTACAAAGGGATAAGAGAGTTCAAGCTTGGGAATCGCGTTGGCGATGTTGGTTTTGCCATACAAAACTACTGCGAAAGTCACGGGTATGGAGTAGTTCGCGAACTTGTTGGTCACGGTCTCGGTAAAAAACTCCATGAAGGACCGGAAATTCCCAACTATGGTAAACGGGGAAGAGGCAAGAAATTTGCTAATGGAATGGTTATAGCCATTGAACCGATGATTAATATGGGGACAAAACGTATAAAGCAGTTGCGCGATGGATGGACCATCCTCACAGCAGATGGAAAACCCAGTGCTCATTTCGAACATAATGTTGCCCTTATAAATGGAAAGCCAGAATTGCTTTCCACCTTTCAATATATTTATGAGGCCCTTGGGATAAAAAGTAATGAGGAAGAAGAGTTTAGAACAAAAAAACTTCAACTCTAATCAGGAGGCTTTGAAAAAATTATTCAAATATGTCCTTAATAGTATCCCCAGACCCCTCTTAATTCAACTGAGTTACCTGGCAAAACCCATCCTGTCTCTCACCCTCAAGGGTAATAAATACACAGATCCTATTGATGGTAGAAAGTTTAGAAGTTTCCTTCCGTATGGATATGAAAACCCAAGGGAGAATGTACTTTCCCCTTCTACCCTTTCTTTGGAAAGGCATCGGCTATTATGGCTATATCTGAAGAATGAAACCGATTTTTTTACAGCACCTCATAAGGTTTTACATTTTGCCCCGGAGCAGGCTTTCTATAAAAAATTCAGAAAACTAAAACTTTTGGATTACACCACAACCGATTTAAATTCCCCATTGGCAGACGTGAAAGCGGATATTTGTGCACTTCCATTTCAGGATAACACTTTTGACATAATTTTATGTAATCATGTTTTGGAGCATATCCCCGATGACCGAAAAGCCATGAGTGAACTTTATCGAATATTAAAACCTTCCGGATGGGGTGTTTTCCAGGTTCCTCAGGATCTGAAAAGAGAAGTAACCTTTGAAGATGATTCTATTACGGACAAAAGTGAACGCACGAAAATTTTTGGACAATATGATCATGTTAGGATTTACGGACGTGATTATTTTGACAGATTAAAAGAAGTTGGGTTTATAGTAAATGAGGTGGATTATACTGCAAAGATGCCGATTGCCGATATTGAAAAATACCGATTGGCCAAAGGCGAAATAATTCCGGTGGTTACGAAATAGTTAGTGCACGATAAGTTTTTTGAATTCCGGGGTCATAAATTCAGTTACCTCTCCATTTTCATTAAAGTAGATGATATAGGCTTCAAGCTCCTCAATTGAGTCCAAAAGGTCTTTGGTTTCTGCTAGTTCCATTACCATAAATGCGGTAGCATATGCATCGGCCCTGGCACAAGTATTTGAAATAACGCTTGCAGATAAAATCCTCCCATTTTTGGTGTAACCTGTTTTTGGATCAATGGTATGGACGTATTTTTTACCAGTTATAGAA
Source organism: uncultured Eudoraea sp. (assembly GCF_947258925.1). Classification (GTDB taxonomy): domain Bacteria; phylum Bacteroidota; class Bacteroidia; order Flavobacteriales; family Flavobacteriaceae; genus Eudoraea. The sequence goes on along the minus strand of NZ_CAMYKG010000028.1, from coordinate 42,750 downwards.
TCAACCCTAAATTTCCTATAATTACCAGAAGAGGCTAAAGCCCTATCCCTAAGTTGAAGTGTTAATTTTAATCGTCTACCCTCCTCTAGCTGCGGATCATCAATACCAACAATCCAGGACTTATTTTTTAATTTATTCTCACCTTTGCTAACAATCTCCCCTCCTACTTCAATCAAATAATTTTTAATTTCCTTTTGATCGAGCAGAACTGCCAACCGATCTATTGCATATCCCTTGGCCACTGCATTGAAGTCGAAAAATATCCTTGGGTCTTTCTTAATAACAGTTCCTTCTTCTGTTAAACTAACCTTCTCAAAACCCACAAATTGGAGAATACTATCTACTTTGGTACTATCCAATTCCTGTTGCTTTGCAGGACCAAAACCCCATGCGTTAACCAGAGCCCCCACAGTTGGGTCAAAAGAACCATTTGTACTGTAATATACCTCTTTAGAAAGTTCAAATACATCGCGAAACATCTGATCTACCACTATTTCAGATTCTCCCCTGTTTATTTTTGAAATATCTGAATCGGGTATATAAGTAGACATAGAATTGTTTATGACAGCAAATACAGAATCTATTTCTTTCTCCAGATTTAGTTCACCTTGATACAGCGTTGTTATGCTATATGAAGTCCCTAAGGCCCCTCCGAAGTATGTATTTTTAAGATAAGGGCCAGAATCAAGTACACAAGAACCCATTGCCAGCCCAATCAGAAAACTAACAACTACTTGGATTCTAAATTTCAATAAGGCCATCATAATCTACAATATATGCTTCATTAAGGTAAACCGGAAGGTTCTGATCCCGGGCATTAGATAAGCCAACTCCTGCATAATAGGTTCGCGCTTCAAACTTGGATGCCTGCTCTTTGATTTTGGACATAAGTGCCTTACTATAATTTCTGGGGTTGTTTGGATAGATAATGCTCCGAACTACAATAAAATGCAGCTGTTTTTCTTTAAGACACACAAACTGAGGATTCTTCTTGGGTTTACTATTTACACCCATGAATTCATATCCATCAGATTCAAGTTGTCTCCCCACAATATTCATTGCCAGGTTGTGCAATTCTTGTACTGTAAGCGCTTGCATTTTATGTCATTTATCAAAAAACCGATATTGATTAATATCGGTTTTTATATTATATGCCTTTTAGATAATTAGCCGCCAAAATCATCAAAACGTATATGTTCGTCAGGGATACCAAAATCTTCCCCCATCTTTTGAACCGCTTTGTTCATTAGTGGCGGACCACAAAAGTAAAGCTCAATATCTTCCGGAGATTCATGGTCATTTAAATAATTATCTATAACACAATTATGAATAAATCCAACAAAGCCATCACCGGGAGCATCAAGGTTTTCTTTTACCTTCCAGTTATCCTCTTCAAGAGGTTCTGACAGTGCCATATAAAATTTAAAATTAGGGAACTCCTCTTCCAATCTTTTAAAATGATCTATATAAAATAACTCTCTTTTTGAACGTCCACCATACCAATAGGTAACTTTACGATTGGTTTTCAGAGTTTTGAACAAGTGATATAAATGTGACCTCATCGGAGCCATGCCGGCACCTCCACCCACATATAACATCTCCGAATCCGATTCATTTATAAAAAATTCACCGTAAGGTCCGGAAATGGTTACCTTATCTCCAGGTTTTTGAGCAAAAATAAAAGAGGAAGCCACACCGGGGTTTACATCCATCCAACTGTTTTTAGACCTGTCCCATGGAGGAGTAGCGATACGAACGTTTAACATTATCTCCCTGCCCTCTGCAGGAAAAGAAGCCATAGAATAAGCACGCTCAACAACTTCTGTATTTTTCATTACCAAAGGCCAGAGATTAAACTTATCCCACTCATTTTGAAACTTATCCGGAGTTTCATGTTCTTCAGGATGAGCCGTAATATCTATATCGGAATACTTAATCTCACATGCAGGTATTTCAATTTGGATATAACCCCCTGCTTTATAACCCATATCCTCAGGAATCTCAACTACAAATTCTTTGATGAAGGATGCCACATTGTAATTACGAACCACTGTTCCTTCCCATTTTTTGATGCCAAAAACTTCTTCAGGAATAGTTATTTCCATGTCCTGTTTTACTTTAACCTGGCATGCTAATCTGGCACCTTCTGTTAATTCCCTTTTTGAAAAGTGCGGTGTTTCCGTGGGAAGGGCTTCTCCACCACCGGATAGTACGTGACACTCACACTGAATGCAGGTACCACCTCCACCACATGCAGACGGAAGAAAAACTTTTTGATTCCCTAAGGTAGAAAGTAAAGAACTTCCTGAGGCAACCTGTATCTTTTTTTCGCCATTAATTGTTATTGTTACGGGACCCGAAGGAGAAAGCTTTTCTTTTGTGAAAAGTAAAAGTGTCACCAATAATAACAATAATATCATAAATGCAATAACCGTAATTGTTATAGTACCAAGGGTGCTTGTAGCTAAAATCATTCCTCGTCTTTTATTAAATCGTTATAAGAAATCTCTTTCTCGTCTATTTCTTCCGCCACTTTTGCGTTCTTCTCTTCACTCTTCTCGGCAGTAGTCTCTTCCACAACGGCCGGCGCGTCATCTCCTCCTGTAAGCATTCCTCCGAAACTTTGGAAGCCAATCCCCATTAAACCTGTTATAATAAAGGTGATGCCTAACCCCCTTAAAGGCGGAGGGACATTGGAGTATCTTATTTTTTCACGAATGGCAGCAATTGCCAAAATAGCCAAAAACCAGCCTATTCCTGAACTCACACCATAATTAAAGGCCAATCCCAATGTTTCAATCTCTCTTGACTGCATAAACAAGGAACCTCCAAGGATGGCACAGTTAACAGCAATCAGAGGCAAAAATATCCCGAGTGAGTTATATAAAGCAGGCGAAAATTTTTCAACTACAATTTCCACCAACTGCACCATCGTAGCTATAGTGGCTATAAATAGAATAAATGACAAAAAGCTTAAATTATAATCAGCATATTCCGGGCCAAGCCAAACAAGGGCCCCATCCCTTAATAAATATTGGTCCAATAACCAATTTAGCGGGACTGTTACAGCAAGTACAAATATTACCGCTGCTCCTAACCCAACCGCTGTTGCTACTTTTTTGGACACTGCCAAATATGAACACATCCCTAAAAACACAGCAAATACCATGTTATCTATAAAGATGGATTTAAAAAACAATTCAATATGTTCTAACATAATCTTCTTTTAATAAGTAAATTAGTTTTCTTCTATAAGTGCCCTATTCTTTGAGCGCTGTACCCAAATAATAATCCCAACAACTATCAAAGCAGCAGGAGGAATAATCATAAAACCATTGTTTTCGTATCCTGTGGAATATAGTCCTGTTTTTGTTACAGGATCTCCCATGACCTGAATTCCAAACAATGTTCCAGATCCCAGTAATTCTCTAAAAAATCCTACGATAATCAAAATTACTCCATACCCCAATGAATTTCCGATCCCATCCAAAAAAGCCTTCCACGGTCCGTTACCCAATGCGAAGGCCTCAAACCTTCCCATTATGATACAATTCGTGATTATCAACCCTACAAAAACAGATAGTGTCTTACTTAATTCATAAGCAAAAGCCTTCAGAACCTGGTCAACAATAATTACGAGTGTTGCCACAACAATTAACTGAACAATAATCCTGATCTTGGTAGGAATAATATTTCGTAAAAGGGAAATAACAACATTCCCTACTCCTAAAACAAAAAGTACGGAAATGGCCATAACTACTGACGCCTGTAATTCTGCTGTAATTGCCAGGGCTGAGCATATACCAAGAACCTGAATTGTAATAGGGTTATTATCTGCCAGTGGATCTAAAATAAGATTTGTGTCTTTTTTTGAAAGTAGTGCCATTCTTAGTTAACTCTAATTGTTTCTAAATAGTCCTTATATAAATTTACGCTTTCCTTAATCATTGCTGAAACACCATTACCCGTAATGGTGGCCCCGGCCAAGGCATCGACCTCATTATCATCCTTAATAGCATTAGCAGGATCATTATTCCCTTTTGCCACGGCAATCCCTTTGAATTGATTATTGCTTAAAATTGATTCTCCTGTAAAATCGTCCATAAAATAGCGCTGTTTAATATTGGCCCCAAGACCCGGGGTTTCAGCCTTATGATCAAAATAAACCCCTTGGACAACCATTTTTTCATCCAGGGCTATAAAACCCCAAATAGCATCCCACAGGCCTTTCCCGTACATAGGTATGATATAATATTTCTTTCCTTCTTTTTCTCCAATAAACAAAGGAAGCTCCGCAGCCTCACCTTTCTTAATGGCAGCGATTTGCCTTTTGAGGTCTATTAGGTATGCCTCGTCATTTTGAGTTATTTGATCTCCATTTATGACTAGTTGTTCCGTAATGAACTTGGAAAATTCAGCCTCAACTTTATCAGTTGGTATAAAATTTACACTCCCCTGATTTGAGTTTTCGTTGACACCCATGGCATACAGAATATTCTGCTGCTTTTCAAATCTCTCGTTCTCTTTAATTTTATCACTTAATGCAGAGGCAAGATATGCTAAGACTGATCCAACAACAATGACCATAATAGCGGCAAAGATTACGGTATAACTGTTTTTTTCCTTATTAAATGCCATAATTATATTGTTTCTACTTTTAGTTCTTTTGCTTTCCCATCTGTAGTTTTGGGGTAAACAGTTGCCTGCTTTAAACGGTTCATTCTCCTTTTGATATTTCCTCTCACAACATAATGATCAATTGTAGGAGCAAAAACATTCATTAAGAGAATTGCAAGGAAAACACCTTCGGGATAAGCCGGATTAAATACGCGTATCATTACTGAGATAAAACCTATCAAGAATCCGTATATCCATTTTCCCTTGTTCGTTTGAGACCCGGTAACAGGATCTGTAGCCATATATACAATACCAAAAGCCAAACCACCTACAAGGAGATGTTGCCAAAATTCAAAATTCATTAAGCTGTAAAATGTGCTTCCTTCAACAATCCATCCAGCTTCAACTACTCCGTTAAAGATCAGTCCCATTACCAATGCCCCGATCACGGCACTCAACATAATTCGCCAGCTTGCGATTTTACTAAATACCAGGAAAAGTCCACCTAATAATATTAAAAAAGCTGAAGTTTCCCCTACAGAACCGGGAATAAACCCAAAAAACATATCGGAAACAGAATAGGAATATTCACTTGCGTTATTCTGAGCCAGATATCCGAGAATTGTTTCTCCTGAAATCGCATCCGCAGTACCCGCACGCTCAACAGCTCCATGCACCCAGACTTTATCTCCACTCATCCAGGTTGGATAAGCAAAAAATAAGAAGGCCCTGATGGTAAGAGCCGGATTAAGAATATTCATTCCGGTTCCTCCAAACACTTCTTTCCCAATGATTACGCCAAATACTACTGCAACGGCCAACATCCATAGTGGGGTATCAACAGGTACAATTAATGGCACCAACATTCCGGTAACGAGATATCCCTCCTCTACTTCATGACCTTTTATTACTGCAAATATGAACTCAATTAATAATCCTACACCATAGGAAACTACCACCAGAGGCATAACCTGGACGAAACCTAACCAGAAATTATCAAAGGTTAGGAAATGATCAATCACCGAAAAATTTTCCGGAAAACCGTTTATTGCCGAATAGTGTTGATAGCCTGTATTGAAGAAAGAAAACACCAAAACGGGAACCAATGCCATAATCACAGTATTCATGGTCCTCTTTAGGTCGTCAGCTGCTCTGATGTGAGATCCCGAATGAGTAGTTTCATCAGGAGAAAACAGAAACGTATGAAAAGCATTGAATGCAGGAGCCATCTTCTTACCCCTGTATCTATGCTTGAGAATATGTAACCTTTTCTTAAAAGTCAATCGTTTAGTACTCATGTTTATCCTATTTCTTTTTGTAATAAATCCAACCCTTCACGGATTATCTGCTGATGCGGTTGTTTGGAAATGCAAATGAATTCAGTTAAAGAAAAATCTTCCGGAATTACCTCGTATAATCCGAGCTGTTCCATCTCATCAAGATCTTTTACCATGCATGCTTTTAAGAGTTGCAACGGATAAATGTCTAATGGGAATACTTCTTCATACATCCCTGTAACCACAAATGCCCTGTGTTCGCCGTTGGTATTGGTGTCTAATTTATATTTCTTATTGGGTTGCAACCAGGAAAATGTAAGCGCTCTTGTTGAAGAAACCTTATCAAAAACAGGCTTGTTCCAACCAAAGAATTCATAATCATCTCCCTCAGGAATAACACTCACCGTATTATTATAAAAACCGAGGTATCCGGCGGGACCTGTTTTTTTACCTGTTAGTACATCTCCGTTAATTACGCGAAATCTTTTGTCCACAACACCGCTGGAATACAGAAAAGTAGCTATCTCCGCTCCTATTTTTGTTGTAAAATACTTAGGCGATTTTACAGATGACCCGGCAAGGGCGATTATGCGATCGGCATTAAATCTGCCCGTTAAAAGCAACTCCCCAATTATAACAAGATCCTGGGGTGATACAGTCCAAACGACCTCACCTTTATTTATCGGATCAATTTTGTTTATCTGAGTTCCAACCAATCCCGCAGGATGAGGACCGGAAACGCTGTGTAGTTCAATATTTTTTAGATCGGAAAAAATAGAATTTGAACCCTTGGCCACAGAAACATGTACTTTACCGGGTGTAAGATTATCCAGAGCGGTCAGTGCTGTTTGCAATTCACGCTCCTTACCCTTTAAAGTATACTCTATATCAGCGGCAAGTGGTGCTGTTATGTAAGCCGAAACAAAAATAGCCTTTGGCGTAACCGCCGGGTCCGCAATTACATCGTATGGTCGTTGTTTTATGAATGGCCAGCAGCCGGATTTGAGAAGGATAGACTTTATTTCCTCAGAATTTGCATTAGCTTTTAAAGTTTCATTTTCATGATAAACCTGGGTTTTGTCGGCAAGAATTTTTATGGTCAGTATTTTTCTTCGAGCTCCTCTGATTATTTCCACTAATTCGCCGCTTACAGGAGAAACAAAAAGCATATCGGCATTATCCTTGTTAAAGAACAATGGTTCGCCTGCTTTAATCTCTGCACCTTGTTTTACGAGCAATTTTGGCGTGATACCATAAAAATCCAAAAGATTAATCGCGTAAATATTGCTTAAAACTGATTTGGATGTATTTTGTTCTGCAGAACCTACAAGATTAACGTTCAAGCCCTTCTTAATACGAATGTCTTTAGACATAGATTACAAACCTTTAGTTTATCAAAATTTCGCGTAAAAATAGCACTTATGACACTGTTATCATAATAATTAACTATAATTTTAGGTAATACACCGATATGACTTTTTTGGGTATGCATTTTGTTTACCTTTACCTGAAAAACAGGCTAAAAATGCGCTTAATTCTTAAACAAATATTTTTCTTTTTGCTTAGCTGCCACTTGTATTCCCAGGTTCAGGAAGAAGTTAACCCACCAGAAAATATTAAGACTATAATCTTTAAGGGGCCAACAGATGATCAGTTTCCGGTTATTACCCTTGGAGAGCCTGTTTATTTGGAGTTTGATGATTTGACGGCTAGCGAACAAGACTACTATTATAAGATTGTTTACTGTGATTATGACTGGACTCCCTCCGAACTTCTAAAATCACAATATCTTCGGGGCACTGACAATCAAAGGATTATTAATTATACCAACAGCTATAACACCCTTGAAACCTACTCCAACTATCGCTTAACTATTCCCAATGCGGAAGTGAGCTTAAAAGTAAGCGGTAATTACGTCCTTGAAATTTATAATGCGAACTACGAACTTCAATTTTCAAGGAGATTTGTAGTTTATAAAGATTTGGTAACCGTAGGGGCCACGACCAGAAATTCCAGGAATTTTGATTTTCTAAACCAAAAACAATCCGTGCAATTCACGATTGTTCCTTTCAGTCTTCAACTGGTAAATCCTTTAAAAGAAGTGAAGGTTGCCATAATCCAGAATTACCAATGGTCCAATGCAATAACTAATGTTCCTCCTCAATTCGTATTAGGAAACACTTTAACATATAGGTACGATGCCGAGACCAGTTTTTTTGGAGGAAATGAATTTCTGAATTTTGATACAAGTGATTTGAGAGCACCTTCTTCAGCCATTTCACACATCGAATATAAAGAGCTATACCACCACTACCTTTTTACAAATTCTTACAGATATGATAAGGAGTACACTTATTTCCCTGATATCAATGGTGATTTTACAATCCGGACCCTGCAGGGTGATGACTTTTCCAGGGAATCAGAATATACTATTGTACATTTCAGTCTTCCCTACACCATGGACATTGGATTAAATGAGGTATATGTATATGGTAAATTTAACAATTATGCCCTCGAGGAGCAGAATAAAATGATTTACAATTCCAATAACGGGAATATGGAAGCCGCCATAAAACTAAAACAAGGGTTCTACAACTATAAATATGTGCTAAAAAACGAAGATGGAATTGTAGACCTCAATAAGGTTGGCGGCAACTTCAATTTTACAGAGAACCAATATCTGATTCTGGTTTATTACAGGAATTTTGGAGATCTGTATGACACAATAATTGGTATAGGGTCTGCAAATTCTGAAAATATTACGAACTAAATTGCATTTGTCAAATTCATTAAAGTTTAACCTTACCCCAACTTAAGTTCTGCAATGCCTTGATTCTGGCTCTGCACCATCCTGTTTTTGTCACGTAAAAAATTGTCAATTGCCTATATATAAAGAGCTATAGCCCAGAAATTCAACAGAAAAAACAGTCATACACCGATAAAGTAATCGTACGTTTTCATAATCAATTTCTATTATCTATCTTGCCCCCATAGGTTTCCCCATATCTCAAAATAATTTAGCATAAGTGTAATCGATGGACATTAGCCCCGATTTTAAACTATTGTTAAATAGAGATGGACTGAATCGATTTTTTTTATTTTAGCAGCTTTAGCGGATATCCTGCTCATGCATAGGTAAACCGTTATTTATTTTACATGAAAAAGATGATTACACAAGTTACCAAAGGCATTAAAATTTCAGTGAATACTAGTTTTGAAGGCACCTTCTTTAAAAACTATAAAATGCACTTTGCTTTCGGTTATACTATTACCATTGAGAATCAAAGTAAAGATTCGGTTCAGCTAACTTCGAGACATTGGCAGATTTATGATGCATTAAACGATCTGGAAGTTTTGGATGGCGAAGGTGTAATCGGGAAAAAACCGGTAATACGTCCGGGCGAATCTCATACATACAGTTCCGGATGCCTTCTTGCATCGCCAATTGGAGCTATGAAAGGCCATTATAATATGGTGAATTTTACCACTAATGAAAAATTCAGAGTCTATATTCCTTCTTTTAAATTCTTTGCTCCTTTCGCCTTGAATTAATCCTCCGTTTTCACTTGTTTTAATTTTATAAACGATTGGGGATTTATTACCTTTGATCCGTAAAAAATTTAATAAAAAAGATTATGGGTAAAGGTTTTTTTGAGGTCCCAATGGCAATTAATGAACCCATTAAGAGTTATGCTCCGGGTACTCCTGAAAGAGATGAAGTTTTAAAACAATATCAGGAATACTTCAATGGAAGTATAGATGTTCCTCTGTTCATTGGCAGCGAAGAAATAACTACATCCAAGACCCGAATTATGACACCTCCCCATGACCATAAGCACGTTCTTGGCAGGTATCATGTTGCAGAAGAAAATCATGTTAAGAAGGCCATAGAAAATGCACTTCAATCCCGTGATGCCTGGGCATCCTTAACCTGGGAACAAAGAGCCAGTATTTTCTTAAAAGCCGCAGATCTCATTGCCGGGCCCTATAGGGCAAAAATTAATGCCGCAACAATGCTGGCACAATCAAAAACTATACATCAGGCTGAAATAGATGCTGCTTGCGAGTTTATAGACTTCCTTAGATTTAATGTAAGCTATATGTCTCAGATTTATGCCGAGCAACCAGAATCATCAGAGGGAATCTGGAATAGGGTCGAGTACAGACCTTTAGAGGGATTTGTTTATGCTATAACTCCTTTTAATTTTACAGCAATTGCCGGGAATCTTCCTGCAAGTGCAGCAATGATGGGTAACGTGGTGGTTTGGAAACCCAGCGATAGTCAGATCTTTTCAGCAAAAGTAATTGTAGATATTTTCAAAGAAGCCGGTCTTCCGGACGGAGTGATAAATGTCGTATACGGTGATCCGGTAATGATTTCTGATATTGTATTGGCAAGCCCTGACTTCGCAGGAATTCATTTTACCGGCAGCACACATGTTTTTAAAGCCTTGTGGAAACAAATAGGAAATAATATAGATCGTTATAAAACATATCCAAGGATTGTTGGTGAAACGGGCGGTAAAGACTTTATTATTGCACATCCCACTGCAAAACCTCAGCAGGTAGCCACCGCAATTACTCGTGGTGCCTTTGAATTTCAGGGTCAAAAGTGTAGCGCTGCCTCTCGGGTATATCTACCAAAGTCTACTTCAGCAGAAATATTGGAATTGGTGAAAAAAGATGTGGAATCGTTTAATCCACCAGGATCACCTGAAGATATGAGCAATTTCATTACAGCGGTAATCCATGAAGGTTCGTTTGACAAATTGGCTTCCTATATTGATCAGGCCAAAAAAGACAAAGATGCCCGTATAGTTGTAGGTGGAAATTATGATAAGTCCAAAGGTTATTTCATAGAACCTACGGTTATTTTAACCACAAATCCCCATTATTCAACAATGGAAACTGAATTGTTTGGACCAGTGGTTACAATCTATATCTACGATGATAAGGAATGGTCCAATACTTTGAAATTGGTTGATTCTACCTCTGAATATGCGCTTACCGGTGCTGTTTTAGCTAAAGATCGATATGCCATTGATGAGGCTACGAAAGCACTTGAGAATTGTGCAGGGAATTTCTATATCAATGATAAACCTACCGGAGCTGTAGTAGGGCAACAGCCATTTGGTGGCGCAAGGGCTTCAGGAACCAATGATAAAGCCGGATCTGCTCAAAATTTACTACGGTGGGTTTCGCCCAGATTAATCAAAGAAACTTTTGTAACCCCGGAGGATTATCGTTATCCATTTTTAGGTTAAATAAAGACAAACAAAACTTTTTTTCAACCCATAAAGCTCTGCTTAGAAAAAAGGAAGGGCCTTATGCAGTTATTCCAAAAATTTCCCGCTGATATTGGTATTGACGCATTTTTAACATACCTTTTGACTTGAATCAACTATTTTAAGAGTCCAATTAAGATTTAAGCAGCTCTACCATGAAAAAATTGCTTTTGCTATTCTTAGCCATACCCTCTATTTTTTTATATTCACAGAATAACACCCTAAATCTGGCTGCTGATATATGGCCTCCATTCTCTAACGTAGAAGGGGAAAAAGGATTCGCTTTGGAATTAGTAAAAGAGGCTCTTGAAAGGGGAGGTATTGAAATGGGTTTAACTGTAACCGGATTTGATCCGGTTATGGAAGGCATAATCTCCGGGACATACCAGGGTAGTCCCACTTTATGGAAAACTATAGACCGGGAAAACTATTTACTTTATTCAGAACCCTATCTTGAAAACCGCCTTATTTTAGTGGGAAGAAAAGGTAGTGATGTCAGTGCAAAATCCCTTAGTGAATTAAAAAACAAACGCATTGCCATTATTAGCGGCTATGCATATGGAGCATCGGTTTACACTAATCTGGACGTGCTGCTAATTCCGGGTAAAAGTGATCAGGAAAATCTGGAGAAACTCCTGACCTTCAAGGCAGATTATATGCTGGTGGATGAGTTGCTGATTTCTTATTTATTAACCTATCAATTGAATGATATAAGCAAGTTTCTTGAAATTGGAAAGGAAGCATTTTTGGTACAACCACTACACCTGGCCATTCTAAAGAATATACCTGATGCACAAAAAATCATAGCTGATTTTAATAACAATATTCAGAGTATGATGATTGATGGCACTTATAATAAAATACTGGAATTGAATTGGATACAATCCGATATAGACGGTGATGGAGTACTTGAACTCGTGCTGGATGGGGATCACGCAGGAAAAAATGCTCCCGTGACGTATTATAAATTGATGACCGAAACCACTATGACCGAAAATACCCAGCGCTATTATATAAATGGACAAGTCTATGAAGGATGGCAGGGTGTGCCTGCAAAATATAAGACCGACATTATGAAAGCGGCCCAAATGAATACGAATTCTTCTTCCGGACTTAAACTAAAATTTTAGTTATTTAGCTTTTCAATTATCTCTTTTTGGTCCCCTTCTTAAATCCTAAAAAAATTGGGTTCCTGGTACATAAAAAACTCATTTAACAATTAAAAACCAGCACTTTAACTCTAATAAAGGTGCTTTTTTCATAAGATATATGTAAATTTAACGTTAAGTAATTGTAAATTTAAGATTATTAACTGTACTCTAAATCTTTGAAATGGATAGAAGCACTGGTGTTAAGACAAAAAAAACCAAGTTAAAAAGATGCATTGAATACATCAAAACCTATGCTCAAAATTGTAGGTATTCTTTTAATATGATGTTACTCATTTGATTTTACCTTTATATTTCATAGGTAAATAAACTACTTTTTTGGTTATAAAAAAGTCCTCGTCGAAGAAGTCGGATAATTCAAATATCTGTACATTCTTATAGTCCTTTAGTTCCTCTGACAAATCACCTCCCTTCAGGTAGAGGATTCCGTTTTTGAGTTCATGTTCAGATTTTTTTTTGATACAACCCTGTACCCATCTCACGAAAGTTGGCATAGCAGCAACAGCTCTGCTAACAATAAAATCGAATTGAATATCCAACTCCTCAACCCTGCGGTGATATGTGGTCACATTTTTTAAATCCAGCCCATTAACTACTTCGTCAACTACTTTTATCTTTTTACCAATTGCATCTACCAATGTGAAATTGGAATCCGGAAATAATATTGCCAGAGGAATACCCGGAAATCCCCCTCCAGTGCCGACATCTAAAATAGTGGCACCTTTTTTAAACGCTTGTACCTTAGCTATCCCTAAAGAGTGAAGTACATGTCTAATATAGAGTTCATCTATATCTTTTCTGGAAACTACATTTATCTTCTTATTCCAATCTTTATAAAGAAATTCCAGGCGAATGAAGTGATCTTTTTGAATTTCAGATAAATTGGGAAAATATTTAAAGATTATTTCAGCTTGCATATGTACCTTTGTTGCTTATCAAAAATAATACATTCATTAGGAATGTAGATCGTATTATCTCATATGAAGCGCATAAAATAGAAAGATATTACGTTATATTTACAGAAATGATTTCAGCATATGGATGCAAATACAATTAAATTCTCACGACAAGATTCAGCCAAGTTCTTTAAAACCCTTAACAAAAGGGTAAATGATTATTTTAAGGAAAATGAAATCAAAAAAACCGGTAACTGGCGCTTATATGTCAAAACAGGCATAATGTTTGGTCTTTTTCTGGCTCCTTATTTTTTAATATTGACTTTGAATTTGCCTAACTGGGCCAATTTATTGCTTACCATTACCATGGGAGTGGGTATGGCAGGAGTGGGTATGAATGTGATGCACGATGGAAATCATGGCTCTTACTCTACTAAAAGATGGGTAAACAAACTAATGGGGAGTAGCATATACATCCTGGCTGGAAATGTTTATAACTGGCAGGTTCAACACAATGTACTGCATCATACCTATACCAATATTCATACCCATGACGAAGATCTTGAAGCAGGAAGAATATTACGTTTTTCAAAGCATGCCAAGTGGCACAAATTTCATAAATTTCAGCATTACTATTCTGTGTTCTTATATGGTTTATTAACCTTTAACTGGGCCATAACAACAGATTTCATGCAAATGTACCGTTACACAAAAAGAAAATTATCTTATGGTAAATTTCCAAATCCATTCTTGAACTGGAGTGTATTAGTGGCTACAAAAATGATTTACATAACGATATGGATCGTTTTACCTATGCTAATTTTGGACATAGCCTGGTGGAAAATTTTACTTGGGTTTTTTATTATGCATTATGTAGCCGGAGTGATTCTTAGTGTTGTGTTCCAGTTAGCTCATGTAGTGGATGAAGCTGAAACTCCCTTACCCGAAAAAGACGGCACCATGAAAAATACCTGGGCAATTCATCAATTATTAACTACGGTGAACTTTGGCACCAAAAATAAAATAGTAAATTGGTTTACCGGAGGTTTAAACCATCAGGTGGAACATCATATTTTTCCAAATATCAGCCATATTCATTACACAAAAATCTCCAAAATTGTTAAACAGACAGCTAAGGAATTTAATTTGCCCTACAATGAATATAGAACTACAAGAAAAGCCATAATTTCGCATTTCAGGCATTTAAAAGAATTAGGCAAAAAGCCTGCATTGCAATACCAATAAATTTATCTTAGCATGAGCAACCTTTTATCCGATAGAATCAATAACATGTCTACTTCGGCCACCCTGGCTATGGCAGCAAAAGCAAGAGAATTAAGAACTCAGGGGAAAGATATCATAGGCCTGAGTTTAGGAGAACCTGATTTCAATATTCCTGATTTTATTAAAGAAGCGGCAAAGAGAGCTGTGGATGAAAACTATAGCAGTTATTCTCCGGTTGATGGGTATGCCGAGCTTAAACAGGCCATAGCCAACAAATTTAAGCGCGATAATAATCTGGACTATAGTTTAAGCCAAATTGTGGTGTCAACAGGCGCAAAACAATCACTTGCCAACGTGGCAATGGTTATTATAAATAAAGGGGATGAGGTTATTTTACCTGCTCCATTTTGGGTGAGCTATAGTGATATTGTTAAACTAGCTGAAGGCGTCCCCGTAGAGGTGCCCACAAGTATAGAAACAGATTTTAAAATGACCCCTGAGCAATTAGAAGCTGCGATTACTCCCAAAACAAAAATGATATGGTTCAGCTCGCCTTGTAATCCCAGTGGATCTGTTTACAGTAAAGAAGAATTAGAAGGACTTGCAGGGGTATTAAAAAACTATCCGGGTATACTGGTGGTGTCTGATGAAATCTATGAACATATTAATTTCAGGAGTAAGCATGAAAGCATCGCAACTATAAACGGAATGTATGATAGAACCATTACTGTAAACGGTGTTTCTAAAGCATTTGCAATGACAGGCTGGAGAATAGGCTATATTGGAGCACCCGAATGGATTGCGAAAGCCTGTACCAAATTTCAAGGACAAATTACCAGCGGTGCCAACGCAATTGCACAACGTGCCACTATTGAAGCTTTAAATGCCCCGGTTAGTAAAATTCAATTCATGATTGATGAATTTCATGAACGACGTGATATTTTATTACAGCTTTTAGGTGAAATAAATGGTTTTAATTTAAATGTACCGGAAGGAGCTTTCTATGTATTTCCGGATATATCCGGTTTCTTCGGTAAAACACTGAATGGAACAACCATCCAAAATGCTTCTGATTTTGCTTTGTACCTTTTGGAAAATGCCAATGTGGCCACGGTAACGGGCGAAGCCTTTGGGAACCCTAACTGTATTCGAATTTCCTACGCTGCCTCTGAAGACGAATTAAGGGAAGCTGTAAAAAGAATAAAAGCCGTGGTTTAAGTCTTCTTTTCTATTGCTTCTCAATTGCTGCGGTATCATACCTTTTTCCAGAAATATGGATTAAAAAGTATCAACACAGTAAATAATTCCAATCTACCTGCCAGCATAAGAAAACTACACCACCATTTTCCCATCATTGGTAAACTATTGTAATTACTCACCGGGTTTAAATCACCCAGGGCGGGTCCAACATTTCCTAGTGAAGATGCCGCTCCACCAATAGCAGAAACAAAATCTAAGCCCAGAAAACTAAGCACCAAAGAGCCAATGATGAACAGTAACATGTAAAGAACAAAGAAGGCAATTATGTTATACACAATATGTTCACTTACAGTTTTATTATTAAATCTTACAGGAATTATAGCACTGGGATGCAAGGTCCTTTTAAATTCCAACAGTCCATTTTTAATGATCAATATATGTCTCATTACTTTAATGCCACCGGCAGTGGAACCTGCTGAACCGCCAATAAACATCAACCCAAAAAAGAAAACTGTTAAAAAAGGGGTCCAGGCCGTGAAGTCTGCCGTGACAAATCCTGTCGTAGTAATCACCGCAACTACCTGAAATAATGCGTGCCTGAAAGAACTTTCGGCTAAGCCAAAAGGCATGGGATAATAATCTGAAATTTCAAAATTGGCCATAAAATAGACTACTAATGCCGTAGCCAATGTGAAAATAACCATGATAATTCCGTAGAATTTAAATTCTTCATCTCTTAGCACCCTTTGAATCTTGCCTTTGAAGGCAAAATAGCTCAAGACGAAATTGCTCCCCGCCAGGAACATAAAGAAAATAACAATATATTGAATAAGGGGTTGGTTACTCCAATACGCAAGACTGGCATTTTTGGTAGAAAAACCGCCCGTAGATAAGGTTGCCATTGAATGATTTATGGCGTCAAAAAAAGACATTCCGGCTATACTTAGGAGGAGCGTTTCTGCCGCAGTATATCCAAAATAAATTAGCCAAAGTCTTTTGGCAGTATCTGTAATCCTCGGATGGAGTTTATCAGTATTAGGCCCGGGAGCTTCGGCAGAAAATAATTGCATTCCTCCAATTCCCAATAAAGGAAGAATGGCTATTGCAAGAACGATAATACCCATCCCGCCAATCCAATGCGTCAGACTGCGCCAGAATAGAATTCCTTTGGGAAGCACTTCAATATCATCCAGAATTGAGGCCCCCGTGGTCGTATAACCTGAAATAGTTTCAAAAAAGGCATTTGTCATACCGGGAATTGCCCCGGAAAAAATATAAGGCATTACGCCTGAAAGTGACATTACCAGCCAACCAAGTGTAACTATAATATAACCTTCTCTCCGTTGTACTTCTTTTGAATGGCCTCTTGTATAAAACATAGCCAGAATACCCAGCAACAAAGTGCATATTGCGGCTAATGTAATATCAAGGGTAGCGCCATCATCGTATATACCACTTACTAAAGCTGCAATTAGCATGAAACCCCCATTAAATAATAACAGTGATCCCATCAAATGGATAATAATTCTATAATTTAACCCGGTCATTATATAAAAAGCCTTTCAATTTTTGAAATGGAATCGGGCAGGCAACATACCACTACCCTATCCCCTTCCTGAATCCTAAAATCTCCAAGTGCTATATTTCCCTTACCTTCTCTTACAATTCCACCGATGATTGCCGCTCTTGGAAATTCTATTTCACGAATAATTTGCCCGTTAACCTTGGAGGTAGCTTTTACTTCAAATTCCAGGATTTCAGCGTTGAGGTTATTTAATCGAGTCAGAGCAACCACTTCACCCCTTCTGATATATCTAAAGATATTATTTGCTGCAAGCAACTTTTTATTTATTAGCGTATCAACGCCAATGGATTGTGATAGTTGAAAGTAGTCCATATTTTCAACTAAAGCGATGGTTTTTTTGATATTCTTGGATCTGGCCATAAGGCAAGACATAATATTCGTTTCCGAATTTCCGGTAACTGCAATAAATGCGTCCATGGATTCCAAACTTTCCTCTACCAGGAGCTCCACATTCCTTCCATCACCATTAATTACCAGAGCATTAGGGAGGCTATCGGCTATATCAAACGCTTTTTCTTTGTTTTTTTCAATAAGCTTAACGTTGAACTTTTTAGCGCAAAGGGCCCTCGCAGTGTTAAAACCAACTTTACTACCACCTAAAATCATGACATTTTTTATCTCCTCCTTCTTCTTGCCCGTAAGCTTATAAAGCTCATCAACTCCTTCTTTGTCGGTTACAAAATATACCTGATCATTGACCTTAAATATAATATCCCCCCTTGGTATAAGGGTATAATGAGTGCCGGCCCGCTGCATCGCAATAGGCATGAAATGCAATCCCGGAAATATTCCGGCAGCATCTTTAACCGATTTACCTATAAATGGAGCACCTTTGGGTAAGATCACCCCAACCATGATTAAGGCACCTTCCTCAAATTCATAGGTGTCAAAAAAAGCTGATTTATTTAATAAAAGTTCAATTTCCGCAGCAGCCAGCTCTTCAGGGGAAATTAACTCGTCGATACCTAATTCCGAAAATTTAATCTGCTCCCTGTTTTCAACGAATTCAATATTTGAAATTCTTGCAATGGTTCTCTTACAGCCCATTTGTTTGGCTAATAAACAAAGTGTAATATTTGTTGTTTCAGAAGAAGTTACCCCAATTACGAGGTCTGTGCTTTCAACTTTGGCATCTCGTAAAACAGCTATTGAAGTAGCATCACCCTTGAGTACTTTTATGTCTAAATGAGTGGCTGCATAAGTTAAACTTTCCTTGTTCGAATCAATCAAGGTTATGTTTTGGGATTCATAAGACAATAGCTTTGCTAAATGAAACCCTACTTCGCCAGCCCCCGCAATAAGTATTCTCATCTTTAATATTTAAAAATTATCTGGAGTCCAAATGTTCTGCAAAGGAGCTGTTTTTAAATAATGTAAGCCAATAAAGCTCATGTACAATTAGTTTGCAAAGTTTGCAGTGGCAAAATTAAGGAAATTTATTTTGATTGGTATCCAACTCAACATGCAAAGCAGGCGTTGTATGAATTCAGATAATCTGCTTTAGGACCCCCTTCTAAAGCCAGCTTTATCTATCTTTGCCGGAAAATTTAACTTATGTCTAAAAAAGTCAAACCCTACAAGACATCAAAGCTGGGAAAAAAAGAGCAAGTCACACAAATGTTTGACGCCATTTCCGGTAGTTATGACGGTTTAAATAGGGTGATATCATTTGGCATAGATATAAAATGGAGAAATAGGGTAGTTGCTATTTTAAAAAAGAAGAATCCAACAAATATTCTGGATATCGCAACGGGCACAGGGGATTTAGCAATAAATTTAGTAAAAACCGGAGCAGAACAGATTATAGGTTTGGATATATCTCATGGAATGCTCGAGGTAGGGAAAAAGAAGATTGCAGGCAAAGGGTTAGATAAGACTATCGAAATGATAGTAGGAGACAGTGAGAACCTTCCTTTTGAGGACAATAGTTTTGATGCCGTTACTGTGGCATTTGGGGTTCGAAATTTTGAAAATCTTGAAAAAGGATTGTCAGAGATCTATCGTGTGTTAAAACCTTCCGGAACTTTTGTAGTGCTGGAGACTTCTGTACCTACAAAATCTCCTTTTAAACAGGGCTACTGGTTTTATACCAAAAACATCCTGCCGCTTATTGGTAAACTTTTCTCTAAAGACCGCTCTGCATATACCTATCTTTCAGAATCTGCTGCAGTTTTTCCATATGGCCGGGCATTCAACAATATTTTAGGAAAAATTGGGTTTATAGCTATGGAGAACAAGCCACAGACATTTGGGGTGGCATCTATATATATAGCTACAAAATAGAAGAATGAAATATATCTTAGTTTTATTGATAGGTTTCGTGCTGTTTATCACTTGTCCAATTCATGCTCAGTTCAAAGAAAAGCCAATTCTAAATCTTGAAAATGAAGATAAGGCATTATTAAACTGGGGGTACTTTCTTGGATTTAATCAATATGACTTCAAATTTGAATATAAGAACGACCTGGATGATGTCCTGGTAGATAAGTCTATTGGCTTTAATGTTGGTTTGATTGGTGAATTAAGGATTAACGAATTTTTGGACCTTCGCTTTGAACCTGGTTTGTTCTACACCAACAGGACACTGGGTTATAAAGGTTTTGCCAATGAAAGTGATGCGATCAGAGAGGTAAAATCTACTTATATCAACTTTCCTTTGCTTTTAAAAATAAGCGCCCGAAGATTGGGCAACTGGAAACCCTTCATTATAGGGGGAGCATCCGCTTCCTTAAATTTGGGCAGTAATGAAGATAGCCTCGATGATAATAGCAGTGGTACTTTTCGTATGACGAAAACGGTCTTTAATTGGGAAATTGGATTCGGTATTGATTTCTACACAGAATATTTTAAATTTTCCCCTTCCATACGTGGTATTTTCGCAATCAGTGATGAAATTATACCTGATATGGATCCAGATAGTCCCTGGACAGGAAATATTGATGCCATGAAAACAAGGGGTATTTTTGTGAATTTTACTTTTGAATAATCCAAAAAGTTACAGCCTATCCTTCAGAATCTATACCTATGGATTTTTAATTAGTTCGCTGTTGTCGTCTTATTTCACTCAAAAAAATGGCCGTCGCAGTGGCTACATTTAAACTTTCTGTGGCCCTCTTACCATACTGAGGGATTCCTAATCTGTTTTCATAGGCTATTAAGTTTCCCACTTTTTCCGATATACCACGACCTTCATTTCCCAATATTAAAATCCCTTTTTCCGGAAGGCTCTCCGTATATACAGAACTACCATTCATGTATGTGCCAAAAACAGGGGTTGTATTTTTTTTGAGGACTTCGGCAATATCGGCATATACAATATTTACCCTTGCTATGGAACCCATTGTAGACTGCAGTGCCTTAGAATTATAACAATCTGCTGTATCCCTGGAACATATTAAATGCTCTATCCCAAACCAGTCACACAACCTTATAATGGTTCCTAAATTTCCGGGATCCTGAATTGCATCAAGTACAACTACCCAATCTGAATAGTCTATGGCTTCAGGAGAAGGAATCTCAAAAATGCCCAACATCTTATTTGGACTTTTTTGAGCACTTATTCGCAGAAGGTCTTTTTCCGTTATATAGTATATAGCAGTCTCCTTTTTAGTAGTGAATTCAGAATCTGTTGTATAGATACTGTGAGATTTGATTTTTGACCTTAAAAGCTCAGAAACCATCTTTTTCCCCTCTGCAATAAAAAGTCCGTTTTCAATTCGGTACTTTTTTTGATATAAGCTTTTTATAAATTTTAATTGACTTTTAACAACCATTCAAATAATGTATTTTTGGCTTCTATGAAGACCCTTTGGAATTACGAAAAGAGTGTTGCAAAAATAGGTTTATTCTTGTTTGTAATTGCATTCACTTCGTGTAATACCCTAAAAAGGGTTGAAGATGACGAACTTTTATTAACAAAAAACAACATCTTCGTAAACAGTGAAAAAGTCAAGGCCGAAGATATTAAAGATCTTCTTTTACAGGAACCTAACAGCACTTTACTAGGTTTTCCCTTGAGGCTCAACCTCTACAACTTAGCTAAGAAAGATCCTGATTCATCATATCAGGTATGGCTTAATAAGAAAGAAAACAGAGAAGAAAAGCTAGCCAATTTTTTATCTCAAAAACAAGTCAACAGATTGGGGGAATCCTTTGTAGTAAAAGGATATAGTGAGTGGCTTAAAAAAATTGGTGAACCTCCTTCGATAGTAGATAGTCTAATTACAGAGAAATCATTGGAGCGCTTAAGTATCTATTATGGAAGTAAAGGATACTTTAACAATACTACATCTTATACCATAGATAGTACAAAAAGAAAACAACGAGCCGAAATCAATTATGCGGTAGCCCTGGGGAAACCGTTTATAATAGATTCTATTTCAAGACAAATAGGTTCGGCGAGCATCGATTCCATTTACAGACTAAATGAGGCTCAATCATTTATACAACCGAATAAACAATTTGATTTGGTTGACTTTAACAATGAAAGGGAAAGACTTACAAAACTTTTTAGAAATACCGGGGTATATAATTTTCAGGAAAGCTCTATAGCTTATAATATTCTGCGGGATACATCAAGAGTCAATGATGATCAAAAAATGAATGTAGAACTAAGTATTGGTAATCTTAGAAAACGTGGAGATACAGCCATCACAACAGCAAAATATAGAGTTTATCATTTTGATAAAATCAATATTTATGCAGATTATGGTTTTGATGATGATGCGTCGACCCTAAAATCTGTTGAATATGATAACTATACCATTTACTATAAAGATAAACTTCGCTATAAACCAAAGGCATTAACGAGTGCCATTTTCCTTGAAAAGGATAGCCTATACAGAGACATTGATAAACTTCGTACTTACAGACAAATTACCAATTTGAATACCTTTAAGTATCCCAATATATTATTCGTTGAAGATAGCACCCAAACGAAGCTTACTGCAGACATTTTTTTAGCAACCAGGCCTAAATTTTCATGGGCTTTTGACTTTGATATTACACATTCTAATATTCAGACCATAGGAATTGGATTTAGTACTTCCTTGATTTCACGAAATATTTTTCGGGGTGCGGAGACACTCAGCCTTTCTGTTGGGGGAACCTTCGGGTTGTTAAGTGATGATAGCTCTACGGAAGATTTCTTTTCGGAAATAGGCGCGGATGTAGCAATTACCTTCCCGCGAATATGGTTTCCATTTGTTAAATGGGAAAAGATAATTCCATACTATAAACTACCACAGTCAAGAGTTTCGGTGGGTACCAGTTTTCAGAGAAATATAGGACTTAATAAACAAACTTTTAATACCATATTGGGATATAACTGGTCAACAAATAATTTAAATAAGAATAATGTAGAATTATTGAACATTCAATTTGTTAATAATCTTAACCCAGACCGTTTTTATAATGTATATCAAAGTACCTATGAACAATTAAATGATATTGCTTCAGATGAGATATATTCCAATGATCCAGCCTTGGAAGACTTTTATGTTATGCCTGAAAGCCCTGATGGCCCACAACTACTAATACCTGATGGTACGACCGGTTTTACGAATGCCATTTTGGATATGCAAGTACCTTCTGCCCCAGAAGATTTTGAAGATGTGTCCAGTATTGAAGAACGAAGAATTAGGTTAACGGAAAATAATCTAATTTTTGCAAGTAATTACACTTTTAATAAAAACAACAGGACGAATATAAATGACAATAGTTTTTATTCCTTTAAATTCAAAGTCGAAAGTGCCGGAATTATATTATCCGCAATTTCTAACATCATAACCTTTGATAAAAACGAAAATGGAGATCGCACAGTCTTCAACGTCCCTTTTTCCCAATATATAAAAACAGAATTTGATTACATAAAGCATTGGGATCTGTCCAGATCGAACGTACTTGCATTCAGAAGTTTTTTCGGTATTGCCGTCCCCTACGGCAACTCTAATAGTGTTCCATTTGTCCGAAGTTATTTTGGCGGTGGTTCTAATGACAACAGAGCCTGGTTTCCTTATTCTTTAGGCCCGGGTAAAACTGATAATGTTAATGATTTTAATGAGGCAAATATGAAAATAGCGCTAAACTTAGAATATCGTTTTCCTATTGTCGGAAATTTTAAGGGCGCTATTTTTGCAGATGCAGGTAATATTTGGAATGTCTGGGATAATGTGCAAAATCCGGATGCCGTTTTTGAAGGTTTTGAGTCCTTATCAGAAATTGCCCTGGGCACGGGATTTGGTGTCCGATACGATTTTACCTATTTCGTTTTTCGTCTTGATGTGGGTTTCAAAACCTATAATCCGGCAGAAATACCCAGCAAAAGATGGTTTAGGGATTATAATTTTGGAAATGCAGTTGTACAGATTGGTATAAACTATCCTTTTTAAGCCTATAATTATTTTACTACATTTGCGACATCTTAATTAAAAACACTAGACCAAAATATTATGTCCCATTCAATTAAACCAGGAGTAGCAACAGGCAGCGAAGTACAGGAAATTTTTAAATACGCCAAGGAAAAAGGATTTGCACTTCCAGCCGTTAATGTAACAGGCTCAGATACCATAAACGGTGTACTGGAAACAGCGGCCGCTTTAAATTCACCGGTAATAATTCAATTTTCCAATGGGGGAGCCCAATTTAATGCAGGAAAAGGTTTGTCTAATGAAGGACAGCTTGCAGCAATACAAGGTGCAGTTGCCGGGGCCAAACATGTTAACCAGCTAGCTGAAGCTTATGGGGCCACCGTTATTCTTCATACAGATCATTGCGCAAAGAAGTTATTGCCATGGATAGATGGTCTTTTGGATGCCAGTGAAAAGCATTTTGAAGAAACCGGAAAATCACTCTTTAGTTCCCATATGATAGATTTATCAGAAGAACCTATAGAAGAAAATATTTCTATTTGTAAAGGATATCTTGAAAGGATGAGCAAAATGGATATGACCCTGGAAATTGAACTGGGAATAACAGGAGGTGAGGAAGATGGCGTGGATAATACTGATGTTGATGATTCAAAACTTTATACCCAGCCAGAAGAAGTAGCTTATGCATATGAAGAACTATCCAAAATCAGCCCCAGGTTCACTATTGCAGCTGCGTTTGGAAATGTTCATGGCGTTTATAAACCAGGTAATGTTAAGTTAACTCCTAAAATTCTTAGGAATTCACAGGAGTATGTGACTAAAAAATACGGGGTTGAGCATAATCATATTGATTTTGTATTCCATGGTGGTTCAGGATCAACTGTTGAGGAAATACGTGAAGCAATTGGGTATGGGGTAATAAAAATGAATATTGATACCGATTTACAATATGCATTCATGGCCGGTGTCCGTGATTACTTCCAGGAAAAATCGGCTTATTTACAATCTCAGATTGGAAATCCTGATGGAGAGGACCAGCCTAATAAAAAACACTACGACCCAAGAGTTTGGCTTCGTGAAGGAGAAAAGACTTTTGTTGAAAGGTTGAAAAAAGCCTTTGAGGATCTAAACAATATTAATACCTTGTAGGTAACTTTTAGAATTAAATTCCATTTCAATGACAGCTTGGTTCAAAAGAACAGAAAAAGGAATACAAACTGCAACAGAGCAGAAAAAAGATACACCGAAAGGCTTATGGTATAAATCACCTACCGGGAAGATTGTTGAATCTGAAGAACTGGCTAAAAACTTCTACGTTAGTCCAGAAGATGATTATCATGTTAGAATTGGTAGCAAAGAATATTTTGAAATTCTGTTTGACGACAACAAATTCCAGGAATTGGATCCTAAATTGACTTCCAAGGATCCTTTAAAATTTGAGGATACTAAAAAATATTCTGACCGGTTAAAAGCAGCTCAAAAAAAGACGGGGTTAAAAGATGCCGTTAAAACAGCAGTCGGTAAATCAATGGGGAAAACCCTGGTAGTTTGCTGTATGGATTTTAGCTTTATTGGCGGTTCAATGGGAAGTGTGGTTGGTGAAAAAATTGCAAGGGGAATAGATTACTCCATTAAAAAAGGCATTCCTTTCGTTATGATCTCAAAATCCGGTGGTGCAAGAATGATGGAAGCGGCCTTGTCATTAATGCAACTGGCCAAAACTTCCGCAAAATTGGCACAGCTAGCTGAAGCAAAAATCCCATATATTTCCCTTTGCACAGATCCAACAACTGGCGGTACGACGGCTTCTTATGCCATGCTGGGTGATATTAATATTTCTGAACCTGGCGCATTAATTGGTTTTGCAGGGCCGAGAGTTGTTAAAGAAGCAACAGGAAAAGATTTGCCCAAAGGTTTTCAAACATCAGAATTTGTTTTGGAAAATGGATTTTTAGATTTTATCTCTCATAGAAGAGATCTAAAAAAGAATATTAATCTCTATATAGATCTAATCCAGAACACTCCTGTTAGAAAATAAAAAGCCCTGAATTTTAAAAGTCAGGGCCTAATACCTTCACTGAAAGGTTCATCAATTCTTAAACCTTCTCAAAAATATTTCTTCTGTATCTCCATTTGGATAGGTCAGAATACCTGTAGCATCACAACTGCCATCTCCAAAATCAAGGCTCACCGTCGTATCATTGCGTGAAATTTCGAGTATTCCACTTACCAGGAATCTACAAGATAATTCTCTTCTAAGCGGACTTATTGTTTCTTTTACAAAAACATTATCAAACTTCCCGGTATAGGTACCCATTCCTGAGATGAGATAAACATTATCACCCCAGAAGCCACTTCCATAGCCTTCAATCCATTCCCTGGTTCTATTCCCGGAAAAACTGGCGGTACTCCCATCGGGCCATTCCCCTGAAAAATTTGCTACCGCATCTGACTGAGGATTTCCATTTTCATTAGAACGCACACGCTCTACTTCAGCGCTTCCCTCTACTGACACTCCATTAAACGTAAAGTTTTCAAGCGAAAGACTAAGCATTTTTGTAGCCATTTCCATGTCCTTGAGATAGCTCAACATAATAATTCCACTTAAAACATTCCCGTTGGGTAATTCACATCCTTCGCCAAAATCAATAGTCTTTTCCTTACTGGTACTAGTCACCACAGTGGTTATTGTAACACAATCCGGCAAATAATCAGAGGCGTAAAAACCTTTTGAGGTAGTCTGGATTTCATCCGTTGAATAAACATCTTCTCCAATACCAATGATTTCTTCAGAAATTAATTCCGATTCATCGCTGGCCCTAAGTTCTGCTACATCGAAAGTTTCTGTCTCATTAAATTCAGGAGAATCTTCTTTGTTGCAGGAAACTATTAATACAATTCCCAAAAGCAAGGCTCCTGTTAAATTCAAATTCTTTAAATAATTTTTCATACTATTATTTTTTAATATTACCCTCCTTTGACCCTTTTACTTCAGAAAGGTTTAATTGCCTATCAAAAAAAATAAATGACCGCCGCATTATTTAAATTTATTACTTTAAATTTATTACTATCTTTGCGCTCGATTGAAAATCAATCAGATACATAAAAATCATTTAAAATAATATTGGAATGTATTTAACAAAAGAAGTTAAAGAAGAAATCTTCAAAAAACACGGTGGTTCAGCAGGTAATACCGGGTCCACTGAAGGCCAGATTGCGTTGTTCACACACCGAATCAATCATTTGACAGGTCATTTAAAAAATAACCAAAAGGATTATAATACAGAGAGATCCCTGGTAAGACTTGTTGGTAAAAGAAGAAGTTTGCTCGATTACTTGAAGAAAAAGGA
The DNA here is from genome assembly GCF_947258925.1 of uncultured Eudoraea sp. Taxonomy (GTDB): domain Bacteria; phylum Bacteroidota; class Bacteroidia; order Flavobacteriales; family Flavobacteriaceae; genus Eudoraea. The sequence goes on along the minus strand of NZ_CAMYKG010000028.1, from coordinate 15,779 downwards.
TATAGAAAAATATAGAATCCTTATTAAAGAACTGAATATTAGAAAATAATATATTGGGGAGGCATTGCTTCCCCTTTTTTTTAAACAAAATCCTCGATTCCGGGGAGAACACAAAAAGCTTACACATAGTTTTTCATTGGTCAACAACACAACAACACAACTCAGACCATCTATGTAAGATGGTCGACCATTGTTTAACAGCCTGATAAAAATTCAGGTTCTAATTAAAATTTATGATTCCAAAAACATTTAAAGAGGTTATTGACCTTGGTGATGGTAGAGAGATTTCTATCGAAACCGGAAAACTTGCAAAACAGGCCCATGGTTCGGTCGTTGTGCAATCTGGAAACTGTATGTTACTATGTACAGTAGTTTCCAACTACAAACAAAGTGATGTGGATTTTCTTCCCTTAACAGTAGATTACAGGGAGAAATTTGCAGCTTCAGGACGTTATCCCGGAGGATTTTTTAAAAGGGAGGCCAGGCCAAGTGATGGTGAGGTCCTGACTATGCGATTAGTAGATCGCGTTTTAAGGCCATTATTCCCAAAGGACTACCATGCTGAAACACAGGTAATGATACAGTTAATGTCTCATGACGATAATGTTATGCCAGATGCAATGGCAGGTCTTGCTGCATCTGCAGCCATTCAACTGTCCGACTTTCCATTTGAATGTGCAATTTCGGAAGTTCGTGTAGGCAGGGTAAATGGTGAATTTGTCATTAATCCTACTCGGGCGCAACTACTTGAATCTGATATTGATATGGTTATTGGGGCATCTGAAGATTCCGTAATGATGGTGGAAGGTGAAATGGATGAAATTTCTGAAGAAGAAATGGTTGAAGCGATTAAGTTTGCTCACGATGCCGTTAAAGTTCAATGTGCAGCCCAGATCAAATTAGCCAAAGCATTCGGTAAAAAAGAAGTACGTGAGTACGATTCGGAAGCCGAAGACGAAGCATTGATGAAAAAAATTCACGACCTGGCTTATGATAAAGTATATGAAGTAGCTAAGGCAGGTTCCTCCAAACATGAACGCAGTGCGGCATTTTCAGAGATAAAAGAAGAGATTAAAGCTGCATACTCTGAAGAGGAACTTGAAGAAATTGGTGACCTGATCAGCAAATATTACTATAAAGCTGAAAAGGCTGCGGTTAGGGACCTAACACTCAATGAAGGCCTAAGGCTTGATGGAAGAAAGACCGATGAAATACGACCAATTTGGTGCGAAGTAGATTATTTACCTTCAACCCATGGTTCAGCTATATTTACAAGAGGAGAAACACAGGCATTGGCGACAGTTACCCTTGGAACTTCAAGGGAAGCGAATCAAATAGATATGCCGTCTTATGAAGGCGAAGAAACATTCTATTTACATTATAATTTTCCTCCGTTCTCTACCGGTGAGGCAAGACCTATAAGAGGAACTTCACGAAGAGAAATAGGTCATGGAAATTTAGCGCAAAGAGCAATAAAAGGGATGATCCCGGAAGACTGCCCATATACTGTACGGGTTGTTTCCGAAGTATTGGAAAGTAATGGTTCCTCATCTATGGCAACTGTATGTTCTGGTACAATGGCATTAATGGACGCTGGTGTATTATTGAAAAAACCGGTTTCCGGAATTGCTATGGGATTAATATCGGATGCTGAGACTGGTAATTATGCCGTTTTATCTGATATTCTTGGTGATGAAGATCACCTGGGAGACATGGACTTTAAAGTTACAGGAACTTCAGATGGGATAACAGCCTGTCAGATGGACATTAAAGTTAAAGGGCTATCATATGAAATACTGGTAAAAGCATTAATGCAGGCAAAAGATGGGAGACTCCACATTCTTGGAAAATTAACCGATACAATTGCCAGTCCTAATGAAAGTGTAAAAGCCCATGCACCAAAAATGGTTACAACGACAATACCGGGAGATTTTATTGGCGCACTTATAGGTCCGGGTGGAAAAGTGATACAGGAATTACAGAAAACAACAGGCACCACTATTGTGATAAATGAAGATCCGGTGACTGAAGAAGGCCTGGTAGAGATCCTTGGAACAGATCAATCAGGTATTGACGCTGTATTGGCTAAAATAGACTCCATTACGTTTAAACCGGAAGTTGGTAGTGTTTATGAAGTCAAAGTAATAAAGATTTTAGATTTTGGTGCTGTTGTGGAATATGTTGAAGCGCCTGGAAATGAAGTCTTACTTCATGTCTCTGAAATAGCCTGGGAACGAACCGAAAAAGTTACCGATGTTGTGAACATGGGCGACGTATTTGATGTAAAATATTTTGGCACGGATCCCAGAACGAGAAAGGAAAAAGTATCTCGTAAAGCTTTATTGCAAAAACCTGAAGGATATAAAGAAAGACCTCCAAGGGAAAATCGCGATCGCGGCAGAGGAAGAAACGATAGAAATAGAGATCGTAAACCGAGGAGAGACTAATTTTATTTTTAGTTCTATGATATTTCAAAACCCCTTATTTTAAGGGGTTTTTTAATGGAATATTACCAAAAAGTTAAATTTCTATATCCTTATTGTAACATTTATGTGTTTTTTACGTATAAGTATATGCAGCCCATGTACTTTGAACTTAACATATAAAGCAAAACTTGGATGAGACAGCTAAAGATTACAAAACAGGTTACTAACAGGGAAACAGCTTCCTTAGATAAATATTTACAGGAAATTGGTAAAGTAGATCTAATTACTGCCGATGAGGAAGTAGAATTAGCCCAGCGCATAAAAGCGGGAGATCAATTAGCTTTGGAAAAACTTACGAAAGCTAATCTTCGATTCGTAGTATCCGTGGCGAAGCAATATCAAAACCAGGGTCTTACACTTCCCGATTTAATTAATGAAGGTAATCTTGGTCTTATAAAAGCCGCTCAGCGTTTTGACGAAACCAGGGGTTTTAAATTTATCTCCTATGCTGTATGGTGGATTCGTCAGTCCATTTTGCAAGCTTTAGCAGAACAGTCCCGTATTGTGAGGTTACCCCTCAATAAAATTGGTTCTATAAATAAGATTAATAAGACTTTTGCATTTCTAGAGCAAGCTCATGAGAGAGTGCCTTCAGCTGAGGAAATCGCCAAGGAACTGGATATGACCGTTGAAGATGTTAAGCAATCCCTGAAGAATTCAGGGCGTCATGTATCTATGGATGCTCCTTTAATTGATGGGGAAGATTCTAACCTTTATGATGTACTTAGAAGTGGAGAATCACCAAATCCGGATAAGGAATTATTACATGAATCCTTGCGCACAGAAATTGAGAGGGCTTTAGAAACCCTTACTCCCAGGGAAGCTGATGTTATTCGATTGTATTTTGGTTTGGCAGGACAACACTCCATGACCCTTGAAGAAATTGGAGAGACTTTTGACCTAACAAGAGAAAGGGTACGCCAGATAAAAGAAAAGGCTATAAGAAGATTAAAACATACTTCAAGAAGTAAAATTTTAAAGACATATCTCGGATAAATAACCGGGACCAATTACAAGCCAATTGTTCCGTAAATTGGAATTATAGGATAAAAATTGTAATTTGTGACAGCAACAACAGTTTATCATGACTGTTCGTTTTTTGATTGATGAATAAACTCCGGCTGATTACCGGAGTTTTTCATTTTTGAACAATTCTTCAGAAAAAATAACCCCATTATTATTTCAAATTTCTCATAGATGAATATCTCATCAGGATTCCTAATTCGTCCTATTTTCCAAAGCAACAATTGGTTACTTTTCACTATTGAATAATTTAGCCAAATCAATTCAGTATATTTATAGTATACAACCTCCTAAAATCAATAATCAATTAATTTTTATTATATGAAAACCCTTTCCTCATTGAACACCAGGATTATCTGCGTTGGACTTATTTTCTTAATGGTTTCATGTAATCAGAATAAATCTCCCGATGAAACAGGTATCATTTCTGAAATAAAATTCAATTTACCCGAAAACTTTGAACTTGAAAAAATATACCATCCCAGTGCTAACAATCAAGGTTCGTGGGTTGCCCTTGCAGAAGGTCCAGACAAAACAATTTATGGGTGCGACCAACGTGGCAAGATTTATTACTTCAAAATGCCTGTAAAAGGAGGTATGGTAAAGAGGGCAGAAATAGACAGCCTTGATCTAAATATTGGAGAAGCCCACGGCCTGTTATGGGCCTTTAATAGTCTTTATGTGGCTGTAAATAAAGAATGGGATGAAGAAGATGAAACCACAACAGGAAGTGGAATCTATAGAATTACAGATTCCAATGGTGATGGACGCCTAAATGATGTAAACATGCTTTTAAGATTGGAAGGGTCTGGTGAACACGGGCCTCACAGTTTTGTTTTGAGTCCCGATGGAGAAACTATTTATTTTATTGCGGGAAATCATGTCCTTATTCCTGAGCGATTGAAAAAAAATAGCCGGCTACCCACAAACTGGGGAGAAGATAATTTGTTCCCTCCTTATTTAGATGCACGTGGACATGCCAATGATATAAAAGCACCGGGCGGATGGGTAGCCAAATTTGACGCAACAGGGGAAAATTGGGAACTTATTTCTGCTGGCTATAGAAATCCGTTTGATCTGGCTTTTAATGGTGACGGTGAATTGTTTACTTATGATGCGGATATGGAATGGGATATTGGAATGCCCTGGTACAGGCCTACACGAATATGCCATGTTACACCGGGAAGCGAATATGGCTGGAGAACAGGATCAGGCAAATGGCCCGAGTATTATCCGGATAATCTGCCTGCCGTCCATAATCTGGAGCAAGGTTCACCCACTGCAATATTATCCGGGGCAAAGTTAAAGTTTCCAACAAAATTTCACGACGGGCTTTTTATCATGGATTGGAGTTTTGGGACTATCTACTACGTAGACCTAATACCAAAGGGAAGCAGTTATACCGCAAAAAGAGAAGAATTTTTATCAGGAACTCCGTTACCACTGACTGATATGATAGCCGGTTCTGATGGTAATTTATATTTTGCAACAGGTGGCAGAGGCCTGGATTCGCAAATCTTTAGGCTGAGCTATAATGGTGAAGTTACTGAATCAGAGAATATGCCTAATGAAAGTGGAAAAGAATTAAGGAAACTCAGACATGAACTAGAAAGCTATTCGGTTGTTACTTCAGAAGGAGCGCTATCGAAGGCCTGGAAGAATCTTGATCATCAGGACAGGTTTATTCGCTATACGTCTCGTATTGCCCTTGAAAATATTCCTGCGAAGGAATGGGAGCAAATGTATTATTCCGAAATAGCTCCAACAAAAATTATTGGGGCGGGTATCGCAATGGCAAGGCAAGGTGATAAAAGGGCACAAACAGACATTTTGGATAAATTAAATAAAATTATCTGGGAAGATCTTGATGAATCACAGCAAATAGATCTTTTAAGAACCTATACTCTGCTGTTTATTCGTATGGGAGAACCAGAATGGCCAATGCGAGAATCGATTGTTCAAAAGTTAAAACCTTATTTCCCCAATTCAAGCAATGTAATAAACAGGGAGTTAGCTCCAATCATGCTGTTTTTAAATGCAGATGGAACCGTTAAAATTCTTTGTGATTTGTTGGAAAAACATACGAAAGAAAGGACCAATACCTCAGGCCCCATGCTTTCGGAGGAAACTACATTAAGAAGTGAACAGTATGGGCCATTAATTAGGGAGGTAATCGCTAAAATGCCCCCTAGCGAAGCCATCTACTATGGGATGCTGTTGAGCTATGCCACAGAAGGTTGGAATAAAGAATTACGAGAAAAATATTTTCTTTGGTTCTATGATGTCTTAAGCGCTAAAGGTGGTATGAGTTTTAAAGCTTATATGGAAAATGTAAGGCTACAGGCCATGACTCATGTACCCGATGAGGAAAAAGCCTATTTTGAAGAACTTTCAGGTATTTACTCACCAAATACAGTAGTGGAAGATCTACCTCAACCTATTGGACCAGGTGCAAATTATTCCGGAAGTACGATAAACCAGTTTTTGTGGGGTGATAAAATGAATGATTATCAAGGCTCAATATCGGATGGTAAACGTGCATATGAAGCAGCATTGTGTATCCTCTGTCACCGAATGAGGGGTGAAGGAGGGGCTACCGGGCCAGACTTGACCCAGATAGGTACAAAATTTGGCAAATACGATTTGCTATACTCCATTTACAGCCCAAATGATGACATTTCGGATCAATATGCATTCACACTTTTCCATCTGGAAAATGATAAAAAAATAGCGGGAAGAATTCTTTCGGAAACTTCAGACTCCATACAAATCATGCCGAATCCACTTAATACTTCATATACCGTGCAACTAGCGAAATCCGCGGTAATAAAAAAAGAACTTTCTCCTGTTTCGCCAATGCCATCCGGATTATTAAACAGACTAAACGAGAAAGAAATAGCAGATCTTTTTACCTATCTGCTGAGCGGGGCCGATGGAACTCATGAACTTTATAATAAACCGTAAAGTAATGGGCAGCAGCGCCTGACAAAACCATAATGAATACTTATTTTTGCAATAAACTATAATCCGGGATCATATAATGAACAATATAAAAATAGCACCCTCTCTGCTTGCGGCCGATTTTGGAAACTTACAAAGAGACGTTGAGCTAGTTAATTCAAGTCAGGCAGACTGGCACCATATTGATGTCATGGACGGTGTATTTGTGCCCAATATCTCATTTGGAATGCCTGTGATTAAAAGTATTGCTGCCCACGCAAGCAAACCGCTCGATGTTCACCTCATGATTATTGATCCGGATAGGTACATAAAAACTTTTGCTTCCCTGGGAGCAAATGTCCTTACTGTACATTATGAGGCCTGCACGCATTTAAACAGGACAATTCAAGCTATTAAAGCAGAAGGTATGATGGCAGGTGTTGCTCTTAATCCGCACACCAGTATCAGCCTGCTGGAAGACAGCATATCGGATATAGATTTGGTTTGTATTATGAGTGTAAATCCAGGTTATGGAGGTCAGAAGTTTATTAAAAATACATTTTCAAAAGTGCGTGCTTTAAAAGCTTTGATTGTGGATAAGAAAGCCAGCACCCTTATAGAAATTGATGGGGGCGTAAATGCAGATAATACCAAAGCTCTTGTTGAGGCGGGTGCAGATGTATTGGTTGCAGGAAGTTTTGTATTCAACGCTCAGGATCCTACTGCTACAATTTCAAATATTTCTAAACTTGCAAATACTTAACACTGCTTAAGAAGGTACTGAATTAAATCTGTGGTAGTGACCATCCCTTTTAGAATACCATCTTCAACAACGGGTAATGAATGATACTCCCTTTTTATAAGTAGTTCTGCAACTTCTTTAATTGTTGTATCCGGTCTAACTGTTTCTAAGTTACTTATCATCATTTGCCGGATAGTGAACATTTCATAAATAGAGGAAGCTATATTATCCTCTTCCCTGTAAGCACCATCTGCAAAACTGATACGAAGTATGTCATTCAAACTTATCATACCAACTATCTTGCCTTTATCAATTACCGGGATGTGTCTTATTTTATATTTTTTCAATAAATGTTCAGCTCTTTCGAGGCCTTCCTTTACATCAAGGGTTATAAGGTTAGTGGTCATTATACTGGAAACGGGTAGTTCAATCTGCACATTCATGACTATCGATTTAAATATTATTAAATAAAGATCAGTTTTATCAAAAACAAAAAGAATGATAAAAGTCATGTTACTACAAGATTAAATTTCAATTGCTTATTCTATGTCCACTATCCGCTACTTAATTCAATTGATACCACAAGTTTGATTAAGCTTCATTTATTACTTTAGGAATAAATTACATAGCTTTGCCCCTACCAGAATAGGCATAATATTTTACTTCAATTATTAAAATACACATGGATAAATTGGATCTTTTGATTGTTGGTGGCGGACCAATTGGCATAGCCTGCGGACTAGAAGCTCAAAAAAGGGGATTGAGCTACCTGATTTTAGAAAAGGGCCCAATAGTTAATTCCTTATTTAACTATCCGGTGAATATGCAGTTTTTCTCCTCATCTGAACGACTGGAAATAGATGATATTCCCTTTATAAGTAATGAGGCAAAGCCCAAGCGCAATGAGTCTTTAGAATATTACAGGAGGATTGTTACGTCCAACAAGCTAAATATTCGCCTTTTCGAAAAAGTGGAGACTATAGTCAAAAGAATAAATGATTTTGAAGTGGTTAGCAGTAAAAATACCTATTATGCCAATAATGTTACTATAGCTACAGGATTTTATGACCTTCCAAACCTCCTTGAAGTTCCGGGAGAAGATCTTCCAAAAGTATCTCATTATTATAAAGACCCTCATTTCTATGCCGGTCAAAAGCTGGCTGTTGTTGGTGCAAGTAATTCCGCCATCGACGCTGCACTTGAGTGCTGGCGAAAAGGTGCGGAAGTAACCCTGATTATCAGAGGACCTGAAGTAGGCAAGAGAGTCAAATACTGGGTAAGACCAGATATTATGAACAGAATTGAAGAAGGGAGTATAAAAGCATACTATAACTCAACTGTAAAAGAGATTAGAGAAAAGGAAATTGTATTGGAAACCGCGGAAGGAAAAGTTATTCTGGAAAATGATTTTGTCCTGGCCTTAACAGGATATACCCCAAATTTTGAATTTCTGGAGAACATTGGAATTGAACTATCGAAAGATGACAAAAAATTACCCCATTATAACCCAGAAACTATGGAAACTAATGTAAAAGGAGTTTACCTCGCAGGTGTAATTTGCGGAGGTATGGAAACACATAAATGGTTTATTGAAAATTCTCGTATCCATGCTAAGATCATTATCAATGATATTTTAAGGAAAAACAAATCTATAACTACTAAATAAGAGCTTTAGCCACTAATGAAAAAAATAGCCCTTGCCATACATGGAGGTGCCGGAACGCTTGTTAAAGGAATGATGACCCCGGAAAAAGAAAGTGCTTACAAAGCTGCTTTAAATAGGGCCTTAAAGAAAGGGTATCAATCTTTGGAGTTGGGATCATCGGCTGTTGAGGCAGTGGAGCTATCTGTTAAGGAACTTGAAGATTCACCTTTGTTCAATGCCGGAAAAGGAAGTGTTTTCACTTCTGAAGGGAAACACGAAATGGATGCATCCATTATGGATGGAAAAACACTAAATGCAGGAGCAGTATCCTTAGTGCATGGAATAAAAAATCCTATATGCCTTGCCAGGGATGTTATGGATAAAAGTGATCACGTATTCCTTGCTTCTAAGGGCGCTATGGAATTTGCTGAAAAAATGAAATACCAACTGGAGGACGAAAAATATTTCTATGACGAATTACGTTTCCGGCAGTGGCAAGAGATCAAAGATACCGATAGTTTTCAGCTAGATCATTCTGTAAATAAAGATTCAAAATTTGGAACTGTTGGCGCTGTAGCCTGTGATAGATTTGGAAATTTGGCAGCTGCAACTTCTACCGGCGGTATGACAAACAAAAAATATGGGAGAGTTGGAGACAGCCCAATGATTGGAGTGGGGAATTATGCTAACAATAAAACATGTGCAGTTTCATGCACAGGAAGTGGTGAATTTTTTATAAAAGGTGTTGTGGCCTATGACATATCGTGTCTAATGGAATACAAAAATCTATCGCTTCAGGATGCTGCAGAGGAAGTAATCCAAAATCGCTTATTGAAAATTGGAGGAGATGGTGGCATAATTGCTGTCGACGCCCAATGTAATATTGCAATGCCTTTTAACACAGAGGGGATGTACAGGGCCTGTAAATCATCTGATGTTCCAGGTTATACCGCCATTTATAAGGATTAGGAGGTCAGAAAGGGAGCATTAAGAGGTAATACTTTCACCTTTCCTCTTTTTAAATTAAATCGATCCCCATTTGCGAGCACGTGAGTTTTTAGATTAATCAGAGACATTGGAGTTCCTTTTTCTAAAATCTTTTCATTGTTATGCTTTAGTTTTCTTGGATCAAACATGATAACCATTCCGGAACCTATTACTTCGAAAGTACTACTATTTTTGATAACCAGTCCAGTATCTTCTGCAAGTCCAATGCCCATCATTTCAGGGTATTTAGCCACAGCTTCCGCAAGTCGGCCAAAACGACCTCTACGAATAAAATGGGAGTCTATGATTAAATTGGAAATGAAACCCATTCCCATATCCATTTTTACTGCTCCCTTAATAAAAGATTCAGTGCTGCTGCCACCTGCGATCATTTCACTCGACATACACATCGCTCCCGCACTTGTACCGGCTACTACCAATGAATCTTTTTTGTACCGTTCCATCAGAACTTTATGTAAACTGGTACTCCTGATTTCTTTTGTAATCTTAGATTGGTTTCCTCCTGAAAACATAACACATTGTGCCTTTCCAATCCATTCAATATTCTTTGGATCTTCAGATTCTTTTTTATCTCGAATATCCATTATATGGACCTTACTGCATCCTAATTTAGCAAAGGCCTTAAGATAACTATCACTTACTTCTTTTGGTATACTGGAGGCTGTTGGGATAACAACAATTTGGGCCTCTTTGCCCCCGCTCTCGCTTACTACTCTGGAGAGGATACTCTCCTGAATAAATTCGAGGTGATATTGCTCGCCTGTTTCTATCCCTTTATCTTCATTTCCCCCTATTGGAATCAAGGTTCCCTTTTCCGTCATAATTTTTATTGTCTAGGAGGCAAAAATACAGCTAATGTTGTAAAAAATGTCATATATTTATGAAATTACCCATAACTTATTAAACTCATTTTAACAGCTAAAATAGCACTCTGAAACTCCTTGTCAGACGACAAATCGAGGATTGAGAACCATAAAAACTTAAGGTCATGAAAATAAGAGAAATAAATGCAATGAGGGGACCGAATTTCTGGTCAATTCGGCGTCACAAACTTATCGTGATGGTACTCGATTTGGAAGAAATGGAAGAATTACCGACCAATAAAATAGATGGTTTTGCAGATCGTATCCGAGAGATGTTTCCCAGTATGTATTCGCATAGATGTTCAGAAGGATGCGAAGGAGGTTTTTTTATGCGGGTGGATGAAGGCACGTGGATGGGTCATGTAATTGAGCATATTGCATTAGAAATCCAAACATTGGCTGATATGGATACCGGATTTGGAAGAACCCGTGGATATGGGGAGAAAGGGGTATACAATGTTGTTTTCTCCTATATTGAAGAATCTGTAGGGAGATATGCTGCCAAAGCTGCTGTTCGTATTTGTGAAGCCCTGATTGCGGCTGAGCCTTATGATATGGAAGATGACATTCAGAGGATGCGCGAACTTCGAGAATCTGAACGACTTGGACCAAGTACAGGGTCCATAGTTCAGGAAGCGCAAAGTCGCGGAATACCGTGGATTCGATTAAATAAGTATTCGCTTGTGCAACTTGGCTATGGTGCTAATCAGAAAAGAATACAAGCCACCGTAACCAGTGAGACCAGTAGTATAGGAGTTGAATTAGCATGTGATAAGGAAGATACTAAATATTTATTGGAACAGGCTGAAGTTGAAGTCCCCCGTGGCGACATAATCAGTCGTGAAAGCAGCTTAGAAGATGCTTGCCATTATGTGGGGTATCCACTTGTAATTAAACCTATAGATGGTAATCACGGTAGAGGAATTACAGTAGATATTAATTCTTATGAAGATGCGCTTGAGGCCTTCAAAGTAGCAAAAGAAGTATCAAGGAGAGTCATTGTAGAGAAATATATTACAGGTGAGGATTATCGCCTTTTAGTCATTAATCATAATTTCGTTGCTGCAGCAAAACGTACCCCGGCCAATGTTGTTGGTGATGGAAAATCTACCATACAGGAATTGGTTGAGGAAGTGAACAAAGATCCACGAAGGGGTTATGGCCACGAGAAAGTTCTTACAGCGATTACCATAAACGATTTAACTAAGACGATTATTGCCGATGCAGGCTATACAGTAGACTCCGTCTTAAAAGATGGGGAACGATTAATTTTAAAGGATACGGCCAACTTAAGTACGGGAGGCACTGCAGAAGATGTTACGGATATTATTCATCCGGCCAATGTATCAATGGCAGAGCGGATTTCAAAGATCATTGACCTCGATATTTGTGGTATTGATGTAATGACCAGTGATATTAGCCAGCCACTTTCAGATACAGGTGGTGCGGTTCTGGAAGTAAATGCAGGTCCCGGGTTTAGGATGCACCTGGCTCCCACCACAGGATTACCCAGAAATGTTGCTGCTCCGGTAGTAGATAAACTATTCCCTCAGAAAGGTGATACGGGTAGAATACCCATTATTGCCATTACAGGAACAAATGGTAAAACTACCACGAGCAGGCTAATTGCCCATATAGCCAAAATGCATGGACAAAGGGTTGGTTATACAACCAGTGATGGCGTTTATATCCAAAATAGAATGTTGATGAAAGGAGATTGCACCGGACCGGCAAGTGCAGAGTTTGTACTAAAAGATCCTACTGTAAATTTTGCCGTTCTGGAATGTGCAAGAGGAGGTTTGTTAAGAGCAGGATTGGGATTTAAGAAATGTGACGTTGCCATTGTCACCAACGTCTCAGCAGATCATTTAGGTTTAAAAGGCATCCATACTATAGAAAAACTTGCCAGGGTTAAGGCGGTTATTCCTGAAACTGTATTGCCTGATGGTTATGCTATCTTAAATGCGGATGACGACTTAGTTTACGAAATGCGCAGAAACATAAATTGTAATCTCGCACTTTTCTCTATGGATGAAAATAATCCCAGGATTCAGGCCTTACAAAGAATAGGTGGAATAACGGCCATTTATGAAAATGGCTATGTTACCTTATGCAGAGGTGAGTGGAAAATGCGATTGATGAAAGCCGAAAATATACCCCTCACTTATGGTGGTAAGGCACTTTTCATGATTCAGAATATTCTTCCAGCTATTATTGCTGCCAATGTACAGGGAATAAGTATTGAGGATACTAAAGCAGCCTTAGAGACTTTCATCCCATCAGCTTCAAGTACCCCAGGCCGTTTAAACCTGTTTAAGTTTAATGATTTTAATATCTTATTGGACTATGCACACAACCCCGCCGGAATGCGTGCACTCCAAAAGTTTACAGACAATCTTGATGCAACAGTAAAAGTTGGGATTATTGCAGGAATTGGCGACAGAAGGGAAGAGGATAACACTGAGATGGGCAGTATTGCAGCAGAAATGTTTGATGAAATTATTATCAGACAGGATAAAAACCTTCGCGGAAAATCGGAGAATGAACTTATTAACATGCTGGATGCGGGTATTAAAAAACACGATCCCAATAAAAAAACGACCATCATTCCTTCAGAAAAAGAAGCCATTACACACGCGGTGACACATGCTGAAAAAGGTTCCCTTATTGTGCTATGTAGCGATGTGGTGCCAGACGCACTAGATCTGGTAAAGCATTTTAAAGACAAAGAAGCCAGGGGTGAATTAATTTAAGGATGTACTTAAACCCCTTTGCGAACTACTATTTGTTGTTAGACAATCATTTGTGCATGCTCATAATTTGAGTAAATCAAATATTTAGTCAAACTGTAAGTATTCTAAGAAAAAGCAGACTCTTAGATAGAGAACGCAATAGAATTCTATTCATAAAAAAGTACACTCATGAATAATTTTTTCAGTAAACTTTTCAAAAAGAAAAGATCAGATGAATTTGACATTGTACCTAAGGGTGTTTGTCCAAATTGCTGGGGTGACCAGGAATATGGCAATGTTATCCGCGAAAAATATAAGGATACTCAGATTAAAGTAAATAATAAAGAAAGCAAGTACGCATTTATTCAGGATTTTGTCGTCACCAACTTAGACGGTATAAAACTAAAAAGTGCTGTCCATGGCACGGAATGTCCTACTTGTAAAATATCCTTTAAAGAATAATTCTAACCGAAAATCTAAACAATCAATAATGTCAAAACAACTTTCAAAAATGACGGAACAACATTGTTCCAATCCCCCTGCTAAGTATGATGATTTAAAAGTATTATTCCTCAATTGTACACTAAACAGAACTCCGGTTCTGTCTCATACGGAAGGATTAATTGGTGTAGCACAGCGAATTTTTGAAGCCAATGGCGTGGCTACCAAAGTAATCAGGCCCGTGGATTATGAGATTCCTGCCGGACTGGGGTTGGATATGTCTAAAACCCCGGAATGGGAGAAAGATGACTGGCCCATGCTTCAAAAGGAAGTGGACGCCTGTGATATTCTTATCGTATGTACTTCTGTCTGGTTGGGAGAGAAATCTTCTGTGTGTAACCGGGTTTTAGAGCGTATGTATGGGTATACGCATATGTTTAATGAAAAAGGTCAATACAGGGATTATGGAAAAGTGGGTGCAACCTTGATTACAGGAAACGAAGATGGCGTAAAACATTGCGCCATGAATATACTGTTTTCGCTTTCTCATATTGGCTATACTGTACCTCCACAAGCCGATGCCGGCTGGATGGGTGAAGCAGGCCCGGGACCCTCTTACAGGGATGAAGGATCCGGAGGTCCTGAGAATGACTTTACTAATAGAAACACAACTTTCCTGGTCTGGAATTGTTTACACTTAGCCAGAATGTTAAAGGATAAGGGAGGTATTCCTGCTCATGGTAACCAACCGGATGAGTGGGCCGCTGGTTGCAAAGCAGGATTTGATAGCCCGGAACATAAAAGGTAAACCTGCAATATGGAAGAAAAGATGTATCTGCTTGCACAGTATCTTGCGGCAACCGGAATCAGTTTTTTGCCTAAAAAAGATGATGACAGCCATACAAATCTTACCTTTTCAATCGAAAATGAAAGTCTTTATTCCGGACCTTTAAATAAAAACGGGGATACATTATCTGTCAGCTATAAAAAATTTGAGTTGCACTGGAATTCGAATAACGTATCCGTTCCATTGCGCTTAGAAGGCATTAGTCATTCCGAAATTCTGGAATGGATCGAAAGAATGGCAACCAAGGCAGGTCTTAGGTCACCATATAAGTATTCCTTTCATTATGAATTTCCCTACGAAATAGATGATAACTATATATTCCGCCTCTTAGATACCCAAAGACTCCGGGAATTATTAAAACTCCGCATATCAGCTCAACTAATTTTAGAAAAATTTTTAAAAGACCATGGTTTAACTTCGGAAATACGGATATGGCCACATCATTTTGATACGGGTGCCTATGCTAATTTTAATGACAATTCCGGTCGGGCTGTGGGATTAGGTCTTGCCGTTCCCGATTCTATTTGTAGCGACCACTATTTTTATATAAGTGGTTATCAAGGGAATGATGAAGTAAATATTTTAGAATTCAAACCCTTATCCCATGGAAACTGGGGAGTAAATGGGTTTAATGGAGCCATCCTGCCTGCAACAGGAGTGGACAAAAATGCTGGTGTAAGTTTTTTTTCTGAAGCATTCTCTCACTACCAGAATTAATTTCTTTGCTTAAAGCAAATTAATAAGACTATTGCCGACATCTGTTTTTAACCGTAAATTGAAATTGAAGAATCCCAAAAAATAAGCAGGATCAACGAGCGTTTTTCCTTGCAAGGCTCCGCCTTGAAAATAGAACGGGATTAACTGGCGTTCTTCCCTACAAGGCTCCGCCTTGAAAATAAAAATCCCAAACATACAAATTCAAGCGAGCTTGATTTGCCGTTTGGGATTTTTATTTATTCGTGACCCCGGAGGGATTCAAACCCCCAACCCTCAGAGCCGAAATCTGATGCGCTATTCAGTTGCGCCACGGGGCCTATTATTAATATATTCTC
>NZ_CAMYKG010000027.1 GCF_947258925.1 uncultured Eudoraea sp. | reverse complement strand
TTATGGTACAATGGGATGAAACAAGTCCCCGCCCTTATTCCCGACTAAATTTAATACAGGGTACCAAAGGTATTTTGGCCGGTTTTCCTACGCGTGTCGCTTTGGAAGGTGGTATTGACGGCATTACAGATAGCCATCATCAATGGGTTCAGGGAGAACAATTGTCATCTCTTTATGATAAATACGATCATCCGTTGTACAAGCGCTTGGCCTCTTCTACCGGTGAAAGTGGCCATGGAGGGATGGATGGGATGATGGTCTACCGGATTATAGAATGTCTTAGAAATGGCTTACCGCTTGATCAAAATGTTTATGAATGATGTTTCCGGAGTGCAGTTTCACCTTTAAGTGAACGTTCTGTAGCTAATGACGGTGCACCACAGTCATTTCCGGATTTTACACGAGGTAAATGGAAAGAAACGAAACCTTTAGATATCATAGCCTGATTTTACGGTTCACGAAACACTTTTTCATGCAATTCGTCTTAAAAATAGGACCATATCCACCTCCTGCCTATGGATAAACAAATTAATTCAATAAAAAGGCAAATAAGTGAAGTCCATAATGGTTTAATTTGGGCCGGAAACTCGTATAGCAAAAAATTATCCCAATTAAAAGAAGATCAGATATTTGTACGTCCGTTGTCTTCTGTACACAGTATTGCTGAAATTATTGCGCATATTATTTCCTGGCGGAAGGATACTATCGTAAAATTAAGGACCGGCAGAGGTGAACTTACAGATGCCAATCCAATAAATTGGAGAACAAATGACGAGTTAAAGGCTATTGGTTGGGAGAAGATCCGGGAAGAAGATAATAAAACGCTCCTGGAATTATTGGAACTTTTACAAGATAAGGATGATAGCTTTTTAGATGAACACTATTATGACCCCGAATTCGGAGGTAATTATCCTTATTCTTTTGTGCTTGAAGGTATGTTACACCATGACATCTACCATTTAGGGCAAATTGGGCTGGTGATAAAAATGTTAAAGGAATGAATCGTTCAGGAAAATACATTACAGAAACTCCAAGATTATTGCTCCGCGAGTTTATTCCGGATGATGCCGAAAATATTTGGGAATTAAATTCAGATCCGGAAGTTATGAAGTATACCGGGGATCCGCCTTTTGAAAGTGTAAAAATGGCAAGGGAATTTCTTCTTAATTACCAGGATTACGATAATAATGGCTTTGGCAGGTGGGCTGTCATTACAAAAGCTTCCCACTCATTTATTGGATGGTGCGGCCTAAAACTCAATGAACAAAATTTGGTGGATATAGGGTTTCGTTTTTTTAGAAGGGAATGGAATAAAGGCTATGCCACTGAAGCCGCTAGTGCCTGTCTTGAATATGGTTTTGTAGAGTTGAATTTAACAGAGATTATTGGCCGGGTTGCCAGACAAAATGCAGCCTCCATTAAAGTTCTGGAAAAACTTTCAATGGATTACTGGAAAAAAGACAATTGCAAGGGTATTGAAGACTCCTTGTACTACAGATTAACAAAAGAACAATACCTTCAAAAGGCAATAAAACGTAACTGACAAGACATGGATTCGAAATCTGACTATATTAAAATAAACAGGGCCTCCTGGAACAGAAAGACGGATACACATATGGAGTCTGATTTTTATGATATAAAAGGCTTCCTTGAAGGGAAAACATCACTGAAGAGTATAGAATTAAAACTTTTGGGGGATATAAAAGGTCAGAATATATTGCATTTGCAATGTCATTTCGGTCAGGATACACTGTCGTTGGGAAGGCTTGGCGCAAAGGTTACAGGGGTTGATCTTTCGGATAAGGCCATTGAAAGAGCGAAAGAATTGGCATCCAAAACAAACATCGATGCCAAATTTATTTGCTGCGATCTTTATGATCTGCCAAATCATTTAAGTGGGGAATTTGATATTGTTTATACCTCCTATGGTACGGTTGGCTGGTTGCCTGATATTGACAAATGGGGGCAAATTATATCACATTTTTTAAGACCCGGAGGCAGACTTATTTTCGTAGAATTTCATCCTGTTGTCTGGATGTTTGACAATGAATTTAGTAAGGTAGAATACAACTATTTCAATTCCGGGCCTATTGAAGAAACTGAAACAGGAACCTATGCAAACAGAGATGCTGATCTAAAACTGGAATATGTAACCTGGAATCACGGTTTAGCTGAAGTAATGACCGGTCTCCTGACTAATGGCCTTGAAATAACCTCCCTTCAGGAATATGATTATTCCCCGTATAATTGTTTTAACTCTATGATTGAACCAGAACCAGGCAAGTATCGAATCAAACACCTTGGAAATAAAATACCAATGGTTTACAGTATAGAAGCGAGAAAAAAGAATCCCGAATCAAAAAGTTAAACAATAATAACCGATGAGAAAATCTTTCTATTTACTATTAATCCTTTCTATAATATCCTGTAGTCCAAATACAAATAAGGAAACGTCTGACCGAAGTGGCGTTTATAATGGCCTCTTTGAAAAAGGTAATTTTTCGGACTCTATAATTATTGAGATTGAACAGGATTCCTTGCAGTGGAGGGCTTATTTTACAAGCCTCGAACAAAATGCCAACAGAATCCCATTTAGGGAAGTTGAAGTAAAAGGAGATTCGATAAACTTTAAAATACAGAGCGATTTTTATACCTATTCATTTAAAAATTTATGGGCGAAAACTAATTCGAAATTAAGCGGATCCCTAACCGTGGATACCCTTCAAATACCTTATACCCTCTATAAAGTTGCCGGTAAAATGAATATTCCGGCGTCGGAGGACATAAATTTCAGAACTAACGATCTGAAATTAAATGGTACTATTTACTATCCGGCTAATGACCGTAAAGAAGCCCTTGTAATTGTCACTTCCTCAGGTAATTCGGACCGAAGTGCATCAAGAGCAGAAGCGCAACTTTTTGCAAAACGCGGTTATACTACCTTTATTTATGACAAACGTGGGACAGGAAGTTCAGAAGGCAACTGGTCCCGGGCAAGCATAGAAGAACTTGCATCGGATGATATTAATGCCATTACGTGGTTTTCTAAAAAGACGAATATCCCTTTAGACCAAATAGGAATTAAAGGCAACAGCCAGGGAGCTAGTAAGATACCATTTATTTTAAATGAGATAAAAGACCTTAAATATGGTATCGCTGTAAGTTGTCCCGGCTCTACCTTATTGGAAAGTGATCTCAATTACTGGAAGAACAGGAATCAGGAGAATCTGGGTGAGCATTTTGAAGAGGCAACCAAATTTGAGCGAAAGGTTTTTGAAACTATTGCAGGGGTTATTTCCAAAGAAACCCTTCAGAAAGAAATAGACCAGAATAAATCCAAAGAGTGGTTCAATAAGGTTTGGATTCCCGACCTTGCTGAAATTGAAATAGATCAAAAATTAAATTACTCGCCAATTCCTTACTTTGAAAAAACTAAACAACCAATACTTGTTGTTCAGGGGAGTTTGGATGAAATTATTCCTCCTAAGAGTTATGAAGCCATCAACGAGGCCCTTGAAAAAGCTCAAAATAAAAACCATAAAATAGTAGTTCTCGAAGGCGCTTCACACTCCATGTATGAGGTTACAAAGAGTGATTTTCCCTATTGGTCGAAGCTACATCGCAATTACCTAAGTATTCTGGAAAATTGGATCCAAAGTCTAAACCAATAAACCCTAATCCTCGGAAGCTATTTCTTAGACATTCATCGAATTATAAAAAAGTCGTATCTCATATTTTGTAAGACCAAAATCCACCTTATATTTAACGATCATTCATTTACAATTAGCTGCGCTTAGATGCACTTCAAATAATTAAATAATCAATAACATCTTTCCTATGAGAATACACTTTAAAAGTTATCCGTTACTAACCATATTTCTGGCAATAGGGATTTTCCAAATAAATGCTCAAAATACAATAGATACCAGGTTGTTAAAAAGTCCTGCAATTAGTGAAAATAATATTGCATTTATTTATGCCGAAGATCTGTGGATTGCCAACAAAAATGGTACTAATCCCAGGCGACTCACCATTGATGAAGGGGTGGAATCCAACCCCGTTTTTTCACCAGATGGTTCTTTAATTGCCTTCAGTGCGGAATATGACGGAAATATAGATGTATTTATTGTTTCTGCACAAGGGGGAGTTCCTAAAAGACTAACCTGGCATCCAAGCTGGGATCAGGTAAGAGATTTTACTCCGGATGGCAAAGAAGTGCTTTTCATCTCCCGCAGAGCTACCTACACCAACAGACATGCAAAGCTTTATACTGTCTCGATCGAAGGAGGTCAGCCAACGGAATTGCCAATTCCCAGTGCATTTAGTGCATCGTATTCAGAGGATGGAAAATATATCGCTTATTCACCTCTATATGAAGTGTTTAACCAATGGAAGAATTATAGGGGAGGCACGCAATCACGTATATGGATTTACGATATGGAGACCTATGAAGTTACGGAAATTCCCAAACCAGCCTCGGGAGGCAATGATGCCAATCCACAGTGGATAGGAAACAAAGTTTATTTTAGAAGTGACCGTAATGGTGAATTCAATCTTTTTGCTTATGACTTGGACTCCAGACAGGTAACCCAGCTCACAAATTATGACGATTTTCCCGTGATAAGTCTCAATACCAATAACAATGATTTAATCTACGAGCAAGCAGGATATTTACATTTATTTGATACAAATTCTTTATCCAGTACAAAACTTACTATCTCCATCGCTACAGATTTACTGGAACTCAGGCCTCGTTATGTCTCTGGCGACAGATACATTAGAAGTGCCGGTATTTCACCATCCGGTGCCAGGGCTGTTTTTGATTTCAGAGGGGAAGTAATAACTGTACCCGCTGAAAAAGGTGATGTAGAGAACTTGAGTCAAACTGCGGGGATTCATGAGAAATATCCACAATGGTCGCCAGACGGCAAGAAGATAGCTTATTTTTCGGATGCTTCGGGTGAATATAGCCTGCATCTTAAAACACTGGAAGATGGCTCAATAAAAAAGATACCTATCTCCGGTTCCGGATTCTACGCCTTTTTACATTGGTCACCAGATAGTAAAAAGTTATGCTTCGTGGATAATGGGCGTAATTTATTGATGGCAGATACAGCTACCGCAAAAATCACTAAAATTGGAACAGATAAACTGTATTCTCCAGGTGTTTTCAGAGAACTTTTTGGTTCCTGGTCCCATGATTCGAAATGGGTGTCCTACACAATAATAACGGAAACAAACTTTGAAAGGGCCTACGTATATTCCCTTGATCAGAATAAATCCTTTGAACTTTCCGATGGCCTTTCCAACGTTAGTGAACCTATCTTTGATCCAAGCGGAAAATACATCTATATGCTTGCCTCCACAGATGCCGGACCTGTTGTGAATTGGTTTGATCAGTCTAATCAGGATATGGAAATGACGAATTCTATCTATTTGGTAACCTTAAGGAAGGAGCTTATTTCCCCATTAGCTAAAGAGAATGATGAAGAAAAGAACGGGAAGGAAGAGAAATCCGATAAAGATGACAAATCAAAAGATGGTAAGAAAGAAGACAAAACAGCAGAACCATTGCGGATAGACTGGGAACAAATTACGAATCGTATTATTGACTTACCCATTTCACCGGGCATGTATTCCGGCTTAAGCGCTACTGAAGAAGGAAAATTATTTTATTTATCGCGTAAACCTCATAGTAGTTTCAGCGATCCACAGCAACTTAGAATGTATGATTTGAATAAGCGGGAAGATGAAGAAGTTATGCCGGTAAATTGGTATACTATTGCTGCGGACGGAAAAAAAATGTTATACCGTAAGGAACAAACCTGGGGTATTACAGAAGTTGGGAAGAAACCTGAAAATGGTGCATTAAATATTGGTAGTATTAAAGTAAAAATTGATCCAAGACAGGAATGGTCCAATATTTTTGATGAAGCCTGGCGTGTGAACAGGGACTATTTCTATGACCCGGGAATGCATGGATTAGATTGGAATGCGATGAAAGAAAAATATAAAATTTTCCTTCCGGATGTCACTTGCAGAAGTGACCTGTACAGAGTTATGCAATGGATGTGCAGTGAAATTGCTGTAGGACATCATAGGTTTGGTAGCAGGGGCGATCGAATGAATAACCCGGACAAAGTTGGTGGAGGCCTCTTAGGAGCAGATTATGACGTGTCTAACAACAGGTATCGATTTGCAAAAATATACGGAGGTCTTAACTGGACCCCTGAACTTCGTTCACCTTTAACAGAACCGGGTGTTAACGTTGTTACAGGTGATTATTTAATCGCCGTAAATGGCAGGCAGGTTACTGCAGATCAAAATCTCTTTAGCCATTTTGAAAACACTCAAAACAAGATTGTAGAGCTCACAGTGTCAGCTTCCGCAGACGGCTCTGGCTCGCGCAAGGTAAAAGTGGTTCCTATTGAAAGTGAACGCTCTCTGAGAAACAGGGACTGGGTTGAAGGTAATATTAAAAAAGTTGATAAAGCAACAAACGGACAGGTGGCCTATGTCTACGTACCCAATACAGCAGGCGCCGGACACGAATATTTTAAACGGTATTTCTTCCCCCAGGCCAATAAGAAAGCTATAATTGTTGATGAACGACACAATGGGGGCGGACAGTTGGCAGATTACTATATAGATATGCTGAAGAAACCCTATCAGGCATCCTGGACCTTCAGGTATGGAAATGATCTCAAATCCCCCAGCGCCTCCATCCAAGGACCGAAAGTGATGATTATTGATGAAACTGCCGGCTCAGGCGGGGATTATCTCCCCTGGATGTTTAGAAAATTTAAACTGGGTACCCTCATCGGTAAAACAACCTGGGGCGGACTTGTTGGTGTTTTAGGGTATCCTGAATTTATTGATGGCGGATCGGTAACTGCGCCTAATGTGGCATTCTGGAACGAAAACGGTTACCGCGTTGAGAATGAAGGGGTTGCGCCGGATATTGAAGTGGAACAATGGCCCAAAGAGGTTATTTCTGGAAGTGATCCTCAATTGGAAAAAGCCATTGAAGTCGTAATGGAACAGCTGAAGAGTGCCCCTCCGGTAACCCCTAAGCGACCAGAGTATCCTGTTCGTGTAAGAAAATCAAACTGATGTATCTATTAATGTGCGGTGTGTTTCAGTAAACATCGCACATTTTTTGGACTATAATAAATGAACCGTTATTGGGAATTTTACTAATTTATCCTACGAACTAAACTATAACTAAATACAACTGAGAAGTTCTAGTATGATTTCAGCACTTGGCAAACTTTTCACAGATCTCTTTGTTAAATATATGCCCAGTGCGTATGTTTTTGCATTGCTCCTTACCCTCATCACAGGATTTGCTGCCCTTTTGTGGACAGATACCTCATTCATAGGTGTTCTGGAAGGATGGTATGGAGGGTTTTGGTCCTTGCTGGCTTTTGGGATGCAGATTATCCTTGTCATTGTGACAGCTGCCAGTATAGCCCAATCAGAAACGGTTGAAAAAGGTATAAATTGGATATCTCGCTACATAAAGACTCCGGGCCAAGTTTATTTGTTTGTACTTGTTTCTGGAGCCCTAATGGCATTGATCAGTTTTGGGATGATCGTAATTGTGGCAATTTTAGCCCGAGAATTGGCCACAAGAGTAAAAGGGTTAAACTATCCTTTTTTAATCGCCTGTGTTTATTTTGGCATGGGTAGTTGGGTTGCCGGGGCTTCCAGTTCTATCGCCCTATTATTAAATACCGAAAACAATTTTTTAATTGAAGCAGGTATTCTTTCCAATTTGATACCAACCTCTTATACGTTGGGATCATCTCTGAACATTATAATGATCCTGCTTTTTGTGGTGTTAGGACCTCTATTATTTCTCATATTAGTTCCAAAAGACAACAAGGATAAAGAATTATCTGATCTCCTGGTACTGGATGATCTTCCAAACGAGACTTCAGTTAAAGCAGAGGCGGAATCTTACAAACTTCCTTATCGAGCTGTCTCAGATCTTCTCAATAATAGCGGGGTTTTGCAAACTTCAGTTGCCATTTTAGGTTTCATTTTTATCGGACATTATTTTTATCAGAATGGGTTCGAACTGAATTTCAATATTATCATATTTACATTTCTGATCCTGGGCCTTTTTCTTCATAAAACTCCGCTGCGGTATAGCATTTCCATGAAACGATCAAGCAGCAATATCTCAGGAATACTTTTTCAATATCCGTTTTATGCAGGTATCATGGGAATAATGCTTTCAACCGGTTTAGGTGCAAAAATTGCTGATCTTCAGGTTTCAATTGCCACCCTAACAAACTATCCCTTTTTAGCATATGTTTCTGGTGGTTTGGTGAATTTTGCCATTCCTTCCGCCGGTGGGGAGTTTGCCGTGATTGGACCTGGAATTATTAATGTAGTCAAAGAACTTGGCGCAGGGTTCAGTGAAACGGAAGTTACCGCTATGATTGCCAGAGCCTCTATGGCTATTGCCTATGGAGAAAGTCTGAGTAATGCCCTTCAACCTTTCTATTTATTAATAATTTTTCCTGTAATGGCCAGTGGCACCAAATTACAGGCGAGAGATGTTATGGGATATTTTGTAATTCCTTTTATTCTGTTTTTTATCATTCAATCGGCATTGTTAGTTTGGATGCCCTTATAAAGTTCACACTCAGTTCTCTGGCTTATCTTTTTTAATTTTGCTTAATTCAGAAATTACGTTAAATCCAGTCCAAATCAATTATTGAACAAAATTTCTTAAATTTAATTCTTCCCCATTATATAAATATTGAGATATGTGTTACGATATCAAAGCAAGTCTTGAAGCTCAGTTAAAACGTGCCAGGCATTACGGGAACGAGCAGGCCATTGAGGAGATTATTGAAAAAATGGCACCTTTATCAGACTTGCCACTTTATCATGTTTCAGGATTTAATCACCCAAAATTATTTATTTATACAGATAGTGCGCCACATAAACCAATTCTTGCAACGTGGGGACTTGTACCGTTTTGGGTAAAAGATAAGACTCAACTAAAAAAGCTCTGGAACCAAACGCTTAACGCAAGAGGGGAAACAATTTTTGAAAAGCCTTCCTTTCGAAATTCAGCCAAAAATAAGCGCTGTATTATTTATGTAGACGGATTTTATGAACATCATCATTACGCCGGTAAAACCTTCCCTTTTTATGTGAATAAAAAAGACAATGAACCTTTACCTTTGGCCGGGCTCTGGAGTGAATGGGTGGATACAGAAACCGGTGAATTGATTAACACCTTCTCAATTGTAACAACTGAGGGAAATTCCATGATGTCCAAAATTCATAATAACCCAAAGGCTTCGGGACCACGAATGCCTTTAATTTTACCGGAAGAACTGGTAGACAAATGGCTGGAGCATATAGAAGACGATTTGGACAAAAAAGCGATACAGGAATTGATAAAATCATATCCGGAAGATGAACTAAAAGCACATACTGTAAGTCGTTTAAGGGGGAAAGAATATCCGGGCAATGTAGCGGACATCACTAAAGAAGTAGCCTATGCCGAATTGGAATTTTAAAGTCCCACCATCTCTTAAATTGCCGCTTAAAAAAAAATTGGTTTTTAAAGTATTAGGAATTGTTTTACTAGTTCTTGTTTCTGCCTGTAAAGACGCAAATAATGATTCATCTAAAATTACCATTGCCGCTGCGGCCAATACACAATACGCATTAGAGTCCATTATTGAAAAATTCACAGCAGAAACTGGCTTTAACTGTGACTTGATTATAAGTTCTTCTGGAAAGCATACTGCCCAGATTATGGAAGGCGCACCCTTTGATATTTTTGTCTCGGCTGATATGAAATACCCTTCGGATCTATTTAAAAAAGGCTTTGCCAGTGCCCCCCCTGAAATCTACGCATATGGAAAATTAGCACTCTGGACAATGGTTGACGGACTTGCGCCAACAACAGAAAACTTAGACAGTTCGTCAATTAAGCACATTGCAATCGCAAATCCTAAAACAGCACCCTATGGACTGGCAGCCCTGGAAGTACTTAAAAAAAAGGGGCTTTTATCTGATCTTGAGACTAAATTGGTATATGGTGAGAGTATTGCCCAAACCAATCAATTTATATATTCTAAATCGGCTGAAATCGGATTTACAGCCCAATCAGTGGTTCTTTCACCGGAAATGAAAGGGAAGGGTAATTTTGTTATCATCAACGATTCTCTTTACACCCCAATAGCACAAGGAGCAGTGATCATAAACCAACCTAAAAGAAATAATTCGGGGGTCAAAAAATTTTACAAATTTCTTTTCTCCAGGGAGGCAAAGATTATATTAAAAGATTTCGGATATTCGGTAGATGAATAGTTTAAAAGGTCATATTAAAAATGTGCAGGTAAACGGTAGTTTATCACTCGTAACAATTGAGCTTTCTGATCAGAGCCTGTTTAAAGCCATCATCATAGAAACTCCGGAAACGGTTTCATATCTGACTGCAGGTCATTTAGTTAAGGTTTTATTTAAGGAAACGGAAGTTATTATCGGCAAGGACACCGAGCAAAAAATAAGCCTTCAAAACCGCCTTAAGGGAGAAATTACTCATATTGAACGCGGTCTATTGTTAAGCAATATCCTGATAAATACCCCGGCAGGTGATATAAGCTCCATTATTACTACCAATGCGGTGGATCAACTTGGATTGGAAGAAGCGTTATCTGTTTGCGCAATGGTCAAAACTAATGAAATTATGCTGTCTGAATGATGAATTGGGATCCGCTATTTATTACTTTAAAACTAGCTGTTGTTACTACGGCAATACTATTGGTTATTTCAATACCGATAGCCTATTGGCTGGTAAACACCAAATCCAGATCTAAACCCTTCATGGAAACTCTTATCAGCATGCCTTTGGTTTTACCTCCAACGGTTTTGGGTTTTTATTTCCTGTTGGCTTTCAGTCCGGGAAACGCCTTTGGGAATTGGATAAATGAATGGCTGGGGCTTAAACTTGTATTTTCATTTGGCGGACTTGTCCTTGCTTCCATAATATATAGCCTGCCCTTTATGGTTCACCCAATTCAATCGGGTCTGAGTATGCTGCCTCATTCACTCACGGAAGCTTCGCAGGTGATGGGAAAATCAAAATGGACAACCTTGCTTAAGGTTCTTCTGCCCAATTGCAAAACTTCAATATTAACCGGAATTGTCCTCGCTTTTGCACATACCGTGGGTGAATTTGGCGTAGTACTAATGATTGGCGGAAGTATTCCAGGTAAAACCAAGGTCGCATCCATTGCAATTTATGATGAGGTAGAAGCAATGAATTACGGCGCGGCCAATTTCTACGCTTCTGTATTATTTATTATAACATTTTGTATCCTGCTTACGGTATATTTAATAAATGGGGGGTATCTAAAGCGCTTTTGGAAATGATAAAGCTAGATTTTCATAAAAGTTTAAGTGACTCTGACGGACAAATGAACCTTCGCATAAAATGTGATATCAGAAAAGGTGAATTAGTTACACTATATGGTGAATCCGGTTCAGGAAAAACCTCAACCTTAAGAATCCTTGCCGGATTATTAAACCCGGATAAAGGAGTTATTACGGTTGAAAATACCAGTTGGGTAGATACCAAAAAGAGGGATTATTTATCGCCCCAAAAAAGAAATATTGGTTATGTATTTCAGGATTATGCCTTGTTCCCAAATATGACTGTAAAACAAAATCTGGAATTTGCAGCACATAAAGGGCAGAATAAAAGAGTAATTTCTGATCTTATAGAACTAATGGAACTTGGGGATCTGAACAGTAGAAAACCACAAACACTTTCAGGTGGTCAACAACAACGGGTGGCTCTGGCACGAGCCCTTGTACACAAGCCAAAAATTCTCTTGTTAGATGAACCTCTTGCAGCGCTGGATTATAAAATTCGTTTGAAACTCCAGGATTATATCTCGAGAATTCATAAGGAATATAGTCTTACCACCCTCTTGGTAAGTCATGATCCAGGTGAGATTATGAAACTGTCTGACAGGGTTATTGTATTGGAAAAGGGGAAAATTATCAAACAGGGAATGCCCGATGAAATCTTTACCAATAAAAAGATCAGTGGAAAATTTAAATTTATAGGTGAAGTATTGAAAATAGAATCTCACGATGTTATTCACATTGTTTCAGTGTTGATTCAAAACAATGTGGTTAAAGTAATTGCGGATAAATCTGAAGTACAAACATTGAATATTGGTGACAAAGTAATGGTTGCCTCTAAAGCCTTTAATCCAATTCTCTACAAAATTGAATAATATGAATTCTGCAAGTAAACCGGCATTGCTCCTTATCGATATTCAGAAAGGATTAGATGATATTGACTATTATGGGGGGCACAGAAATAATCTTCAAGCTGAATCAAATGCAAGAAAAGTGCTTGACTTTTGGAGAAATAATAAGCTTCCTATTTTTCATGTTAAGCACAACTCAACCAATCCGAATTCCCCGCTGGTTAAGGGTAAGATAGGGAACGAATTCAAGGATATTGTTAAACCACTGGCAAATGAAGCCATTATAGAGAAAGAGGTGAACAGTGCTTTCATTGGGACAGATCTGCAGCAAAAAATGGACAAACTTGGAATTGAAAAAGTAGTGATTGTTGGTTTAACTACGGATCATTGCGTTTCTAGTAGCGCAAGAATGGCAGGGAATTTGGGTTATGATACATTTTTAGTGGGAGATGCAACGGCTGCCTTTGATAAAGTAGGTCCTAATGGAACTAAATACAAGGCCGAAATGATTCACGAAATTGAATTAGCCAGCATACATAATGAATTCGCTACTGTAATAGCCAGCGATGATCTTTTGATAAGCTTAAAAGAGATACTGTAGATTTGGCAGTATCTATACCCTTATACCCCATGTGATTATGGAACTTACGACACAGATCGCAATTATCTCAAGATCCTGATAAAGTAAGTGGCTCCTGTCAAAAACGGGATACGAAATCTTAAAAAAAAGCGTTAATCTATCATATGAAAATAAGAACCTTCTTTCTGGTACTATTCATTGGTTCGGCGACAATTTGGGCTCAGGAATGGCAGACAGATTTCAACTATGCCAAAGAACTGGCCAAATCTGGGGATAAACCAATTATTCTAGTATTTCAGGGCTCGGATTGGTGCGCACCCTGCATAAAACTTGAACAGCAGATTTGGAGCTCTGAAGAATTCAAAAATTATTCTTCGGACCATTTTGTTTTATTGCTGGCAGATTTCCCGCGTAAAAAACAAAATAAACTTTCGGTTGAGCAGCAGGAAAAGAATAAAGACTTGGCCGAAACCTATAACCAAAATGGATACTTTCCTTTGGTTGTTGTCCTGGACAAAGATGGAAGGGTGTTAGGGCAAACGGGTTATAAAAAAATAACAGTAAAAGAATATATTGGTCTTTTAGAATCTTTTAAAGAATAAATGGTAAAACTAAATAGCTCCCTTATTATTCTCATGTTCTTTATTGTACCCTTAACGGCACAGCAAACTTTTCAGCGCAATGTAAAAAGAATGGGCAGCGGTTTTCAGATTACCGTTGTGGCCAATGACTCTCTAGAGGCCAAAACCTATATAGATCTTGCAATTTCTGAGATTACAAGGATAGAAAAGTTAATTTCTTCCTGGGATCCAAAATCAGAAACCTCTGAAATAAACCAGAATGCAGGAATAAAATCGGTCAGGGTTAGTGAAGAATTATTCGAATTAATCGATAGGGCTATAAAACTGTCCGGGATTACCGATGGTGCATTTGACATTAGTTATGCGTCTATGGACAAAATCTGGAAATTCGATGGCAGCATGAAAACAATGCCTAACACGAAGGAAATAGAATCATCGGTAGCAAAGGTAGGATTCCGGAATATTATTTTGGATACAAAGAACAGATCGGTCTTTCTTAAAAAGAAGGGTATGAAAATAGGCTTTGGAGCCATTGGAAAGGGATATGCAGCAGATATGGCTAAATCCCTATTACTCGAAAACGGGGTGCAGGCCGGTATTATAAATGCTTCCGGAGATATGAATACATGGGGCAGACAACCCAATGGCAATGAATGGACTGTAGCCATTACCAATCCCTTAAATAAAACGAAAGCAGCTGCTATTTTGCCAATTACTAATGGGGCCGTAGTTACTTCCGGTAATTATGAAAAATTTGTGCGTCTTAATGGTATTCGATATGCACATATTATAGACCCGCGTACAGGTTATCCGGCAACCGGAATTTTAAGTGTAACTGTATTCGCTCCCAAGGCGGAATTAGCCGATGCCCTGGCAACATCTGTTTTTGTAATGGGAAAAGAAACAGGATTAAACCGAATTAATCAGTTACCTCAGGTAGAGTGCATAATTATTGACGAAAATGGGAAGGTGTTTACCAGCCATAATATAGAAATAGATAGGTTATGATCAGGAAAATAGTTTTAGCAACGTGCTTCCTTGTAGTTTTAAGTAGCTGCGTGGCCGTTAAGGGATATGAAAAAGTAAATCTCAATGATCCCGATATGGAGTTATCAGAAAAGTTGTGTGATAGAAATATTACAGTTTTTCATTCCTACCGCGAAGCAGCTGCGGGAGCCAATGGTGGCAAAACCGGAGGTGGCTGCGGATGTAACTAAATAATTTTTGGCACGAACACTATGCTATTTTTTATAAAAAATCTATGATAAAACATAAACTCTTACTTTTTATCGCACTGGTGGTCGTTTTCGCGATTGGTCGTTCCCAAAGTTCGGAGCAAAATAAAGAAGTTTATAAGAACAGGGTTTTAGAATCAACTGAAATAGATATTTTGACCAGTTATTACAGTCAGGATGGACAAAATGCTGCTGTTACCGGAGGCCGTGGTACTGAAGAATTAACAGATATTACTGGAACATTGGTGGTATCTATTCCTTTAAGTGATGATGATGTATTAACATTAGATGCCGGTATTTCGGCATATACTTCTGCCTCTTCGAGTAATATTAACCCGTTTGACAAAGGTTTTGCAGATCCTTTTATAGCTGCCTCGGGTGCTTCCAGGGATGATACCTGGTATAATATTACCGGTAATTACAGCCATAGTTCAGATGATAGGAATTCCATATGGACCGCAAATCTTTCATATTCCACTGAATACGATTACAACTCCCTTGGTTTTGGGGGTAGCTATACACGATTATTCAATGAGAAAAATACCGAACTTGGGTTTAGGGGTAATGTATTTCTAGACAAATGGACGCTCATCTACCCCTATGAACTTCGTCCTTTTGCTCCCGGAGGAAGGGGATTAGAAGATTTTTTATTTATAGAAAATACTATAACAGGTAACCCTAATTACAGTCCTGACTTTAGCGTTTTAACAGATCAGAAACGGAACTCCTATTCCTTTGGGGTTGGCTTGTCACAAATCCTTACTAAAAATATTCAAGGGACTTTCCTAACCGATCTAGTATTGCAGCAAGGTTTGCTTTCAACACCTTTTCAGCGGGTTTACTTTAGTGATGTGGCTGATTCTTTTATTGATAACTTTCATCTGGCGGATGATATAGAACGCTTACCTGATTCCAGGTTTAAGGTCGCCCTGGGGGGCCGACTCAATTTTTTCATCAATGAATATCTGGTGGTGAGATCGTATTATAGATATTATTTTGATGATTGGGGGATAAATTCGAATACACTTAGTATTGAAGTTCCCGTTAAAATCGCCAGGAAATTCACCTTGTATCCATCTTACCGTTTTTATAACCAGCAAGCCGCGGATTATTTTGCCCCCTACAACCAACATCTGTCTACCTCCCCATTCTATACTTCAGATTATGATTTGTCTAAGTACAATGCAAATCAATTTGGTTTTGGAATTAACTACACCAACATTATTATGAAACAACATAAACTAAAATTTGGTTTGAAAAGCATAGATGTCAAATACAATTACTACAAGAGAAACACCGGTTTGAGCGCGGGTATCATCACTGCCGGTTTTAAATTTGTCGTTGATTAAACAGGTGGAATAAGCGGTCATAACCTCTTTGAATACTACCAGATAGTTATAAAAGCAAAAACGAGCCTTAAAGCCCGTTTTTCAATTTTTCTGAGACAATTCCTTATTTGGCTACATTCACAGATCGTGTTTCGCGTATAACCGTAACTTTAACCTGACCGGGATATGTCATGTCGGTCTGTATTTTCTGTGAGATTTCAAAAGAAAGCTGTGCAGCTTTATCATCGCTCACTTTCTCACTTTCGACTATTACCCTCAATTCCCTTCCTGCCTGGATAGCATACGCTTTTTGAACACCTCCAAAAGCAAAGGCGATATCTTCCAGATCTTTTAGGCGTTGTATATAGGAATCCAGTACCTGTCTCCTTGCTCCGGGACGTGCTCCGCTAATAGCATCACATACTTGTACAATGGGTGATATTAAGGTCTTCATTTCTATTTCATCATGGTGGGCACCAATGGCGTTACAGACGTCCGGTTTTTCCCCGAATTTCTCTGCCCATTGCATTCCCAAAATGGCATGAGGTGTTTCTACTTCTGCTTCTGTATTAGGCACTTTACCTATATCGTGCAACAGACCAGCACGTTTAGCTATTTTAGGGTTTAAGCCTAATTCCGCAGCCATTACCCCGCATAGTTTTGCTACCTCTCTTGAGTGCTGCAATAGGTTCTGACCGTAGGAAGATCTGTATTTCATTCTACCTACAGCTCTTATTAATTCAGGATGTAATCCGTGAATACCGAGATCTATTACCGTGCGTTTACCAACCTCAACAATTTCCTGTTCTATTTGCTTTTCGGTTTTCCGAACAATCTCTTCAATCCTGGCCGGATGAATTCTTCCATCTGTAACCAATTTATGAAGGGAAAGGCGGGCTACCTCCCTTCGGACTGAATCAAAACAGGAAAGTATAATAGCCTCAGGGGTATCATCAACAATAATTTCTACTCCGGTTGCCGATTCAAGAGTTCTGATATTGCGGCCCTCTCGGCCAATAATACGACCTTTTACATCATCAGATTCCAGATTGAATACCGAAACACAGTTCTCAACTGCTTCCTCCGTACCAATACGCTGAATGGTATTTATGACGATTTTCTTTGCTTCCTGTTGCGCAGTTAGCTTGGCGTCTTCCATGGTAGTTTGCAAGTACGCCATTGCATCCGTTTTGGCTGTTTCTTTCAAAGATTCCAGGAGTTGGCTTTTTGCTTCTTCGGCAGATAAGCCGGAAATTACCTCTAACTGCTGTACCTGTCTTTTATGAAGTTTTTCGAGTTCAGAATGCTTTTTATCATAAAGTTCAGATTTGTGATCCAAACCTTTTTGCCTGCTTATAAGCTGCTCATTTAACTTCTTGTTCTTGGCCAATTCAGCACTAACCTGTGATTCCTTATCGCGGGTTCGTTTCTCAGATTCCGCAATTTTCTTTTCTTTATTTATTATTACTTTTTCGTGTTCAGCTTTTAATTCCAGAAACTTTTCTTTCGCCTGAAATATTTTATCTTTCTTTATATTCTCACCTTCGATGCTGGCGGATTTTAAAATAGAACTGGCTTCTTTTTTTGCATTTGTAACCGTTTTGGCAGCCTTACCTTTCTCCAATAATTTTGCTACAATGAATCCTATTAACAAACCTGCTATAGCCCCTATGGCAATTGTTGTAATATCCATAACTTATCTTAATAATTAATACCTTACTGTCCTCTTTTTTTATTTGAATACTCAAGCTTTTAACGCTGTATCCAATACCTATTTTGACTTTACTTCGCTTTTGTTCTTATCACACGAGGGTAAACCGAACTATTTGAGGATCAGTAAACAATTTATAAACTCAACTCACCCTTTTCAAACAAATTAGTGTTGAGTTCGTCAAAAATTAAATACCAATGTGGGCAGTAACTTTGTATTATGTTAAAGAACTTATTTTATACTTAGTTTAGAGTTTACCAACTGATCCAACGCTTTTAGACGTTCAGTAACTTCTTTGGTACTCTCTGAATTATCTATGCCTCTTTGTTCAATCTTCGAGGCAAACTGCAAGGCACACATGGCCAGTACATCCTGTTTGTCTCTAACGGCATAATTTTGCTCAAATTTCTTAGCAAGCTGTTCAATATTCTTTGCAGCTTTTCTCAATCCTTCTTCCTGACTTGGATCAATGGTTAAAGGATATACCCTATCTGCAATAGAAAGCTTTATTTTCAGCTTCTCCCCCATATATCTTTGTTACATCATTCAGCAAGTTGTGCTATACAATAATCCAACTCTCTTATCAATGTATTTATTTTGAGCTTAGCTTCAGTTTTATTTGTATCACTGCCCAACATCGAATTTGCAAGCTTGAGAGAATTATATCTTTCTTCCCATTCCAAAATGGTATTCCTAATTGTTTCATCCTCAGTTTTAAGATCAGTAACTTCCTGTTCCAATCTTTCTTTAGCCTTGTTTAGCAATTCAATTTTATGCAAAAGCTTGCTAATTTTATTTTCTAGGGAATCAACAATTTCAACCAATTCGCTCATATGCAAATTACAATGCGATTTACACAAAGTTAACACACCTTCGACGACTTCGCAATAGTTTTTGCAATTATTCTTGAAGTAACACTTTAAATCCCGTGGATATGGCAATTCTTAAAAAATAAAAAAAGATTAAATAAAATTTTCGTTGTTAACAGACCTTTTTTCCATGTTTATCTCGTATTAATTAAATTCGTACCAACTTAACGCTTATGAAAATACCTAGTTTATGCATCCTGCTTTTTTCTGTCCTTGTTATTACAGGGCAGGACAAGTACCCGCAGGATGTCTTCAGATCCCCTTTGAATATTCCTTTAGTCCTTGCCGGAACATTTGGTGAATTACGCTCAAATCATTTCCATGCGGGCATTGATATCAAAACTCAACAACGCCAGGGTTTACCAGTGCATGCTATAGGCAATGGCACCATAACCAGAATTAAAGTAGGACTTTGGGGATATGGAAAAGTGATATATATTGCCCATCCCAATGGATATACATCTGTTTATGGGCATCTTCAAAAGTTTGCACCGGAAATTGAAGCTTTCATTAAGAAACTTCAATACGAGAAAAAGTCTTATGAAGTTGAGGTTTTTCCTGATTATGGTGACCTTAAAGTACAAAAAGACCAGGTGATTGCTTATACCGGAAATACAGGCGGATCCTCCGGGCCACACCTCCATTTTGAAATAAGAAACAGCATATCCGAAAAACCTACTAATCCGCTACTATATGGATTGGAAGTTTGGGATGCCACGAACCCGACACTCGTAAGTCTGTTTGCCTATCCCTTGTCTGCAAATGCGCAGGTAAATAGAAGTAGTAAGAAGATTCAAATTAAATTTAACCGAAAAAGAGATGGATCTTATGTGGCAGATAAGGTATATGCCTCCGGGACCATTGGATTTGGTATTAACACCTATGACAGGCAGGATCTGGCGGCTAATAAAAACGGTGTTTTTTCTGTACAGCAAATAGTTAATGGAAAGATTTATACTGATTATAATTTTGAATCTTTCTCGTTTAAAGAGACAAGATATATCAATACATTGATAGATTATGACCATTATGGAAAGTATAACAGGCGAATACAACGTTTGTTTATGGTCCCTGGTAATCGGTTGGGAATTTATGATCAAATATATAATGAAGGCAAGATCAATATAAAAGAAGGACTCTCCTATAACGTGGAAATTCATATTAAGGATCTTGCAAATAATATGGTCAAATTAATAATACCCATTGAGGGAAAAAGGGAGCAACCAGTTATACTAAAGGAAGAAAAGAAGACCGATTATTTCATTATAGCCAAACAACCAAATAATTATGACCTGGGTGCCGCAAAAGTCTATTTTCCTGCAAACACTTTTTATGAAAATCAATATCTGGACCTTCAAAAAGGTAATGACACGGTAGTAATCCACAATAATAGGATACCTGCACATAAAAACTTTACTATAACATTTGATGTATCCCGTTACTCAGCGCAAGACCGAAAGGAATTATTTATAGCACGACTGGGTAAAAAAAATAAAATGAGTTACATGAATACTTTTAAACGAGGTTCAACATTCACAACACGGACCCGTAACCTCGGTACCTATACGTTGGCGAGGGATACCATTCCACCAAAAATCAGAACAAAGAATTTTCGGGAAAAACAATGGTTAACCAACTATCGTTATCTAAGCCTGCTGATATCTGATGACCTTAGCGGTATTGATACCTATACCGCCACTTTAAACGGGGTGTGGATATTAATGGAATACGAGCCAAAAACCAAAACACTAACCTACAATTTTGACGATAAAATCCTTAATCAAACGCAATGTGAACTCAAAGTAGTCGTTACAGATAACGTGGGCAATACAAATACCTTTACCAGCACGTTTTACAGAAAATAGTACTTTGAAGTGTTCTAACCTTTTATTACTTCTTACTCTTTTTGGTTCTCTCAGTTTATTGAGAGGGCAAAAGGCAACCATTACGGGCGTAGTATTAGGAACAAATGACAAACCTTTGTCTAATGTAAATATTACCGCTGAGGGAAGTGGCACCTCTACAGATTCATCCGGTTTTTATTTATTAGAAGTTATAGCCGATAAGAAAATAACTGTGATATTTTCTCATATAGGTCATAAGAACGTAATCCTTGAAGATCTAATCCTTACCACCAACGAGACGTTCGAATTCAATCCTGTATTAAAGACAGATGCAATACAGGTAGATGGTGTAGAAGTAACGGCCACTGGGGAAAAGAGTGCTGAAGGCATTACCACTATTTCTACAAAACTAGCACGAAAAATCCCGGGTGCCAACGCGGGGGTAGAAAATGTGTTAAAATTACTGCCCGGCGTCTCTTCAAATAACGAACTCAGTACGCAGTATTTTGTAAGGGGAGGAAATTATGACGAAAACCTGGTTTATATTAATGATATTGAAGTTTATCGCCCTTTCCTTATTCGTTCCGGTCAGCAAGAAGGATTGAGTTTTGTAAATAGCCATATGGTACAAAACCTCGAATTCTCCTCTGGCGGATTTCAGTCGGTTTACGGGGATAGGCTCTCGTCAGTATTGGATATTACCTATAAGAATCCATCAGAATTTGGATTAAATGTGGAAGCTAGTTTCCTTGGCGCAGGGATAACTCTTGAAACAATATCTAAAAACAGAAATTTCACAAGCGTAACAGGTTTGCGCTATAGAGATAATAGCCTCCTGGTGAACAGCCAACAAACCAACACGAATTTTACGCCTGTTTTTGCAGATTTACAGACTTATCTTACCTACCATTTCTCAAGTAAATTTAGTCTTAACTTTTTAGGAAATCTATCGTTAAACGACTATCAAAATGTGCCTCTCTCAAGACAGACCAACTTTGGAACAATTAGCGATCCAAAGGCGCTGGTAGTATTTTATCAAGGTAAGGAAGATAATAACTACCAAACCAGCCTTGGGGCCCTAAAAGCAGATTATAAGGTAAATGACGATGTGCTGTTAAGTTTTATTACTTCTGTATACCATACTACTGAAGAAGAGTACTCCGATGTAATAGCCCAATATGAATTAGGGGAAATTGATACAGATCTGGGTGGTAGTAATCTTGGAGAAGTTACTTCTTCAAGAGGAATAGGCACACAGTTTAACCGGGCCCGAAATGATCTTGACGCCCTTATTGTTAACGTTGCGCACAAAGGGCGCCTGAACAAAAACAAAAGCTCATTGGAGTGGGGTATTAAATATACCCATGAAGATTTTCGCGATCAGATCCGTGAATCTGAATTTCTGGACTCCCTGGGGTATTCTGTCAGGCCTCCAACCAACGAATTCATAAATAACCAGCCTGAAGAACCTTTTAATGCGGAAATTGTGCCTTATACCTCTGTTTCCGCTTTAAATTTTGTAAGAACCAATCGCTTTCTGGGATATCTTCAATACAGCAGAAGAACCCTATGGAATACCAACAATATTTATTACAATCTAGGTATCCGGTCTCAGTTTTGGACAGTTAGCGGCGAAGGATTTCCGAGTAATTCTCAGATCATTTTCAGTCCCAGGGGACAATTTGCTATTAAGCCTTCATGGAAGGTTGATATGTTATTCAGGCTTGCAGCAGGAATATATCAGCAACCCCCGTTTTACAGAGAATTAAGAGATCCTACAGGAACTATACAACCTCAGGTAAAAGCACAAAGATCTATTCATTTTGTGCTTGGTAACGAATACAGTTTTGAACTTTGGAACCGACCTTTTAAACTGGTTAGTGAAGCTTATTACAAAAATTTATCGAATGTAAATCCATACACGCTGGATGATGTAAGGATAAGGTATGCCGCTTCAAATAATGCCAAAGCTTATGCTTATGGATTTGATGTGCGAATGAACGGTGCTTTTGTACCGGGAACTGAATCCTGGGTTAGCCTGGGTTTTCTTAAAACAGAGGAAAATATTGATGACAGGGGGTATATTTCCAGACCAACTGACCAGAGATTTCAACTAGGTATTCTATGGCAGGATTATATTCCTAATATACCCAATTTAAGGATGTATTTAAATCTTGTTTACAATACCGGAGTACCCGGTGGCTCGCCGAGTTACGCCGATCCATATA
This sequence comes from uncultured Eudoraea sp., assembly GCF_947258925.1. Taxonomy (GTDB): domain Bacteria; phylum Bacteroidota; class Bacteroidia; order Flavobacteriales; family Flavobacteriaceae; genus Eudoraea. Next base: position 35,399 of record NZ_CAMYKG010000027.1, on the reverse strand, counting down.
ATTTTCAGAATAGATTAAGAGATTATAAGCGTGCAGATTTAGGTATTTCCTATACTTTTGTAGGATTAAATAAACAATACCCCAAGGGTCATTGGCTACATCGTTTTGAAGAATTGAATTTTGGTTTTGAGATTTTCAACCTATTTAACAATCAAAATTCTATAACCAATACCTGGGTTAGGGATGTGGACAGTAAACAGGAGTTTGCAGTTCCTAATTTTATGACATCCCGTGTATTTAACCTGAAACTGAGTATGCGCTTTTAGTTAGTCTATAATGAAGAAATTTCTTATTATCTCCCTGCTTTTATTTGGTACGTGCCTTAACGCTCAAAAAAGTGTATATGAAAGTAACAAGTTTGATGTCTTAAGTAAAGATCACAAGATCGTAGCAATCATACCCTTTTTTACGCATCTTAAACTTGAGGAAAATACATCAAAGGAAGAATTAATTAAACTGGAAGAAAAAGAAGGTTATGCCGTGCAGGATGCACTGGAGACTTATTTTGGCCGGGGAAAGAAAAAAAAGAAATTCACCGTTGATTTTCAAAATGTCAGTAACACAAATGCCATTCTTGCCAAAAAAGATATTACCTACACTACTATAGACACCTATACTATAAAAGAACTATGTGAAATCCTGGAGGTGGATGCAATTGTTAGCGGTAATCTTGATATAAATATCCTGCTTTCTAAAGGAATTCCCACAGAATTTAGCTTTATGGATTATATCCTTGGGGTTGCAAACTACGGGAGAATTGGACTTAAAATAAGTGATGGAAAAACAGGGAAGCTGTTATGGAAATACGAGTACGGCATCAATAAAAAATCAGGTCGAAATACGTCTGATATGATTGATAAAATGATGAAAAAGTTAGTGCGCAAATTTCCCTATGATAAAGAGCGTCAAAAAATTAAAAAATCTTAGGACAAACTAAACTCCTTTAATGCCTCTATTACATAGTCTACTTCTTCCTGTGTATTGTATTTTGAAAATGAAAATCTGATTGAAGGCATTTTTAGTTCTTCATCAGACAAAATTTCGTTAAGGACATGCGAACCACCATTGGCCCCGGACTGACAGGCACTGCCCTCCGAACATGCAATTCCTTTTAGATCCATATGAAAAAGGATCATTTGTGATTTATCTTCACTAAAAGGCAGGCAGACATTTACCAAAGTATAGGTACTCCGTTCCATATCCCCGGAATACCCATTAAATTTTACCCCCGGGATAGCATCTTTAAGCTTTTCAATGAAGTACCGCTTCAGCCCTGAAATATATTCTTCTTCTTCATCCAGGTTATCATAGGCTGCTACAAATGCTTCTTTAAGGCCTACTATGTTATGAAATGGTTCTGTACCCGCCCGGTAGCCACGTTCCTGAGAACCTCCAACTATCAAAGGTTCTATCCCCGTATTTTTCCTTATAAAAGCAAACCCCACCCCCTTAGGACCGTGAAATTTATGCGCCGATGCCACTAAAAAATCAATAGGTGTGGATTGTAAATCCCAATTAAAATGCCCAATGGACTGTACCGTATCTGAATGGAGGTAAGCACCTTTAGCCTTGCATAGCAATGCGATCTTATGCATATCCAAAATATTCCCTATCTCATTGTTTACATGCATTAAACTAACAATCTTCTTTGAATCATCAGCATCCAGTAACTGTTCCAGGTGCTTTAGGTCTATATCCCCAAAACTGTCGGTATCGACAAATTCAACTCGAATACCAAACTCCTTTTGCAGTGCCTCCGAAGTATGTAAAACAGCATGATGCTCAATCTTCGAGGTTATAATGGTCTGCACTCCAAGGTCCCTTACAGCGCTCCTTAATATCATGTTATCAGCTTCAGTACCACCCGATGTGAATATAATTTCAGATGCTTCGGCGTTTAAATATTTAGCGATAGTTTTTCGAGCTTGCTCAATTTCGGTTTTGGCACTCCGTCCAAATCCATGGGTAGATGACGGATTGCCATAACAGTTGGTCAGGGCTTCCTTCATTTTTACAATTACCTCTTCTCTTACAGGGGTAGTAGCAGCATTATCAAAATAGATTTTATGCATGAACAAGCTTTTTAATTTAATGCAATGACCAAAAATAATTGAAATAAACTTAAACTCTTCATAAAATCAATGCAATGCACTAGGATAATCGTTTTAAATTCATTTAAATTTGAAGCATGAATAAAGCTTTGTTGTTATTTATTTTGTGCCTTATTTGCTCCTGCGACGATGGTGATTTGTTGATTGAAACGATAGATTTTAATGATACCAGCATCAACTTCTGTGAGTCCACAACAACAACGAGCAGCACATTATTCTTTAAACTGAATACCACCGATGCCCTTGTACTTCAATTGCAAAGCGGCCTTTTAGCCAATGAAGTCTCAACTGACACAATTAGAAGCGCAGTTCCGGGGCAATCTCAAGTAATTTACCGGACTTTTTCCGAAGATGTTGACAAGGATTATTTTTGTGATGTTGTTCCTCCGCTTACACCAATAGTTGTAGATGAGTACGAAGGGCAAGGAGGAGAAGTCTTTATTACTACTGTTCAAAGCGAGAGCGACACTACTGTTTTTGAGCACAAAATTGAACTAAGTGAAATTTCATTGGTAAATTCGGAAGGTTTGCGAATAACTGACCTTAGGATTAACGAATTTGGAACCATAACCACCAAAGAGTAATCTATTTATTCAGGGATTTTGATAGATATAAACTTCGGTAGCCCCTAAGCCATATTTTTGATAATCAGCATCGTAAAATTTTACATTTTCGTAGCGCTTAAACAGAAAGTTCAATTCTTCTTTCAGAACTCCTTCTCCTACGCCATGGATAAAAACCACTTTTTGTATTCTTTTTCGTATTGCAAATTCCAGTTGTCGTTTGGCCGTTTCCATCTGAATATTTAACATGTCGTAATTAGACATCCCTTTGGAAGAAGGAACGAGTTGATGAATATGAAGATCAACTTCCATTGTAGGCTTATTACGGTCTTTCGGACTAGTCTTTTTCGCTTTTGGCTTCACTACCTGCTCCTTGATGCCTTTCACCTGGGCAGCTTCAAAGTTGGTAACCTTTATAGCCTTCACATCTTCGGTGTGAATCAATTCTGAGGCACTAAAATCCATGTGGAACCCCTCATCGGTTCTAATAGTTATTAAATCATCTGAAATGGCTATTACAACTCCGGTGAGCTTATCATCTATGACCTCAACCTTTTCACCTACTTTAAAAATTCTCATTGTTCATCCTCCGTATTATGCTCTTCAGCATTAGACCATACTTTCGAAGATTTATAAATACCGAACATCAGTAAAACTATACCTATGCTCATGGAATACTCTTTCTGAATCCATTGATCACCGGTTGCCATGATAGTTGCCCCAATGATAATAAGCAAAAAATAAATGATTCGATTTGTTTTCATTCCTCAAAAATAATAGTAATTTTCAGTTGATTAAATAGTTAAAATGAATACAACTTCAGCAATAATTCTTTTTACCAATGAAGATTATATGCTTCCGTGTATGAATAAACAGTTATTAGGTTTAGAATGCACAGGTTGCGGTATTCAAAGGGCCGCTGTTTTACTACTACATGGAGAGTTTACTGAGGCATTTAAAATGTATCCTGCTATTTATCCTCTAATAGTTTTATTTGGGTTTTTAGTATTGAATAGTTTTATCACCATAAAACATGAAAATAAAATTAGCATATTTTTAATGATTACTACTGTATCGACTATTTTAATCAACTATATCCTAAAATTTATCTAATTAAACCTATACTAGATGGAACAACAAAAACTACCTAATGTTACCATAGCCATTGTACTTTCAATTCTTTCATACCTCTGCTGCTGTTTTGGAGGCCTTCCGGGGGCTGTTCTTGCCGGCATTGCCTATTTTCTCGTGTATAAGGACGAAAATAAGTACAAAGAAAATCCTGAATTATACTCAAATTACGATCAGCTTAAAACAGCCAAAATTATGGCCATAATTGGACTTGTATTAGGAATAGTTTATTTTGCCTATGCCATATATTCAATTTCTGAGATGGGAGGCTGGGAGGCTTATATGGAACAGGTGAATGAAATAAGAGAGCAGTGGGAGCAATAAACCTTATTAAATAAATAACAAATGAATTTACAACCCTTACCGGGGGCGAGCAACGCCCTGACCATGGGAATAATTTCCATTATAGGCGCCATAACGTGTTGCGGCCCCTTTGCTATTATTTTTAGTATAATTGGCTTAAATAGTGCCAAAAAAGCGGAGTTGCTTTACAAGGAACATCCCGAAAACTATTCAGGTTATGAAAGTGTCAGAACAGGAAGAATTTTGTCGTATGTTGGCATGGCCCTGGCTGTGATTTATCTGGTATTCGGGATTCTTTACTTTGGGGTAATAGCAGCCTTTATTACAAGTGGAAACTTTTAATTAAAGTAAGATTGTATGGTTTTAAAAACCCTCTTCGTGAGGGTTTTTTTCATTTGTAAAAAGTGAGTATGCACGCTAAGCCTAATTTGCCACCTCACTCATGAATTTTAGTCTGTATAGCCTTAATTCTTCATCTTCATAATCGCCATCAAACTCTTTTTGTGCCTCGTCAATATTATCCGTTTCCGCATCCAGAAAATAGTCATGAATTTCATCTTGCTGATCCTCATCAAGTATTTCATCAATCCAGTAACCAATATTTAATCTGGTACCACTAAAAACTATTTGTTCCATTTCTTTTACCAATTCGGGCAATTCGAGTCCCTTGGCAGAAGCGATATCATCCAGGGGTAACTTTCTATCCACATTCTGAATAATATATAACTTCAGCGCAGAATTAGATCCGGTACTCTTTACAACAAGGTCATCCGGACGAATTATCTCATTATCCTCAACGTACCGGGTAATTAGTGATATAAATGGTTTTCCATATTTCTTAGCCTTTCCTTCGCCCACGCCATGAATATTTACCAACTCCTCCAGAGAAATGGGATATTTTAGTGCCATATCGTTTAGTGAAGGATCCTGGAAGATAACAAAAGGCGGAACATCCAATTTCTTAGCTTCACTTTTCCTGAGATCTTTTAGTAAGCGTAATAATTTTTCATCAGCAACCCCACCGGCACTTTTAGACGCAGTTATAATGGCCTGATCGTTTTCCTCATTATATACATGGTCTTTGGTCATCATAAATGAAGTTGGATTCTGAACAAATGAAGATCCGGCTTCAGTTACATGTAAAATGCCATATTGTTCAATTTCCTTTCTTATTAAACCTGCTACCAGTACTTGTCTGATTAAAGCCATCCAATAGCCTTTATCCCTATCAGACCCAATACCAAAAAAAGACTTCCCTTCCGTTTTGTGCGAAGCAATAAGCGCATTGGTAGAACCTATCAGGGCCAGGACAATTTCTTTGGACTTAAATTTTTCTTTGGTCCCCTGGATCACCTGAATTAACTTGACTACATTATCTGTGGCTTCTTCCTTTTCTTTTGGATTTCTTGAATTATCATCCATATCCGCTCCTTCGCCATTCTCTTCGTCAAATTCCTCGCCAAAATAATGAAGAATAAATTTCCTCCTGGACATAGAAGTTTCTGCATAAGCTACAATTTCCTGAAGCAGGGCATTACCAATTTCCTGCTCCGCTACCGGTTTACCAGACATGAATTTTTCTAACTTTTCAACATCTTTGTAGGAATAAAATGCGAGGCAATGTCCCTCACCTCCATCCCGGCCGGCACGACCCGTTTCCTGGTAGTAACTTTCTATGCTTTTAGGTATGTCATGATGAATTACAAAACGCACATCAGGCTTGTCTATACCCATTCCAAATGCAATGGTTGCTATTACCACATCCACATCTTCCATTAGGAACATATCCTGGTACTTAGTTCGGGTTTTTGCATCAAATCCGGCATGATAGGGCACTGCACTTACTCCATTGACCTGTAAAACCTGTGCAAGTTCTTCAACCCTTTTTCTGCTCAAACAATAAATTATTCCTGATTTGCCAGTATTTTTCTTGACAAAACGAATAATATCGGCATCCACATTTTTGGTCTTTGGCCTTACCTCATAAAATAAATTAGGCCTGTTAAAAGAAGCTTTAAAAACCCGTGCATCTGTAATGACAAGGTTCTTTATTATATCCTCCTGTACTTTTGGAGTGGCTGTGGCCGTTAAACCTATTATAGGGATATTATCCCCCAATCTATTAATAATAGCCCTTAAATTTCTGTATTCCGGTCTGAAATCATGACCCCACTCTGAAATACAGTGAGCCTCATCAATGGCAACAAATGAAAGGGGAACAGATTGTAAAAAGTCAACATACTCTTCCTTCGTAAGGGATTCAGGTGCTACATAGAGCAATTTTGTTATCCCATCCAAAATATCCTGTTTTACTTCTTTAACCTGAGTTTTAGTCAATGAAGAGTTAAGAACGTGGGCAATCCCCGGATGTGATGAAACCCCGCGAATGGCATCTACCTGATTTTTCATCAGGGCAATTAATGGAGATACTACGATAGCGGTGCCTTCTTTTATAAGTGCAGGGAGTTGATAACAAAGTGATTTACCACCTCCCGTAGGCATAATAACGAAGGTGTTTTTATTTTGAACTACGTTCTTTATGACTTCTTCCTGTAGCCCTTTAAAATTGGAAAAACCAAAATATTTTTTAAGTGCTGCATGTAGATCAATTTCATTCAAAATCATTGCATTTTTAATAAGTCGAGTTTGCCATTATGATATCTTTTCAAAAATTAATTAAGATATAAACTTCCAATTAGTAGGCAGGTAAAATTGATAAATTATATTGTTTGTAGTTTAGAATCTTCTATAAAATAAGATTATGTAATTTTGTTTTCTTAAATATAATACATTCTTTTAAAATCTGTTTACATATTAAGTTAATTTCTAAGAATGTAAACATATAATTTCAGGACCATCTTGAGCAATAATAAAGCCATCTTGGCAGCCGCCAAAAAAACCATCGAAACAGAAAGCAATGCCATTGCACACTTATCATCACTTTTGGATGACCAATTTGCCAATGCCGTAAATTGCATCTATGAATCTGAGGGGCGGGTAGTAATTACCGGAATAGGTAAAAGCGCTATCATTGCCTCAAAAATTGTAGCTACCTTAAACTCTACAGGAACTCCTGCTATTTTTATGCATGCTGCGGATGCAATACATGGTGATCTCGGTACAATACAGGAAAATGATGTGGTGATTTGTATCTCCAAAAGTGGAAATACTCCGGAGATTAAAATGTTGGTGCCCTTAATCAAACAGGGCAATAACAAGTTAATAGGAATGTGCGGAAATTTAGAGTCATTCCTGGTTCAAAAAGCAGATTTTATTTTGAATACATATGTCGAAAAGGAAGCTTGTCCAAATAATCTGGCACCGACTACCAGCACCACTGCACAACTTGTAATAGGTGACGCTTTGGCAATATGCCTTCTGGAATTGAGGGGATTTAGCAGTCAGGATTTTGCCAAATACCATCCCGGTGGAACATTGGGTAAAAAATTGTATCTGAGAGTTTCCGACATTTCAGGAAACAATTTCAAACCCCAGGTTGATGCTGATACGGATGTAAAGCAAGTCATTATTGAAATTTCTAAAAGCATGTTGGGTGTAACGGCTGTAATGAAAAACTCTAAGGTTATTGGAATCGTCACAGATGGCGATATCAGGCGCATGCTTAACAAATACGACAATATTAATGGTTTAAAAGCCAAGGATATAATGACACTAAACCCTAAAACAATTAGTCCGGATGTGCTAGCAGTAAAGGCATTAAAGATGATGCAATCTAATGGCATCTCCCAGTTACTGGTTATAGATGGAGAAAAATATTCGGGTGTTGTTCATTTACATAATTTAATTAACGAAGGAATACTTTAATGGCAAAGGTAACTAGCGATCCTAACGAAATGTCTTTCCTCGACCACCTCGAAGAACTGCGTTGGCACCTTATTAGATCCACCCTTGTCGTGGTTTTGATAGGATTAGTGGCCTTTGTAATGAAAGACTTTATATTCGACACTGTAATTTTTGGACCAAAAAAACCGGATTTTCCTACCTATGGTGTCTTCTGCAAACTATCGAGATACCTGGGTTTTAGTGAGGCCTTTTGTGTAACTGAACCAATTTTTACCGTTCAGAGCCGTCAAATGGCAGAACAGTTTTCAGCCCACATCTGGACATCTATCTGGGCAGGATTTATTCTTGGATTTCCATATATTCTGTACGAAATGTGGAAATTCATAAGCCCCGGTCTTTATGATAAAGAACGCAGCAATTCCCGAGGGTTTATATTGATTGCTTCTTCGCTCTTTTTTCTGGGTGTCCTTTTCGGTTATTATGTTGTAGCCCCGCTTTCAATAAATTTTTTAGGTGGATATTCCGTTAGTGATGAGATTGTTCGTGAGATAGATTTAAGCTCATATATAGCAACCGTAAGGGCTGCAGTTATTGCCTGTGGCCTCATCTTTGAACTGCCAATTATTATTTTCTTTCTGACCAAAATAGGCCTGGTAACCCCTGAAATACTTAAAAAGTATCGAAAAATTGCTCTGGTTATTGTACTTATAATATCAGCAGTAATTACCCCTCCGGATGTGGCAAGTCAAATAATAGTGGCCGTGCCTGTACTTATTCTTTACCAGATAAGCATTTACATTTCAAAAACCGTTTTGAAAAGAGAAGAAAAAAAAGCAACTAAAAATGTCAAATCCAGTTGAGGAGTTTAACTCCTACCGTTCTAAAATGAACGAAAAATTGTTAGCTGATAATAACAAAATAATTAAAAGAATCTTTAATTTGGATTCAAACGCCTTTGCGAAAGGTGCTTTAGATGTAAAAACCAAGGAATTATTGGGCCTTGTCTCCTCTGCGGTATTAAGGTGTGACGATTGCGTGAAATATCATTTGCAAAGCTGTCATGAACATGGCGCTAGCAAAGAAGAAATTATGGAAACCCTGAGTATTGCAACTTTGGTAGGCGGCACCATTGTAATTCCTCATCTCAGGAAAGCTTATGAGTATTGGGAACAACTTGAACATGGGGAAGGTTAAAAAAACTATAATTCCGGAAGATAGCGAATAGAATAACTTAGCTTTGAATGTTAATACTTCTAAATGAAACTTAGAGCAGACGGCATAATGAAGGCCTACAGAGGCCGGAAAGTGGTTAAGGGTATTTCCCTTGAGGTCAACCAGGGGGAGATAGTTGGGTTATTGGGTCCGAACGGGGCCGGAAAAACGACCTGTTTTTATATGATTGTCGGTCTGATTAAACCCAATGGCGGAAAGATCTATTTAGACGAGACAGAGATTACCAAGTTTCCTATGTATAAAAGGGCTCAAAATGGTATTGGTTACCTGGCCCAGGAGGCTTCTGTTTTTAGGAAATTAAGTATTGAAGACAATATTCTAAGTGTTCTTCAACTTACCCAACTAAGTAAAAAAGAGCAACACCAGAAAATGGAGTCGCTCATAGAAGAATTTGGACTGGGGCATATTCGTAAAAACAGGGGAGATTTACTATCAGGCGGGGAACGAAGGCGTACAGAAATTGCCAGAGCCCTGGCTACTGACCCAAAATTTATCCTTCTCGATGAACCATTTGCAGGGGTTGACCCGGTCGCGGTTGAAGATATTCAGCGCATTGTTGCCCAGTTAAAAAATAAGAATATCGGTATCTTGATTACAGATCATAACGTGCAGGAAACACTGGCCATTACAGAGCGATCCTACCTTATGTTCGAGGGAGGTATCTTAAAATCCGGAATTCCGGAGGATCTCGCCGAAGATGAAATGGTAAGAAAAGTCTACCTGGGGCAGAATTTTGAATTACGAAAGAAAAAATTGGATTTTTAGGTTTTCTATTCGTAAGCAAATTCCATATAATTCCATTTATACGCATTTTGATTCAACAAGCACTAAACCAAATGATTATCGGTATTTTTTATTTATATTGATATTCGTTCATGTGATCTCCGGACTAACTAATTATAATAAAATTTACTTGAATTAAATTTGTGATCATGAAAAAGCTATCTTCTTATTTTCTTTTTATCCTTCTTTTTTTGACTTTGGTACTTTCGGTAAGTTGTTCATCAGATGACAATGGTCCGGAGTTGCAACAGGTAGAATCTGACAAAACCATAGACCCTGAACTTGTCGGAACATGGAATGGGACGGTTAGTGGAACGCCAGGAACTGCAAATGCGGTCTTCACTCTTCAAAATGATGGTGCAATTTCAGCTGAGACGGATTCCCAGGTCCTCTGTCCATTTAATGGCAGCTGGTGGGTTACCAATGGTAGTTTTCAAGCAGGTGGTGAAGATGAATGTGATGGTACAGGTATTAGTTTGCTTGCCACCGGTACTTCCCCAATTAAAATATCAGGAAACTGGACTGCAAGCAGTGGAAACAGCGGTACCTTCTCTATGACGAAAAATTAATAATCTATCTTTAAAAAGTCGAAAACAGAACGCCAAATAAAAGCACTTTTTCTGAGCATGAAGTATGACCTTATATGAAAACAGCTGATGCACATTACCAAAATAAAACAGCTAATAGCCGGAAGCTGTACTTTCTTATTGTGCATCTTTTAGGTCCAGGACTTCTGCGGCAGAAAAGAGATGACCATCATTTGTCATTCCTTCAATGAATAAGTAGATTCCGTCTTGTCCCGTATTTGGAATTCTAAATGAACTTTCTCCCCGATTGTCCATTAGTAACTCTGGTTGCCAATGGATAACCCCATAATTCTCAAAAGATCTACTGGAATACGTTTGGTATTTAGGGCTATAGAATTCTTTTACGGGTTCAAACCCTTTGTTTGCTTTAAATTCAACACTATTCCCTATGGAAGATCTGCCATTCCCCAAGGTAAGTTCTTTCCCTCTGCGTGTGTACAAATAAAGAACTTCGCTGTTTGATGCCATAACCCCTTCATATCTTGCTAATTTGTCAAAATAATAACTTTCAATTTGACCAATTGGCAGGTCATATAACACATCGAGGTTTGGTTGCCGTACATCATTAATTACCACCAATAAGGGTCCGCCTCTCAAGGACCGGATGCTCACCCTGGAAATAGGAGCGGAAAAAGATCCGCCATCAAAGCCTTGTAATTCTTCTCGGACAAAATAGCCATTGCTGCTAATCAAGTCTAATATATTGGGATAATCGATCAATGTCTTTTCAGTAACAGGAGTAACTTTATTTCTTAAATAATTGGCGATATTAGGATTTGTTTGAGGGTCGTTTTGTATTTTCTTCTCGGATACCGTTACCTCCTTTAATTCAATGGTGTTTCCTGGCAATATGAAGTTCTCCTCAAAGATTCCACTTTCAGATGACTCGTTTAAATTACCCCTTTTCAAATCTTTCGGAAGCATTTTTATCCGGTCCACTATATTTTTGTCGCTAATTGAAGAAAAAAGCCTTGGTTCCACTAATTTTCCATCTTTGCGAAGCTTAGATAAGTAAATGGATTCATCCCGTTCTAAAAAATAGTTAGATATAACTATTTCGTTGCTTCCAGCAGTTAAACTAGCAGTTGTGGTTTGATGATTCTTGCTAGGATGAATCAGAAGTTGATCATTAGGTGTCCATTTAGAATCATTTATTCTGGATTTCAAGGTAAGGCCCCTTTCAAATTCATGCTGCTGTTGTGGTTGCGTATTTAGCAGAATATCCCAATCGTACCTGCTCCATCCTTGTGTTAGTAATAAAAGGTCTAATTCATATGCTTTTTTTGCCGTTATATTCTGAAAATAATAAGAGGGATTTTCAATATACCCCTTTAGGTAAGGTTTAAGATAAAACGTGCTGAGAATATTTTCTTGATGCCCGTAGGCCAAAGTGCTTTCTGGTAATACGGAGACACTAAAATTAAGGGGGGATTCAAAACGTTTAGTCTCTTTTAATTTAACTTCTATAGAATCATTATCCGTTTTTGATGCGGAAAGTGTCAGCTGATTTACACCTACTTCCGGGCCATTAAAAAAAAGCCGTTCCAATACTGGTTTAAAATTTTCATCGAATAGGGTAATTATATTCAATCCTTTGGAAAGCGCTGTTCGCTCCAATGCCACGAGGACAGATTTTTTCTCAGCAAAGTCTATTTTAAGTTTTGTGGTTTTCCCTGATTGATGTGTTATAAGATAAAAAGTTCTGTCTTTTAGTTTGGCCTGAGTTGCCTCATTTACATTAACGGAAAGCAAAACTTTATCCTGCCTGTAATTATTTGTAACCATTATATTAATGCCCTCTTTTTTCGCAGGTGGTAATGTAAAGCTTACCTGACTGTCATTTGCAAATGTCAGTTTTAACTTATAATTATTTTGCAAATCGGGGACCATGATAAATTTACCAAATCCGTATATAGAAGTTTTAAATTCTGAGACCTGATTGTTATTCTTATCATATACAACCGCTTTTTTAACCGGAACCCCATAACCATCCTGGTCAATAATTTTTACTCCAACCGTATTCCTTATACCTTCAATAAGATTTCCACCTTCCGGAAGAAATTGTACATCATAGGAAACGGCTACGTTTACTGCTTTTTTCGGAGCAACCTTATTAAATACCTGAATTTTCTCAATATAGGAATTGTCGTAGGCAAAATTTTTCATCCAATTCGTAGAAGCCTTTAAATAATATGAGCCTGTTTGATAGGTGGAATCAAGATCTATACTACCTTTTAGGTATCCTGCTTTGGCGAGATAAAGGCTTTTTTGAATTTGCCTTCCCAAACTATCATATATTCCAACATATACGTTTGAGGTTTCTTCAAAAGGCAATTCTTGCGCACGATCGTAAACATATCCCTTAAACCATATCGTCTCAAGATTCGAATAAACACTTTTGTTCAAATGTAAATAGATAGTTTCTCTTGGTAATTCAAAGAACTCTTTGATCTTATTTTCCAAAAGTCCTCCTTTATCATTTTTCTGAGCGGTTAGCCCAATAGCAATAAAGAAAAATAGCAAGTAGGTGATAGATTTCGACATTATAAAAGTGTTTTTTCCAAATGTATTATTTTGCTCCAAACTTATAAACGATGGAGCTTACAATATAAAACACCACGATGGCAGGGACAGCTAAAAACTTCATAGTTAAAAGTAAGACTAAACTTACAATTATGAAAATGTAACGCAGGGCGTTATCCTTAAAGCTCCAATTATCAAATTTTAAGGTAAATAATTCAATCTTAGAATTTAGCAGGTAGGAAGAGAGAAGGGTGAGTATGATAAGAAACCACGGATTTAAGATTATCGAATTTAAGTAGTCATTTCCCTGGTATAACAAAATTAAGGGAAGTGAGAGTATAACCAAAGCATTCGCCGGGGTCGGCAGACCTATAAATGACGAGACTTGATTTTCGTCAATATTAAATTTGGCCAATCGATAGGCAGAAGCCAGGGTTATTAAAAAGCCAAAAAAAGGAAGAAATGAAGTCTTTAACACCCCCCATGTAAGCGCCTCTCCAGATCCCGAAAAATCTAGATTCCACCCCCCGGTTTGAGACATGGCCAAAAGTTGGAACATGACTATGCCCGGGACCAGGCCACTGGTTATCATATCAGCCAATGAATCGAGCTGGATTCCTAATTCACTTTGTGAATTCAGTAACCTTGCTGCAAGTCCATCAAAGAAATCAAAGATAATACCGAGAAAAACGAATAAAGCGGTAAGTTCCAACATATTCATAACCGCAAATACAGTAGCAATACAGCCACATAAAATATTGAGCATAGTGATAAATTGCGGAATATGTCTCTTCATGATTGGTGGTTTTCGTAAAAATAAGATAATTTTTATTCTAACTCTTTCTTAACATATTTTATTCGGATATTTGCTGTTCATTGTTATCCTTCAAGTGATCAGAGCATTAAGAATTCGGTTAAAACATCTTTTCGTCCTTTGGATTGCCTTCACCAGTTTTTATGGTCAGTCGCAATTATCAGATGGGGCAATGATTAGCATTATTACCTGTGACTCAGGTCAGGAATTGTATTCGAGTTTTGGACATAGCGCCTTTAGAGTTCAGGACCCTGCAAGAGGGATAGATTGGGCATATAATTACGGTACTTTTAATTTTAATACCCCTAATTTCTACGGAAAATTTGCCAGAGGAAAATTGCTTTATTCCCTAAGTGTATCCAAATTTTCCGACTTCCTGTTTACCTACGAACTGGAAAACAGATGGGTAAAAGAACAAATCTTAGCATTAAATCGGGAAGAGAAAGATGCCTTATTCCGGTTTTTGGAAAACAACAGACTTCCGGAAAATAAAGATTACAAATACGATTTCTTATTTGATAATTGTGCGACCAAATTACCCGAAATATTAAAAAAAGTTTTAGGCAATAAGCTGAAATTTGATGATCAGCACATTAAAGCCCAAACTACTTTCAGGGATCTGATACACCAAAACCTGTTTTACAATTCATGGTCCAGTTTTGGTATAGACCTGGCCCTTGGTTCAGTAATAGACGTGGAGGCTAAACCTGAAGAATATATGTTTCTTCCCTATTATGTAATGCAGCAAATGAGCCATACTAATTTAGCCAATAGTCCATTGGTGATTAGAGAACGTACGGTCCTGGATTATCCAAACAGGAACTTTAATTCTACCTTTGGGACCTCCCCTCTTTTTTGGTTACTCTTTTTATTATTTTTTACCCTTGCCATATCCTATATAGATCTTAGAAATGGCACCCGTAGCAGATGGCTTGACTTTTTTTTATTTTTGGTTACGGGGCTTGCAGGCGTGCTCATTTTTTTCCTGTGGTTTATGACAGACCATTCTTCAACGGCCAATAATTTCAACATTCTTTGGGCATTCCCACTAAATTTTATTGCCTGTTATTTCCTAATCAGAAAAGATCGTATTCCGACATGGATGGGCAAATACATTTTGATTCTCCTGGTCTTGCTGGGGCTAACATTAATCCTCTGGATTTTTCAGGTTCAACAGTTTTCACCTTTGATTTCAATAGTCTTTGCCACACTTGGATTCCGATACGCCCTACTTTATAAGTACTTTACAAATTCCAATCCCGGCCTGAAATGAATTTGGTTTCCGTAGAAAACATAGCCAAATCTTATGGCGAATTAGTTTTGTTTGAAGACCTCTCATTTGGCATAAACAAAGACCAAAAGATTGCCTTGATAGCCAGGAATGGAGAAGGAAAAACTACAATTTTAAATATGCTTTCCGGGAAAGATGTTCCCGATAGCGGTGCTGTAAACTACCGAAAAGGAATTAGGATATCTTATTTGGAACAAGAACCAGATCTAAATCAAGAACTTACTGTTGAGCAAACCATTTTGGAATCTGATAATGAGATTCTGAAGGTTATCGCCACTTATGAAGAGGCACTTGCTAATACAGAAAACGAAGAAGCCTACCAAAAAGCGTTTGAGGCCATGGAAAGGAATAATGCGTGGGATTTTGAAACACAATACCGGCAGATACTTTCTAAGTTAAACCTGGAGAACATCAAAGCAAAGGTAGGAAGTTTGTCAGGTGGACAGAAAAAAAGGCTGGCCATGGCA
Organism: uncultured Eudoraea sp.; assembly: GCF_947258925.1. Lineage (GTDB taxonomy): Bacteria > Bacteroidota > Bacteroidia > Flavobacteriales > Flavobacteriaceae > Eudoraea. The sequence continues at coordinate 19,789 of NZ_CAMYKG010000027.1, read as the reverse complement.
AACGCCTTATTAAATGAACCAGATCTGTTAATTCTGGATGAGCCTACAAACCATTTGGATCTGGAGATGATAGAATGGCTCGAAGATTATTTTAGCCGTAAAAAAATTACCCTTTTTATGGTAACTCATGACAGGTATTTTCTGGAAAGGGTCTGTAATGAGATTCTGGAATTGGATGATGGGGAGCTTTATTCTTACAAAGGAAATTACGCATATTATCTCGAGAAAAAAGAAGCCAGGGAAGAACGTGAAGCTGTGGAAAAGCATAAATCCAAATTGCTTTATAAAAAAGAACTGGATTGGATGCGAAGGCAACCTAAAGCAAGAACCACAAAATCTAAATCGCGTATTGATGATTTCCATACCATCAAGGAAAAAGCTCACCAGAGGAGGATGAGCCACAAAATTCAATTGGAAATCAATATGGAGAGGATGGGTAGTAAAATTTTGGAACTTCACAAAGTTTGTAAAGCTTATCCCGATCTCACGCTCTTAGATAAATTTGATTATACCTTTTTAAGGGGTGAGCGAATTGGAATAATTGGTAGAAATGGCACTGGGAAATCTACATTCCTGAATATAGTAACCGGACTTGAACAACCTGATAGCGGCAAAATCGTTATAGGGGAAACCATTAAATTTGGGTATTATACCCAAAAAGGTATCGTTATCAAAGAAGGACAAAAAGTTATTGATGTCATTCGCGAGTTTGGGGATTATATACCATTAAAAAAAGGAAGACAACTCTCCGCTCAGCAGCTATTGGAACGATTTTTATTCGACAGGAAAAAACAGTACGATTTTGTAGAAAAACTAAGTGGTGGTGAGCGAAAGAGATTGTATTTATGTACGATCCTTATCCAAAATCCAAATTTCCTTATCCTCGATGAACCAACCAATGATTTGGATATTATTACCCTAAATATTCTGGAGAACTTTTTACTCGATTTTCCCGGATGTCTGCTGGTAGTATCACACGATCGCTATTTCATGGATAAAATTGTCGACCATTTATTTGTTTTTAAAGGGAATGGAATTATAGAAGATTTTCCCGGGAATTATTCGGATCACAGGGCCTATGAAGATAGTGTTGTTCTTGATAAAAGGGCCGAAAAGAGTGGCAAAACACAAAATAAAACCAACAAAAATTCATGGCGATCGGATAGTACTAACAAAAAACTGTCTTATGCAGAACAAAAGGAATTTAGCCGGTTGGAAAAATCTATTCAGGATCTGGAAAAACAAAAGAACGACATAGAAAATCAATTCTCTGATCCAGAACTATCAGGGGAAGAAATAGATCTTTTAGCAATTAAATTAAAAAATATTCAGTCCGATCTTGAGACGAAAACAGAACGGTGGTTTGAACTTTCTGTCCTCCTGGAAGATTGATTTACCAATTGTTCAAACAATAATTATTCTATTCATGTTTACCTATTTTTAGCCCCTTTAGTTGTGTATAAGCTTTTGAATTATTTAAAATTTTGGTTTACAGCAAAGAATCAGCATGGAATTCATTCTCCATTTATGTATGACTTTGTAACCAAAGGGCTTTATACTAAGAAGAAATTCTCGCAGTCAACCTCGCTCGATGTTTTCCTGAAATGTATTCACTACTTCCAACCAAAAAATATTGAACTAAAAAACGGGCATAAACTGATCAAAAAGAAAGTGATAACAGAATTCCCAACGGTTGGGTTCAATGAGCCCTTTGATATGATCTATTATGGGGAACTCCTATCCGAAACGGAAATTTCTTCCATGGCCGAATACGCAAAAAAACAACCTGGTGGAATACTATTTATTGATGAAATCAGGAAAAACAAAAATTCAAAAGAATTGTGGCAAAAACTACTTCAAACCAGTTTTCATGTTGTTACGGTAGATATGTATTATTGCGGCCTTCTTTTTTTTCATACCACCCAGGCTAAAGAACATTTTAAGATACGGGTTTAATCTATTAATTTTAAGGTAGTTTATTTACAAAACATGAATAATTACATTTTTTACATATTAGCCGGAGTTGCATTGGTTTATATAATCTTATCAATTTTTAGTAAAAAGGTTTCAAAAAGACGAAAGTCGAGGAAATTTATGGATGGATATGAGCGAAAGGATGAAAAGGAGTGACAAGGAATCCTTATTGTATTCCTTTGTATGCTTTAAGCAATTCTATATACGACCAATTTCCTAACTTGCACCTTAAAAGTTATAGCATTGCATATGAAAATATATACCAAAACCGGGGATAAAGGAAAAACTTCACTTTTTGGGGGTACCAGGGTTGATAAACATCACATCCGTATTAATGCTTATGGTACAGTAGATGAACTGAATTCATGGCTGGGACTCCTTAGGGATCAGAAAATGGACGCTCATTCGCAGGAAATCCTTGTAGCTACACAAGATAAATTATTCACGGTAGGGGCAATTTTGGCCACAGATCCGGATAAGGCACAATTAAAAAGCGGAAAAGAACGGTTGAATATTCCAAAGATACTACTATCGGATGCAGAGCTATTAGAAAAAGAAATCGATACAATGAATGAATCCTTACCCCCAATGACCCACTTTATCCTACCAGGAGGGCACACCACCGTGTCATACTGTCATATTGCACGTACAGTTTGCCGAAGAGCCGAGCGAATGGTGTCCTTCCTCCATGAAAATCAGCCTGTGGATGAATTAGTTCTGATCTATCTTAATCGACTATCTGATTATTTATTTGTCTTGGCACGCAAGTTGTCATTAGATCTTAAAGCAAATGAAATAAAGTGGATTCCTGAGAAAAAGGACAAATAAATACACAATTTCACCGTTATCAAATTACCTAAAACCATAATTTGTTAAAAAAATACGTGAAATTTATTGGATTTTTCTTGGCAATTTGGGTTTTAAAATTATTTTTGCAAAAATTTTAAAATTAGAATAAAGCCATGTATTGGACATTAGAACTAGCATCTTATTTAAGTGATGCGCCCTGGCCTGCTACCAAAGACGAGTTAATAGATTACGCCATTAGAACAGGTGCCCCTCTGGAAGTAGTGGAGAATTTACAATCTATGGAGGAAGAAGGCGGTGAAATTTATGAATCAATAGAAGAAATATGGCCGGATTACCCCACTGAAGAAGATTACCTCTGGAATGAGGATGAATATTAAAGAAGTTTCTTAAATACTATTAAAAGTCTCATTTGAGGCTTTTTTTTTATGTAATTTTGACAGGCTTAAAAATATTTAAGCACAAATTTATAATCTGGAATACCTTTTGCTTAACAAAGGATATTACAATGCTATAGCATACTACCCGTTTTAAAGACTTTCTCTAATGCACTTTAAGAATTGGAGCGCATGCTATCAAAACAATAATAATTTATGAGTATTTTAAATTCAGTCATCAAGGCATTCGTAGGTGACAAGGCGAAGAAAGATGTTAAGGAACTGCAGCCTATCTTAAAAGAGATTAAGTCCTTTGAGGCGGCTATTGAAAGTTTGGACCATAATGAACTGAGACAAAAAACAAATAACTTCAAACAAACCATAAAAAAGGCTACTGAAGAACAGCAGAAGCAGATTGACACCTTATTAAAAGAAGTACAGGCCTCCACAGATATTGATAGGAATGAAGAAATTTATACTGAAATTGACAGGCTTGAAGAGGAGGCATACAAGATTACAGAAGGTACTTTAAACGATATTCTTCCCGAAGCCTTTGCAGTAGTGAAGGAAACTGCCAAGCGATTTGTAAATAATGAGACCATCACTGTTGAAGCTACAGAATTTGACAGGCTTTTATCAGGTTCAAAAGACTATGTAAGTCTCGATGGCGATAATGCCATTTGGTTAAATTCATGGGATGCTGCAGGTAAAGAAGTAACCTGGGATATGGTGCACTATGATGTACAGTTAATTGGAGGTATTGCTTTGCACCAGGGAAAGATTGCAGAGATGCAGACCGGTGAAGGTAAAACCCTTGTTGCTACATTACCAATGTACCTAAATGCTTTGGCCGGTAAAGGGGCCCATTTGGTAACGGTAAATGATTACCTGGCTAAGAGGGATAGTACCTGGATGGCTCCTATTTTCGAATTCCATGGACTTTCTGTCGATTGCATAGACAGGCATCAACCCAATTCTGAAGGCCGAAGAGCGGCTTATAATGCTGATATTACCTATGGAACCAATAACGAGTTCGGATTCGATTATTTGAGGGATAATATGGCCCATACACCAGGAGACCTGGTACAAAGGCCACATCATTATGCTATTGTAGATGAGGTAGATTCTGTACTTGTTGATGATGCCCGTACTCCCTTAATAATATCCGGACCCGTACCGGAAGGAGACCGACATGAATTCAATGAATTAAAGCCCAAAGTTTCGGACATCGTTCAAAGACAACGTCAGTACCTCACCGGAGTGCTGGCTGAAGCTAAAAAAGAAATTGCAGCAGGTAATACCAAGGAAGGTGGCTTTTTATTGCTAAGGGTTCACAGAGGCTTGCCCAAAAACAAAGCGCTTATAAAATTTCTCAGTGAGGAAGGTATTAAACAATTACTGCAAAAAACTGAGAATTTCTATATGCAGGATAACAATCGGGAGATGCCCCAGGTAGACGCTGAATTGTTGTTCGTCATAGATGAAAAGAACAACCAGATTGAACTTACCGATAAGGGAATAGAATATATTTCAGGGGATCAGCAAAAAGATTTCTTTGTCATGCCCGATATTGGAAGTGAAATTGCAAAAATTGAAAATCAAAACCTGGAAATTGAACAGGAAGCAGCGCAGAAAGAGGAGTTGTTCAAAGATTTTGCCGTAAAAAGTGAACGCATCCATACCTTGAGTCAGCTGCTCAAAGCATACACCCTTTTCGAAAAAGATGTGGAATATGTGGTCATAGAAAATAAGGTCATGATTGTGGATGAACAAACTGGCCGGATCATGGATGGGCGAAGGTATTCAGACGGGTTGCATCAGGCTATTGAAGCGAAAGAGAATGTAAAAATCGAAGCAATGACTCAGACTTTTGCTACGGTTACTTTGCAGAACTATTTCAGGATGTACAAAAAGCTTTCCGGTATGACCGGTACAGCGGTAACCGAAGCAGGTGAATTTTGGGAGATTTATAAATTAGATGTAATGGAGATCCCTACCAACAGGCCTATTGCCAGGGATGACAGAAACGATCTGATCTACAAGACCAAAAGGGAAAAATACAACGCAATCATTGAAGAAGTTACAAAGCTTTCTGAACAGAAGAGACCCGTACTAATTGGTACAACTTCTGTGGAAATCTCAGAATTATTGTCCCGCATGTTGGGGATCAGAAAAATTCCTCATAACGTTTTGAATGCGAAACTCCATAAGAAAGAGGCAGATATTGTAGCAGAAGCGGGGAATGCAGGGATAGTGACTATTGCAACAAATATGGCCGGTAGAGGTACGGATATTAAATTATCGGATGAGGTCAAAAAAGCTGGTGGATTAGCCATTGTTGGTACAGAAAGACATGATTCAAGACGTGTAGACCGACAGTTACGAGGACGTTCGGGACGCCAGGGGGATCCCGGTAGCTCACAATTTTATGTCTCTTTAGAGGATAATTTAATGCGTCTCTTTGGATCGGACAGGGTTGCCAAAATGATGGATAGGATGGGGCTTGAAGAAGGCGAAGTAATCCAGCACTCCATGATGACCAAATCTATTGAACGAGCTCAGAAGAAAGTTGAAGAAAATAATTTCGGTATCCGTAAACGACTTTTGGAATATGACGATGTTATGAATGCCCAACGTGAAGTTGTCTATAAAAGAAGACGCCATGCGCTTCAGGGAGAGCGACTTAAAGTTGATATTGCGAACATGGTGTATGATACCTGTGAAGTTATTGCTGATACAAATAAGGCCGCGAGTGATTACAAAAATTTTGAATTTGAACTGATAAAGTATTTTTCCATTACTTCACCGGTTACAGAGGAAGAATTCACCAAACAAAGTTTTCAGGAAATAGCAAATACGACCTATGCCGCGGCCTATGAGTATTACCAAAACAAAATGGAACGAAGTGCTGCCACCGCCTTTCCTGTAATTAAAAAGGTTTACGAAGACAGCAGCAATAAATTTGAACGAATTGTTGTTCCTTTCACCGATGGTATTAAGTCGCTAAATGTGGTTACTAATCTTAAAAATGCCTACGAAACCAATGGTAAAGAATTGGTTACGGATTTTGAAAAGAATATAACACTTGCAATAATTGATGATGCATGGAAAACTCACCTAAGGAAAATGGACGAGTTGAAGCAGTCTGTTCAATTAGCAGTTCACGAGCAGAAAGATCCCCTGTTGATTTATAAATTTGAAGCTTTTGAACTTTTTAAAAGCATGATCGACAAGGTGAATAAGGAAGTTGTTTCCTTCCTCTTTAAAGGGGAATTACCCTCGTCTGATACCAGTGATATCCAGGAAGCCCGAAATGTGAGAAGGCCTAAGGAAAAACTAAAGACCACCAAGGAGGAAATCCCTAATAGTGATGAATTGGCTGCACAGAACAGAGCGGCTGGGCAAAATCAGGGCAGAGCTCCTATAACAGAAACCATTGTAAGGGAAAAACCCAAAATTGGCAGAAACGTAAGAGTCACTATAAAAAATGTAATGTCCGGCGAAAGCAAAACGCTAAAATTTAAACAGGCAGAACCTTTAATAGACAAAGGTGAATGGGTTTTGATAGAAGATTAACAATTTATCAACTAATAATGCTACAGGCGTCCGACTAAGGGCGCCTTTTTTGTTTAAATTGAGCTATCTTTAGGTAACAGCACTTAATTATCCTTTTGATATGAAAACTTCCCGACGAAAATTTCTAACGTCAGTTAGCATGTTGGCAGCCTCTTATGCCATGCCCATTTCACAGTTTCATTTTGGACATAATGAAAAACTAAAAATTGCACTTGTAGGAACAGGTATCAGGGGAATCACATTTTGGGGTAAACGCCTGGTAGATCAATATTCAGATATTCTGGAGTTTGTAGGCATGTGCGATATAAACCCGGGGCGCCTGTCATTTGCAAAGGAGTACACCGGGGCCAATTGTCCTGCTTTTCTAAATTTTGAGGAAATGATTCAGGTTTCCAGGCCAGATCTTGTCATTGTTACGACCAAAGATGCCAATCACCATGAGTTTATTATTAAAGCGATGGAAATGGGTTGTGATGTGCTTACAGAAAAACCGCTAACAACCGATGAGAATAAATGTCAGGCTATACTTGACGCCGAAATAAAATCCGGAAAAAACCTTATTGTAGGTTTTAATTACCGCTGGAGTCCTTACAATACAAAGATTAAAGAACTTCTGGCAAAAAACTCAATTGGAAAATTAACTTCAGTAGACTTTCATTGGTATCTGAACACCTATCACGGTGCCAGTTATTTTAGGAGATGGCATGGGCAAATGGAAAGTAGCGGATCTTTATGGGTACACAAGGCTACTCATCATTTTGATTTGCTTAACTGGTGGATTAATTCTGAACCGGCGGAAGTATTTGCATTTGGTGATCTGGAGTTCTACGGTAAAAATGGAACAATCCGCGGTGATAACTGCAGAACATGTACCCATCAATCTGAATGTGACTTCTATTGGGATATTACCAAGAATATATTTTTAACAGATCTTTATGCGGACAATGAGAAATATGACGGTTATATCCGGGATAACTGCCTCTTTAGAAATGAAATAAATATTTATGATAAGATGTCTGCACAGGTTAAATATCAAAATAATGTGCAGTTAAATTATTCACTCACTACATATTCTCCCCTGGAAGGTTGGCGGGTGGCATTCAATGGTACCGAGGGAAGAATAGAAGCATGGATGGATATCCCTTATTACAAAAAGATGAATATAGATCAGGCTGAAATGCACGAACGCGAAATGGATCAGGAAAACGAAGAAGGCGTGCATCAGGAACCTATAATAGTTCATAAATTATGGAACGATTTTGAAAAGGTTAAAGTGGAAATGGAAAAAGGCGGCCATGGAGGTGGCGATAAACGCCTGCAGGATAAAATGTTTAGAACCCCGGATTCAGCAGACCCATTTGACAGGACCGCTGGAAGTAGAGATGGTGCAATGTCAATACTTATAGGTATTGCTGCAAGAAAAAGTATTGAAACAGGCACAGCTGTTAAGATAAAAGATCTGACCAATTTACGACCAAAAAAAATTAGAGGTTAGCACTATTAGGTAAGATAGAGATCATGAGAATTGTCAATAATAAAATTATTTTTTGTCTGCTTAGCTGTTGAATATATGCCAAAACATATATAGCTTTACACTATTAAGGGATTTCGCTTTCTTAATCTTGTTGCTATTTTCTAAATGTAGTATAGCTACAATAATGATTTTAAGGTAAGACAATGGAAAAAGCTATCAAACATCAGCAAAGAATAAAGGATAAAATACGCCTTACCCTTAGGGTTAGCTATTTTGCTTCTATTTTCGGCTTAATCTTTGGTTTCGTTTGCCTCTTTTTTCTTGACATCTATGAATTGGTTCCCCATATATTTATTGCTTTTGGTGCATTGAGTATAATCAATAACCTGGCCTATGCTTCTCATAAAAATCTGTCCCTTACATACAATATCCTTTCTATTCTTGGCCTGGCTGCAGCTACTGCCATCACCATGTTGACAGGCGGCATTAACAGTCCGTTTATTTTTGTTCTGGCAATCGTTGTGTTTGCAGGATATGCTTCCACACGGCGTTATGGCATGATCTATATGTATATCACTGTGCTGATTATTACCTTAATTTTTGTTCAGGGGATTTCGGATTTTTCAATAACCCGGAATGTGGTTCCTCCTGAAAGCCAAAACCTCTTTAGCTTTTTAAGTATTGTGTTCTCTGTATACCTCCTGGGTGGCGTTCTTGGTAAAAACCTATTAAAAGCACATCATAATTTATATAAAACCAAGATGGAAATTGAAGAAAGGATCCATGAGAAGGACACCCTGCTCAAAGAAGTACATCACCGGGTCAAAAACAACCTGCAAACAGTTTCCAGTTTATTAAGTCTTCAATCCAGGGGAATAAAGGATGATAAGGTAAAAAATCTTATAAAAAGCAGTCAAAACAGAGTCATCTCAATGGCAATGGTTCATGAAATGCTTTACATGAGGGAAGATCTGTCTAAAATAAATTATAGGGCCTATGTTGAAGAATTAAGCGAATACCTGGTTAAATCTGTCAAGGGAGCGGACAGTAATGTTAAGGTGAATATTAATATTCCTCAGATTGAGTTGGGTATAGATACAGCTATTCCACTGGGACTCCTTATAAACGAAGCCTTAACTAATGCTCTTAAATATGGAATTAAAGGGGACGATCAGGGTGAAATACATATTGATTTGGAGAAAACCGGAGATAAGGACTATGTGCTGAACATAGGAGACAATGGCGTTGGTTTTTCAGAAGAAGTGAATTTTAAAAACACCCGTTCTCTGGGCCTGAAATTAATTCATAATCTTACGCGTCAGTTAAAAGGAACTATTATCAGGGACTTTTCTAAAAAAGGCACTAACTACATCGTTAATTTCAAAGAAGTTGGTGAAAATGAATTTCATCAATCTATTGCATAAACCTTGTCCTAACTGGAGATAGCAAGGTAACTAATGATGATTAACTTCTTCTCCTGGCAACACTTCTTCTTAAGTCAATTATCCCTATATTTAGCCGACTAATTCAACTTTACTTTCATGAAGAATATTTTATTTGTTGGCCTATTGCTAAGCACTTCCCTCCTATTTAGCCAGGATTACTTTCTAAAAAAATACCATCCCTTTAACAGCAATATCCCTTCCCCTGAAGAGTTTTTGGGTTATGGCATTGGAGAACATCATACCAGACATGATCTTATTGTCGCTTATCTAGAAAAACTCGCAGAACTCTCGGACCGGGCTTCTATTCATGAATACGGGAGAACACATGAGGGACGAAAACTCGTGATCCTTACCATTACCACTCCCGAAAATCTGGATAATTTAGAAGCGCTCAAGGAAAGACACCTCGCTTTCACTGATCCCAATAAATCGCCTTCTACAGACGCATCCCTACCCATTTTTATAAATTTGGGCTACAACGTACATGGTAACGAACCTTCAAGCTCTGAGGCAGCTCTTTTAAGTGCTTATACATTTGTAGCTTCGGACAATCCCGAGATACAAAATTACCTGAACAATGCGGTAATTTTTATTGATCCAACCATTAATCCTGATGGCCGGGATAGACATACGCAATGGGCAAACACCTATCAGGGCAAGCCACTTGTAGCGGACCCACAAGATGCAGAACACAACGAGTACTGGCCCGGAGGGCGCACAAATCATTATTGGTTCGACCTTAACCGAGATTGGCTACTGGCTATTAATCCTGAAAGCAGGGGTAAACTAAAATGGTATCACGAATGGTATCCCAATGTGGTGACGGATTTTCATGAAATGGGTACACAAAGCACCTATTTCTTCGAACCTATGAAAGCAAATGGATCACTAAATCCAATAATGCCTAAACAGAATTATGAAGACCTGAATAATTTATTCGGGAACTACTTTGCCAAGGCTTTGGATAGTATTGGTTCCTTCTATTTTACCAAAGAAGCTTTTGACGGTACCTATCCCGGCTACGGTTCTTCATATCCCGATATACAGGGTGGACTGGGACTTTTATTTGAACAGGCAAGTTCCAGGGGCCATAAACAGAAAACCGCCTTTGGTGAAATTACCTTTCCGTTTACCATTCGAAATCAATATGTTTCCAGTATAACCACAGTCAAAGCCGCAGTTGAAAACAAAGATTTCTTGCGAGCCTATCAAAAAGAGTTCTTTAAATCCGCTATGATGAACTCGGCTATTAGGGGAATAAAAGGTTACAGTTTTGGAGATCGCTATGATAAAAACAGGGTTAAGGCATTTATTGATAAACTCCTGATACACAAAATAGACGTGTATAAATCCGGAAACGATTCCTATGTGGTACCCACATCGCAGCCGCAATACAGGATGGTACAAACCATGTTTGAAACTTATAAAAAATATAGGGATAGCGTTTTTTATGATGCGTCTGCCTGGTCTGTGGCTAATTTCTATAATATCAATTACCGGGCGTTGAAACGGGTTAACCCTGGCGAAAAAATTACATCCACAGATAGTCTTGTAAAAGTCCAAACTGTACAAAAATCCTCATATGCCTATATTATTGACTGGGATGATTACAATGCCCCGGCAGCTTTAAATTTTCTTCAATCTAAAAAGTTGGTCCTGTCTTCTGCTTTTAAACCTTTTACTACAAAGGTCGATAATATCAACAAATCCTTTAATTATGGCGCCTTGGTTCTCCCGGTAAGCCTTCAAAAGAAAGATGCAGATGAAGTATATAAATGGGTGCTTGAAGCCCAGGAAAAATTTCAGGTTCCAATCTATGGGATAACAACCGGCTACAGCAGTCAGGGAATTGATTTAGGCAGTAGAAATATTCGCCCATTAAAAACCCCTAAATTAGCAATGCTTATTGGTGATGGTACACGCTCCTACGAAGCCGGTGAAGTTTGGCATTTGTTAGATACCAGAGTACATATGCCAATTACTAAAATCCCTGTTAGAAATTTTGACAAGGTAAAATTAGACCAATACACTACCCTTGTAATGATTTCAGGCAAGTATAGCCTTACCGAAAAACAACGAACCAAACTATCCGACTGGGTTAAAAAAGGGAATACCCTGATCACTGTTGGAACAGCTTCCAAATGGGTAATTGATAAAAAAATTGTTAAAGAAAAACTTACCAAATCGGAAATAGATTCTACCAAAGCTGTACCGCGAAGACCTTATGTAGATGCCGATGAAAATCTTGGCCGTGAAAGCCTTGGAGGGGTTATATTAAAGGTAGATCTGGATGTTACCCATCCATTGGCTTTTGGCTACAGAGATTCGGATATCCCTGTTTATAAAAACAATAATGTTTGGCTTTCCCCAAGCAAAAATGAATATTCTACCGTGGCCAGGTATTCCAGAAATGCCTTAATAGACGGTTACATAAGCAGAAAGAATAGCCAGGAATTCTTAAAATCTTCCGCTTCGCTTATTGTAAGTCCCCTTGGTAGTGGAAGAGTGGTATTGTTCGCAGATAATCCAAATTTCCGTGGATCATGGTACGGCACTAACAGATTATTCCTTAATGCCTTATTTCTGGGAGATAAGATTGAAGTTCCGAAACAAAAAGACTAATATGCAAAAGAGAATAAAAATCTTGTTAATACTCACCATTTGTTGCAATCTTTCAATAATTGCACAAAGTAGCGTGGGCGATGGACCATTTTCTCAACTTATTATAAGGGGTGTTACTTTAATCAACGGAAATGGCGCACCACCCATGGGTCCTGTGGATATTGAAGTTGTAAATAATCGAATCAAAAACGTTAAAGTAGTTGGTTATCCCGGGGTAGCTATAAAAGATTCAGACCGTCCGAAACTAAAACCGGGTGGCAAAGAATTGAATTGTACGGGCATGTATTTGCTTCCGGGCTTTGTGGATATGCACGGCCATATAGGGGGAAAAGCGCAAGGCGCAGAACCAGATTATGTTTTTAAGCTCTGGATGGCTCATGGAATTACCACCGTAAGGGAACCGAGCGGACGGGGTGTGGACTTTACTCTGGACCTGAAAAGAAAAAGCGCAAACAATGAAATTGTAGCACCCCGAATTATGGCGTATACAGGTTTTGGCCAGGGTAGTGATGCCGTAATCAGTACTCCCGAAATGGCGCGTGAATGGGTACGGAACAATGCAAAAAAAGGAGCTGATGGCATTAAGTTATTTGGGGCACCTCCCGAAATTATGACAGCAGCTTTAGATGAAAACAAAAAATTAGGCTTGCGATCTGCTTGTCATCACGCTCAGCTTAATGTGGCCAGATGGAATGTGCTGCATTCAGCACGGGCAGGCTTAACCAGTATGGAGCACTGGTATGGGTTACCTGAGGCTTTGTTTGAAGATAGAACCGTACAGGATTATCCTCTTGACTACAATTACAACAATGAGCAACATCGTTTTGAAGAAGCGGGTAAACTATGGCAGCAGGCTGCCAAACCTTATTCAGAGCATTGGAATAAGGTAATGGATGAACTTATTGCCCTGGATTTTACACTGGATCCGACCTTTAATATTTATGAAGCCAGCAGGGACTTGCAAAGAGCGAGACGGGTAGAATGGCATGAAGATTATACCCTTCCGTCTTTATGGGATTTCTACCAACCAAGTAAAATAAGCCATGGCTCTTACTGGCATTATTGGGGAACGGAACAAGAGGTTGCCTGGAAAAAGAACTATAAACTCTGGATGACCTTCGTAAACGAATATAAAAATCGAGGTGGCAGAGTTACTACGGGTTCAGATTCGGGCTTTATCTTTCAACTCTATGGCTTTGCATATATCCGGGAAATGGAGTTGCTGCGGGAAGCCGGGTTTCATCCTTTAGAAATTATTCGTTCTGCAACCCTGAACGGAGCAGAGGCCCTGGGGATCGATGATCAAATTGGTACCGTTACCGTCGGAAAACTAGCAGATTTTGTTATTGTTTCAGAAAATCCATTGGAAAACCTGAAAGTCCTATATGGCACTGGCGCCATAAAACTTACCGAAGATAACGAAGTTGTGCGGGTTGGCGGGGTAAAATACACCATAAAGGATGGTATAATTTATGATGCCAAAGCACTGCTTAAAGAAGTTAAACAGATGGTAGACGCAGAGAAAGATCGCCTGAATTATCAGATTAAACAACCCGGTATTCAGGAATAGCCTTTCCTGCTATAGATTATCATCCCAGGTGTGAGAAAATAAAGCTATGATTATCTAAAAGCTTGTCTTTGCTTTGAAGGAACTTTAATAGGTCTTAAAACACCTTTGGTTTTTGGAAAAACAAGGGCATAACTTATCAAAAGGGCTACGGGTAATAAAAGAATAAATAGTATCATAGGTTTGGGGATTAAACAAGTTTGGGTCTGTTTTGTTTTGTACGGAAAGCCAAAGCTTTCTTTACTCTTGAATTCTTGAATTTGTATAAGCGCGTAATAGCGTCTTCTTTTGCTGTCTTAATTTGCCCACTATTGTTAGGAACAGGAAGGCTATCAGCCAGAAAAATATCCATTTGTAATGTTTCAACTTTACCATGGTCTGCTGTATTTTGGGCTAGAGCAACTGCTCCGAAAAAAAGTATGAGTAAAAAGGTAAAATAAGCTTTCATGTTATAAGATTGGGTACAATAAAATAACTACAGAAAGTGAAATATTTAGGGTTATAATCGCCGAAAGTCCCTTATTTTCGGTAGGTGGGAGAATTTACGATGAAGTGATAAAATTCTCAGATGAATAGGTTTGGGGTATAAAACCCTTAATCGGGATTTTGGGCTTTTTAGCGGGCATTCCAAATTGATAATACAAGATTTCTCACACTCACTCTGTTCGGTTCGAAATGACAGTTATAGGTAGTGTTAGGCTATTTAGAAACCCACCAGTCATTTCGACATGAGCTGCGAAGCAGCGATTGAGAAATCCAGACTGCATGTAAGTGTCATTGAAAACACCTAAATTGAGATTTCTCACACTCACTTCGTTCGGTTCGAAATGACAGTTATAGGTAGTGTTAGGCAATTTAAAAACCCACCAGTCATTTCGACATGAGCTGCGAAGCAGCGATTGAGAAATCTAATAAAGAAATGTTATACCGTTACTTTGTATATATAACCACTAATGCAAACCGGACCACAATTTACATCGGAATAACCAATAATATCCAAAGAAGACTATCACAACATTATTTTGACAGTCAAAACTCAAAAAAGTCTTTTGCCGGAAAATATAATTGTTATTATCTAATATACTATGAAGGTTTCCAAGATCCGAAGAGCGCTATACTTAGAGAAAAAGAAATTAAGAAGTGGCGTAGAAAAAAGAAAGAAAACCTAATAAATGCTTTTAATCCGAAATGGGAATTCATAAATCAAGAGGTTATTTGACGAGATTTCTCACACTCACTCCGTTCGGTTCGAAATGACTGTTGTAGCTTAAACTGGACTATTAAAAACCACCCAAGTCATTTCGACATGAACTGCGAAGCAGCGATTGAGAAATCCAGCATAAAATTTGAAATGCCATTACTTCAACTTCCTTCCTTCCGAAGCACTACCAATGGGGGGCTGTTTAGCACACTCCTGCTATTACTAAGCCCAATTAGCAAAACGAGTAATGTTATTCCCGGTAATAAGACCAAAAAGGGCACTGGTGAGGGCACAAACGGTGTTTTAAATACAAAAGTGGCGAGTAACTGACTGCTTATGAGTGAAAGTAATATCCCAATACCACTTCCAAGTACGCCCAGATAAAAGTACTCCAGCGCCGTAATTTGCATAATTTGCTTGCTTTTCGCCCCTAAAGTCCTTAGAAGAACACTCTCTTTAATTCGCTGATATTTACTGGTACGTACTGCCCCTATTAACACAATAATTCCGGTTAGGATACTAAAAAAGGCCATAAAGTTGATCACCCAGGCGATCTTATCAAGGATATTCTCAATAAGGGTTACTATTTGACGCAAATCCAGGACCGAAATGTTAGGAAATTTTTGGACCAATTCCCGTTGAAGTCCGGCAGAAGCTTTAGCATTGGGGGCATTCGTTGTAATTACATTAAACTGAGGAGCATTTTCCAGGACGCCCTTGGGAAAGACTATATTAAAGTTAGGCTGCATTCGTGCCCAGTCTACCGCGCGGGTATTTCCCACTACCGTCTCCATCAACACACCCTGGACATTAAAAACAATCGTATCTCCAACTACTACTTCAGCATCCCTGGCAATATTATCGGCAATGGAAACCGGGATAAGGCCATCTTTTGGAGTTTCAGACACCCACTCACCTTCAGTAAGGGACTCTGAAGAGATCATGGAATCCCTATATGTAACCCGGAATTCATGATTCAATACCCATTTATTCATCGTTAGCGTGGTATCTTGCCTTAGGTCATTAGCGGCACGTCCTTTTATCGAATGCACACGCATTGTCACTATCGGAATATTATCTAAGATAGGTAAGCCTTTAGGGGTTATGCTTTGTGCAACTGCTTCTTTTTGTTCACTTTGCACATCCAACAAAATTATATTTGGGCTGTTCCCATCGTTTTCAAGCTGCGCCATGGCTACCAACATGTCTTTTGTAAAATAAAGGGTACTGATTAAAAAAGCACCAACTCCTATGGCCACCAATAACACCATGGTCTGGTTATTTGGACGGAAAAGGTTTAATAAACTCTGCCTCGAGGTAAATCCCCAATTGGACGGAAAAAATCTTTTAATGCCTTTCATAAACAATGTAGCTACCCCGGCCAATATGGAGAATGTCACTGCAATACAGATTACAAAACCAAGGGCGTAGCGCCAGTCTTGTAATAGCCAAAGTGAAAATAGGAAAACAAAAACCAATATTCCTAGAAGAACAAGCGCCCTGGCCTTTTTCGGGCGTTTCTCGGGTGCTTCCTGAATGCGAAGTACTTGTAAAGGTGAAACATACCATGTATTCATAAGTGGTAATAACGCGAAGAGCACAGACATTAAGACACCCAGTAAAAGACCCATGACAATGGGTTGGGGAGCCAGTGACAATTGTATCTCAAAAGGCAGAAATTCCTGTAACAGACTAGGAAATGTAAGTTGCAGCAATACACCGGCCAAAGTACCTATGAGGCCTCCTAGCAATCCCATTCCGGCTATTTGGATCAAGTAGATAAGGAAGGTTTGCTTTCTGCTGGCTCCCAAACACTTGAGTACTGCCACCGATCTTAATTTTTCTTTTATATAGATCTGGACTGAACTGGCTATACCCACACAACCTAATAAAAGAGCTATAAATGCCACCAGATTAAGAAATTTGCCCACATTACCATATGAATTACCCAATTGCCGGCTTCCTGATGTATGTGTATCCAGATCAGCACCTTCAGCATCCAGGATGGGGTCGAGTTCTTTATCGAGAATATCCAGATCCATCCCTTCTGGTGCCCGAAAATAGTAGTTATAATCCAGTCTGCTCCCAACCTGAATAAGACCTGTCTGATCAATTATCTGATAAGGAACAATAACTGCCGGCGCTACAGAACTTGCCAACCCACTGTTTCCAGGTGCAGATTTAAGAATACCGGTAATAGGTAAAGTAGTATCACCAATTTTAATGACATCGCCCACTTCTAAATCGAACTGCAACATAACGGTAGCATCAACCAAAGCCCCATTTTTGGTGATATAGGTTGTTGCGGCTTTTTGAGGTTCCGTTTCCAACTCCCCGTAGAGTGGAAAGCTACCCTCAACACCCCTTACGCGTACAAATTTACTGTCATTGCTTTCTGGGAATGACGCCATGGATACGAAATTGACTTCCATTCCTTCGGCGCCGCCCAATGAATCCATAATTCCCTGAACCCTTTCATTAGGTAATTGTCTTGAATCTATAATAAAATCTGCGCCCATCAGGAATTTGGACTGCAGACGAATATTTTCCTGCAGATTATCACTAAAGGATTGAATTGAAACCAGTGCCGTAATACCGAGAATAATTGAAGCCATGAACAAAATCAATCTTCCCCCACTGGCCCTGCCATCCCGCCAGGCCATTTTAAATAGCCAGCCTGTGGTTGCATTAGACATCTTTTCCTTTTGCATTTTCATGTTGATAATACAGTACTTTGATTTGAAGCTATTTTGCCCCTTTTAAGCCTTAGTATATGTTGCGTACGCTTTGCAAGATCCAAGTCGTGTGTGACAATAACCAAAGTTGTACCCGCTTCTTTATTGAGTTCAAAAAGGAGTTGTATTACTTTTTCACCCGTTTCTTCATCAAGATTACCCGTTGGTTCATCTGCAAAAAGAATGGAAGGATTATTTATAAAAGCTCTTGCCAATGCTACACGCTGTTGCTCACCACCTGATAACTGTGAAGGGTAATGGTCCGACCTATCCCCCAGCCCAACCTTATGTAAAAGCTCCATGGCCTGGGTTTTGGCATTTTTTATACCTTGTAACTCAAGAGGAACACTAACATTCTCAAGGGCAGTAAGCGTTGGTAACAATTGAAAGTCCTGAAATATAAAACCTACTTCCTTATTTCGCAGTAAAGCACGCTCATCTTCACTTAATTCATTTATTGAGGTCCCACAAAGTTCTATGGAGCCTGAATCAGCTTCGTCTAAACCTGCACAAAGCCCCAGTAAAGTAGTCTTACCACTACCCGAAGGCCCCACAATGGCAAAGGTATCGCCCTTCTCTATTTCAAAGGAAATAGCATCCAGGACAGTTAGTTTTTTAGAACCACTGGAATAGGTCTTCCCCAGTTGGTGAACGTTTAATATCTTTGACATTATTAGTTTATTAGAATTTTGTTTGCAACAACGCAGCAAAATAAGGAAATGATTTCGACTTTTAGACCCTTAAATCATGCAGACCTTCTTAAAATTTCGTTATTTTTTTGTTTTCGTACTATTGCTGGCTTGTGGAGAAAAGGCCGACAAATCAGACCGAAATTCATCAGTTGATACAGAACAAACCGATAATGGCAGTACTACTTCAGACAGTGGTAAACTAATTGTATTCTTTGGCGATAGTCTTACTGCGGGCTACGGCCTCGAAACAGAGCAAGCCTATCCTGCGGTTATTCAACAAATTATTGATTCTTTAAATTTAGAATATACCGTAATTAATGCGGGATTAAGCGGGGAAACCACTGCGAGCGGAAAAAACAGGCTGAACTGGGTCTTAAATCAGAGTGCAGACGTTTTTGTACTGGAATTGGGCGCAAATGATGGATTGCGCGGCATTCCATTAAAGGAAACAAGGCAAAACCTGCAGGAAATAATCGATGCTGTTAAAGCTAAAAATCCAGAAACGACAATTGTAATTGCGGGGATGCAAATACCTCCCAATATGGGTCAGGAGTATACTTCAGAATTCAGAAAGATATTTCCGGAGCTTGCCGAGATGAACAAAGCGGGCCTTATTCCTTTTTTACTTGATAATGTAGCAGGTATTCCTGAATTAAATCAAGAAGATGGCATCCACCCTACTGTGGAAGGCCAAAAAATAGTAGCTGACAATGTTTGGAAAGTCCTTGAGCCGGTTCTGGACAAATAAATAAACAGAACCTTAACACCAAAATAAAATAAGTACTATGGAAGATCTTATCAATTCGCTATCCTGGATAGACTCTGCAGCTGCCACTGTATGGATTTTGCTTACGGTCATTATGTTCTGGATGCTCTATAAGGTTTACGATATTGAGGGAAGGAAACATCCTGTATTTAGATTTGGGGTTTTTCTCTTGGTTTTAGTATGGTTATACCCTTTATATACTTTTATCTTCAACCAGCTGGAAGTTGCCTTTGCCGGTAACCTGCTTACACTTTGGGCAACGATATCTTATATGCAAAAATTAAAGAAGCTGCCGATAAAGGAATACAAATGGATGATCCCGCAAATCGTCTGGATTATTATCGCCACATTCTATGTGGGTTGCATGCTTGTCGAGAAATATCAGATGGCCTAGAAGTGAACCGGGAATTAAGCCAATTTAGCTTTGTTTCTTTTTGTTGTAAAAGATAAAGCTTTCTTAATTCGGCTATTCTTGTTTTTGTACAAACGAGCAACAGTATTTTCTTTAGTAGTTGAAGTAACTATACCCATTTCTATTGTTTCTACTTTGGTA
>NZ_CAMYKG010000026.1 GCF_947258925.1 uncultured Eudoraea sp. | reverse complement strand
GATTCTCAGAAGGGAATAATCATCGGGCATAAAGGGTCGGCTCTGAAGAGGGTAGGAATAGCTGCCAGAAAGGATCTGGAAAAATTCTTTGACAAACAGGTGCATATTGAACTCTTTGTAAAAGTGAATAAAAACTGGAGAAGTAACCCCAATCAGCTTCGCCGGTTTGGATATGATCAGAAATGATTCAATTCAATTGTAAAACTTCCCTCATAAAATGGAACAATTGGTTCATTTGAGGTTTGCCTTTTCTCCTGCCTGCCCTGCCAAAAGCATAAAGTACAAACCATAAGACAACCATAAATATCATGGCGCCCAGTTGCAGCCCATAGGGCTTGTCTAAAGAAGCACTGGAATACGCCCAGATACCGAAGATTATAAAAAATGTTCCCACCCCAAAATGTAAAAACATAAAAAATGTCCAAAGGGTAGGGTTAGGACCGAAAAGGCCATATACTTTGGCTTTTTCAGAATCTATTTCGTTAATTTCCAAATGCAGTTGGGGAGACCAAAAATGAATATCTTTCTTTTGAAATTTTATAAAGACATGGTCATCTATTCGATTGATAAGAAAGGACTTGTCCTTTTCCTTTTCAAAAGATTCTAAGGCATTTTCCTTGGGCTGTTGAAGTTCCAGCTGAAACCTGGGCCTTAAAACAATGTCATTGGGTAAAGCTTTCATGCCTGCAATTGTTTACATCTAAAAGATACCTATTTCTCAGGAAAAATCCATCTCAAAAATATTTAAATCTTGAAGATCCCGGTTTAAGGCTTAATCATTTATTTTTTATCTAGAGCCTTTAGCACTAACTTTGCACCCTAATTTGTGAGTATGGGCGCTATTGTAGCCATAGTAGGAAGGCCGAATGTGGGAAAATCTACATTCTTTAATCGTTTAATCCAGCGGCGTGAAGCTATTGTTGATGCTGTTAGCGGTGTCACCCGGGACAGGCATTATGGTAAAAGCGACTGGAACGGTAAGGAATTCTCATTAATCGATACGGGGGGGTATGTACTTGGGAGTGACGATATCTTTGAACAGGAAATAGACAAGCAGGTAGAATTGGCCATTGAAGAAGCAGATGCCATTATTTTTATGGTAGATGTGGAAACCGGTATTACGGGCATGGATGAGGATGTCGCAAACCTTTTGCGCCGTGCTGAAAAACCTGTTTTTTTGGCAGTCAATAAAGTAGATAATGCAAAAAGGGCAGAGGATGCTGTTGAGTTTTATGGACTTGGGCTAGGAGACTATTACAATTTATCCAGTATAAATGGCAGCGGTACCGGGGAATTGTTGGACGACCTGGTTAAGGTTTTACCTGAAAGTGAAGCAGAAGAAGATGAATTACCAAGGTTCGCCGTTGTTGGAAGGCCAAATGCCGGGAAATCTTCATTTATCAATGCATTGATTGGTGAAGAACGTTATATAGTTACAGATATCGCAGGTACCACTAGAGATAGTATAGATACAAAGTACAAGCGCTTTGGTTTTGAATTTAATTTGGTGGATACGGCCGGGATTCGAAGGAAAGCAAAGGTTAAAGAGGATCTCGAGTTTTATTCTGTTATGAGGTCTGTAAGAGCAATTGAACACTGTGATGTGTGCTTGTTGTTATTAGATGCTACCCGTGGTTTTGACGGGCAGGTAGAAAATATCTTCTGGCTCGCTCAGCGCAACAATAAAGGTATAGTGATCCTGGTAAACAAATGGGATCTGGTTGAGAAGGATACCCATGCGGTTAAGCAATACACCCAAAAAATAAAAAAGGCCATTGAGCCCTTTACGGATGTTCCCATCCTTTTTATATCGGTACTAACAAAGCAGCGGATTTTTAAGGCAATAGAAACGGCAGTGGAGGTTTATAAGAATCGTTCCAAAAGGATCCCAACCCGAAAATTAAACGATGTCTTGCTCCCGATTATCGAGCATACACCGCCACCGGCTTATAAAGGGAAATATGTAAAGATCAAATTTATTACACAACTCCCAACACCTTATCCTCAGTTTGCATTCTTTTGCAACCTGCCACAATATGTGCGAGATCCTTACAAACGATTTTTGGAGAATAAATTACGTGAGAACTTTGATTATACAGGGGTGCCTGTGACCATTTTTATGCGTAAGAAATAGATATTTGTTGTATCTTGATTTTGCTATGATCAAATCCATCCTTCTTTTAGTCTTTGGGTTAATTACATTTTTTTTGGCACCATCCGTTTTTGCTCAGAACTCGTCACGGCAGTACCTGGAAACGAAACATGAAGCATTTTTTGAGCCCGACCGTGAAAACATACACCTTCATTTAAATAAGACAATATTCTTTCAGGAAGAACATGTTTGGTTTTCTGCTTATGTGTATGATCAAAATTCGCAATCCCCGTCACTGCAAACGACCAATTTATACGTGTGTCTTTATGATAAAGAGGGTAATGAGGTTAGAAGAAATCTGCTTTATATAGAAGGAGGAGTAGGGCATGGTGATTTTAAGATTGATTCGTCCTTGACCTCCGGGATTTATTATATCAAGGCGTACACGAATTGGATGAAGAACTTTAGGCACAAAGATTGCTTTATTCAACAAATCGAAGTTCTCCCTCAGGCGCCTGAAATGGCGTTGCCCGATAATACAGACGAATTCGATGTACAATTATTGCCGGAGGGTGGCTATATTTTGGAGAACACGAATGGTATAGTAGGATTCAAGGTAGTAGATGTCAAAGGAGCTGGGCAAAAAATCTTATCCGCTTCCCTAATCAATAGTGATGGCATAACCATTTTAGAAAACATTCATAATAACCATTTGGGTTTTGGGAAGTTTGCCCATTTTCAGGAAGGCCAGCGCCAATATAAATTGCGGATATTACTCGAAAATGAGAAGATTATTGAAAGCATACTTCCAAGACCGCAAAGTGAAGGTATCCTAATCATGTCAAATAATCTTGATCCAAAAAGGTTATTATTATCCATAAGTACAAATGAAAGAACGCTGAATTCGAATAAAGGAGAACTCTTCTTTGTGGCTTTTCATCAAAACACGAGCCTTTTGGTTGAAGAGTTTATTTTAAACGAAAAGGATTTGGTTTTTAGCTTTGACAAGGCCAAATTGCCATTTGGGGTCAATACATTAACCCTTTTTGATGATAAACTCAATGTAATTGCAAGTCGTCTTTTTTTTAACGAATGGGCGATTGATATCCCAGAAGTGGTCATTGAGATGAAAGAAGAAACAGCACGGGATTCTGTAGAATTAGCAGCGATAATAAAGATAATAGATACGACTACTTTTACATTGAGTGCTTCTATACTGCCTGAGGGAACTGAAGCGAACCAGCCTAATAATTCAATTTATAGTTCATTTTGGTTGATGCCTTATTTGCGTAATCCAATAGAAGAACCTTCTTATTATTTCAACGGGTATAATCGTTTGAAGCTTTATGAATTGGACTTAATGTTGTTGGTACAGGGATGGGGCAGATATGACTGGAAGACAATATTTAAAGATGTATTCGAACAAAACTTTGAGTATGAACAGGGGATTTCCATAAAGGGTAAGGCCCTAAACGCAGATTTATCGAAGGAGGATAGCTTGTGGGTGAATGACGGTAGTCCTATGGAATTTTATTTTCTGGATCTAAATAATAAAAAGGAATTTACCAAGGGTGGATTAATACTTTATAAAAATGATTCTCTTGCTATGGCTTTGATCGATCGAAAAGGAAAACTAAGGGCACCGGAGGTAGAGCTTTCATACGTGCCTCGATTGGTAAAGGAAAATTTGAATTTTTCTCACATCAGAGACTACCCTTTAATATTTAAATCGAAATTGACAGAAACTGCTGTTCATCCTTTAAAGCTATTGGATAATACTATACAGTTAGATGAAGTGACCGTTGTTGAAAGAAAATTGCCGCGGAGAGATATAAAAAAATATGGAAGTTTGATTGGCTATCTCAGAAAATTAGGATTTCAAGCAATGATAGAAACCGATGCTTTTGGGTTTACTAAATTGGCAGTTAAAGCTCCAGCACGCAGTTCAGGAGGCACTATGAACATCCCTCTATCATTAAATGGATTTCCTACCGATGGTTCCGATTTGGTAGGTAAGCCTTTATCTGCTATCCAGGTCATTGCCTATGACGAAGCAAAGCGAGGTTATTTATCTTTTACGAGCACGGGAAAGTATGTAGACCCTGATGCGCCAAAACGTTATATCAAAAAATTAATTACAAATGGTTTCACGAAAC
This sequence comes from uncultured Eudoraea sp., assembly GCF_947258925.1. Lineage (GTDB taxonomy): Bacteria > Bacteroidota > Bacteroidia > Flavobacteriales > Flavobacteriaceae > Eudoraea. The sequence goes on along the minus strand of NZ_CAMYKG010000026.1, from coordinate 47,154 downwards.
CAAATAAGTACTACGAACCCAAATATTCTGATTATGACTCTACTGTTTTTCAACAATACGGTACCGTAAATTGGCAACCTGCAATGCTGACTAATGATAAGAACCAAGTCGATTTTTCTTTTCCCAAACAGGAACAACCTAAAGTAAAGGTGTACATCGAGGGTATGAGTACCGATGGCAAACTTTTGTCAACGGTCAAAACCGTGCAGTTGAGGTAATCTTTGTGGAGTTCAGCATTTGGTTTGCAGCAATCAGGATTATTACTATCTATAATTATTTCACCCTTTAACCTCTTATTTTTTTCTCATTTCGTATTTCGATATCACCAGCCCCCGGAAGCACCGCCTCCGCCAAAGCCTCCACCACCGAAGCCGCCGCCAAAACCACCACTTCCAAATCCTCCTCCGGAAGATGATGATCCGCCATATCCGCCCCGGCCCATATTGCTAAGGATTATAATATCCCAAAGGCTCGTGCCCCTTTTTCTGCCTCCGCCCTTGCCACCACCGCCGCGTCTGTTTCGGCTGCTTAGGACGATGACTATGATGATAAAAATAAGTATGGGTAGAAATGCTCCAAATGGAAAGTGACTGTCCTCTTCCCGAGGACGTTCGTTTTTGAATTCGCCGGTTAACACACTGAAGATAGCATCTGCCCCCTTATCCAATCCGCCATAATAGTCACCAGCTCTGAATTCGGGGATAATGACATTTTCAATGATCCTTTTAGACAATGCATCTGTGAGGGTTGCTTCAACACCATATCCCGTATTAATGGCCACCCTTCGGTCTTCTCTGGCCAGAAGGATCAGGATGCCATTATCCTCGACTGCCTGTCCAATTCCCCAGGCTTCCCCCCACTGAGCACCCAGGTAGTTTATGTTTTCACCTTTGGTTGATGCTATTATGGCAACAACTATTTGGGTGGAAGTGCTATCGGAATAACGTATTAATTTTTGCTCTAAAGCGTTCTTATCAGCATCGGCTAATAATTCATAGTAATCGTAAACACTGGTTTGAAGTTTAGGTTTTTCGGGAATCGTAAATTGAGCAAAAGAAGAGGTTCCCCAAATGAGGAACAAGATCAGACTAGCCTTTAGATACTTCATTGCTCAATTCATTTGTATCATTCGGTTTCCATGGAAAGTGTACCTTCAATTCTTCCCCGGCCATAAGTATTCCCTCGATTATCCCTTCTTTGAATTTCCCGGCCTTGAAATTATTTTCAATACTATCTTTGGTGGAATTCCAGAAATTATCCGGGACTACTTTATCAATGCCCTTATCTCCGCAGATAACAAATTTTTTATCCCCTACCGCTACATAAATCAGTACGCCATTGCTTTCACGTGTATTATCCATTTTCAGGAAATGAAAAACTTCCTTGGCGCGGGCGTAATGGTCTTTATGAGAATATGATTCTATATGTACTCTGATTTCACCGGAGGTATTTTTTTCCGACTCCAGAATAGCATCTACGATCTCCTGTTCTTCATCTGCAGTTAAGAAATCTTCTACGATGGACATAATAAGTGAATTAATCGAATTCAAAATTTACATCCGGAGCATTTTCAGAACCGGGATCTGCCTGGTACCTTGCCATTTCTTCAAATCCAAACCAACCTGCTAATATTTTATTGGGAAATTTTTTAATGTAGATGTCATAGATATTAACCTGTTCATTATACCTGTCCCTGGCTACATTAATGCGATTTTCTGTTCCTTCCAATTGCGATTGTAATTCAAGAAAATTTTTATTGGCTTTTAAATCCGGATATCTTTCAACGGTAACCAACAAACGCGATAATGCAGAGGACAATCCTGTTTGTGCTTCCTGAAAGGCAGCCATTTTATCGGGTGTCAGATTATCTACATCTATAGTGGTTGAAGTTGCTTTGGCTCGTGCTTCAATGACATCGGTTAAAGTACCCCTTTCAAAATCTGCTGCTCCCTGCACTGTTTTTACCAAATTTCCAATCAGATCATTCCTTCTTTGATATGAGCTCTCAACATTAGACCAGGCTGTTTTTGCATTAGCTTCATATTCTACACAGGTATTATTAAATCCAACAGCCCATTGGTAAAGAGCAAATGCCAAAACCAGGAGAACAATTACGGGAATTAACCACTTTTTCATAATCGTTTTATTAAGTTGTTATATTGTTTAAAGTTGACTTTTTATTTTGATCAGCTCGGCTTTTATTCCCTCGAGTTTTTGGATGATTTCAAAATTTGACAAGGTTTTTTGTCTTTCTTCGCGCAGGTGTGTTTTAGCACCTTCAAGGGTAAATCCTCGCTCCTTAACCAAATGATAAATCAGTTGGATATTATAAACGTCCTTGGGAGTGAATTTCCGATTACCTTTTGCATTCTTTTTGGGTTGAATAACATCAAACTCTTTCTCCCAAAATCGAATCAGGGAAGTATTTACGTTAAAAGCCCTGGCGACTTCGCCAATTCCATAATAACGTTTTTCGGGTAGTTCTATATGCATTAATCCAGTGATTGATTTTCCTGAGTGGCGTATTTCAGCATATTTTCAAATTCCTCGGCAGATAAACTTCCGTAATAGAAATTAATTGGATTTATCCGCTCTCCATCCTTCCAAACCTCATAGTGCAGATGAGGTGCTTCTGACCTCCCTGTACTACCTACAAAACCAATTAGGTCTCCGCGCTTTACTTTCTGGCGCCTCTTTACATTGTATTTGCTAAGGTGCGCATATAAGGTCATATAACCATATCCGTGATCTATTCTAATATGTTTGCCATATCCGGATGCATTATTATCTGCACGTTTTACCACACCATCACCTGATGCATATATTGGTGTGCCCTTGGGGGCAGTGAAATCCATGCCCCTATGCATTTTCCTCGCCTTGGTGAAAGGGTCCGAACGCCATCCAAATCCGGATGCCATTCTTATTAATTCTTCGTTATTTACAGGTTGAATTGCCGGGATCGCTACCAAAAGTTTTTCTTTTTCCTCTGCAAGCTTCGTTATCTCATCCAGTGACTTGGATTGTATAACCATTTGTTTTTGAATGATATCCAATCGCTTAGAAGTAGATATGATCATTTCTGAATTATTAAATCCTTCCAGGGATTTGTATCGGTTTACACCTCCAAAACCTGCTTTTCGTTGTTCTTCAGGAATAGGATTTGCCTCAAAATATAAACGGTAAATATTGTTATCCCGGTCCTCTATATTGGCCAGAACATACTCCATTTGCTCCATCTTCTTATTCAGGAGTTCAAATTGCAGTTCATAATTCTTGGCTTCCCTTTGCAGTGAAAGTTCCCTCGGAGTATTTAAAATATTGGTATTGAGTAAAAGGATTAGACCCAGCAAACCGGAAATAATTGAACCAAGCGTAAAGAGGCCAATATTCCTATAGTGTCGAGATTTTCTTGGCTCTATCTTTCTATATGAAAGGGTGTCAGGATCGTAAAAGTATTTTACCTTAGACATGTATGGATTTTATCCTATTTTTGTGCTTTCGTCTTATCCACTCGAACAAATATAAAAATTGTTTTGTTTAAACAGTTAAAATTAATAAAACCTTGCCATATTAAATGACTTCCAGGGAAATAAGAGCTAATTTTTTAAATTTTTTTAAGAAAAATCAACATAAAATAGTGCCTTCCGCACCTATGGTGATAAAAGATGACCCTACTTTGATGTTTACCAACGCGGGAATGAATCAGTTTAAGGAGTATTTTTTAGGAAATTCTGTTATTAAAGATCCAAGAGTTGCGGATACACAAAAATGTCTCCGGGTAAGCGGTAAACATAATGATCTGGAAGAAGTGGGTAAAGACACCTACCACCATACCATGTTTGAAATGCTTGGAAACTGGAGTTTTGGAGATTACTTCAAAAAAGAAGCCATAAACTGGGCATGGGAATTTCTTACGGAAGTATGTAAAATTGACAAGAATAGCCTTTATGTTTCTGTATTTGAAGGCAGTTCGGATGCCGATGCATTGGAAATGGATACGGAAGCTTTCAATTTGTGGAAAAGTATTGTTCCGGAAGACAGGATTATAAAAGGAGACAAAAAAGATAATTTCTGGGAAATGGGTGATCAGGGCCCATGTGGTCCTTCATCGGAAATACATGTAGACATTCGATCCAAAGAAGAGAAAGCGAAGGTAAATGGGGCCACTTTGGTCAATAAGGATCATCCCCAGGTTGTGGAGATATGGAACCTTGTATTTATCCAATATAATAGAAAAGCGAATGGTGAGCTGGAGCCGCTTCCGGAAAAACATGTAGACACCGGAATGGGTTTTGAAAGGCTGTGTATGGTCTTGCAGGGAGTTCAATCTAATTATGATACGGATGTATTTTCTCCTATTATTAGAGAAATAGAAACAATCACCAATGCGAAATATGGTAAGGACGAGAATACAGATATTGCCATAAGGGTTATTGCAGATCACATACGTGCGGTAGCATTTTCTATCGCCGACGGGCAGTTGCCCGGTAATACCGGTGCAGGTTATGTAATCCGTCGAATCTTAAGAAGGGCGGTTAGATATGGATTTACATTTTTAGATACCAAAAACCCTTTTATGTTTCGTCTGGTAAGTGCTCTTGTAGCCAGTATGGGAGAGGCTTTTCCAGAGTTAAAAGAACAACGCAACCTTATAGAAAATGTCATTCGGGAAGAAGAATACTCCTTTTTAAAAACACTCGAGCAAGGCTTGCTTTTACTGGATAACATAATAGCTAATACAAGCGGTACTACGGTAAGTGGTAAGAAGGCATTTGAATTATATGACACCTATGGATTTCCAATAGACTTAACAGCTCTGATTTTAGGTGAAAGAGGTATGAATTTAGACGAAAGTGGTTTTGAAATGGCCATGAAAGAACAAAAAGACCGTTCCAAAGCTGCTTCTGAAGTTTCAAAAGAAGATTGGACAGTTCTTATGGCGGATGCCCAACAAGAGTTCATAGGCTATGATTCCCTTGAAGCCAATGTAAAATTGGTAAAATATAGAAAGGTTGTTTCCAAAAAGGAGGGAAGCCTGTTTCAACTGGTATTTAATTTAACCCCATTTTATCCTGAAGGTGGTGGCCAGGTTGGTGATAAGGGATACCTGGAAGTTCCAAATGGTGATGTAATATACATCCTGGATACAAAGAAGGAGAATAATGAAATTGTTCATTTCTCAAAAAACCTTCCCAAACATCCAAATGAGGTGCTTACAGCAGTTGTAGATAAAAAACAAAGGGAGCGTACAGCTCGAAATCATACAGCTACCCATTTACTGCACCAGGCGCTAAGGGAAATTTTGGGCTCGCATGTAGAGCAAAAAGGTTCTGCCGTACATTCCAAATATCTTCGTTTCGATTTTTCCCACTTTGCGAAAATGACGGTTCAGCAGCTCCGAGATGTTGAAGATTTTGTAAACATGAGGATAGATGAACAACTCCCACTGGAAGAACAGCGGGGCATACCCATGCAAAAAGCTTTAAAAGAAGGCGCAATGGCCCTTTTTGGAGAAAAATATGGAGATGTGGTTCGTACGGTGAGATATGGGCAATCAATTGAACTATGTGGTGGCACCCATGTAAAGAACACCTCGGAGATTTGGCATTTTAAAATTGTTTCCGAAGGTGCAATTGCCGCAGGAATCCGCAGGATAGAGGCCATTACCTCTGATGCCGTCAAGGAGTTTTATCATGAAAATAACAGAAAATTGTATGAGATCAGAGATCTGTTTAAAGGAACCAAGGATCCGGTGAAATCCGTTGAAACCCTTCAGGAAGAAAATGCAAGACTAAAAAAGGAAATAGAGGGTTTATTAAGATTAAAAGCTAAAAATCTTAAGGCCAACCTCATCCAGGGATTAGAAGAAATTAAAGGGGTTCAATTTTTGTCACAGAAAGTAGACCTAGATGCAGCATCCATCAAAGATTTGGCGTTTGAAATAGGGAGAGACAGAAACAATCTTTTTCTATTGCTAGCTTCAGAACGAGATGGTAAGGCTTTGTTGTCCTGTTATATATCGAAGGAACTTGTTGATTCAAAAAATTTAAATGCCGGACAGATTGTTCGGGATTTAGGAAAGTTTATTGATGGGGGCGGAGGGGGCCAGCCATTTTTCGCCACCGCCGGAGGTAAAAATCCTGAAGGCATCCCCTTGGTACTGGATAATGTAAGGGATTACTTAAAATAGCATGTTGGGGATTAATGAAATGTCTGTATAGTACAAAATGGCATATAATTAATGGGTTATAATTCTTTGAAACAAATTGGATGAAACTTCAAACAACAGTTCCATTACATGCTGAGGATGAACAGATAGATTACAGAAGTTCTGTTTTACTCCTGGGCTCCTGCTTTGTAGAAAATATTGGGAGTAAACTCGAATATTACCAATTTCAAACCCTTCAGAATCCTTTTGGTATATTGTTCCACTCTGAATCAATAGATAACCTAATAGAACGGGCAATAGAAGAAGCCAATTATTCGGATGCTGATGTTTTTTATACCAATGAGCGCTGGCACTCCCCGGATGCACATTCAGACCTGAGTGATCCATCCAAAGAACTACTACTTACCAATTTAAATAATGCCCTTGTTAATACAAGAAATCAGCTCACTAAAGCTACCCATATTATAATTACATTAGGGACGGCCTGGGTTTATAAAGATGTTGCAACACAGAAAAGGGTCGCCAACTGCCATAAACTTCCTCAGAACCAATTTACAAAAGAGTTACTTGAGGCAGATGAAATAGAAGCAAGTCTAAAAAGGATTATTTCAAATATCAGGAAAGTTAATGGGCAAGCTTCCGTGATTTTGACAATTTCCCCGGTGCGGCATTTAAAAGATGGATTTGTAGAAAATCAACGGAGTAAAGCACATTTAGTTTCAGCAATTGGTAAGATAAATAAGTCAGCATTGGCGCATAAAAAGGTATCTTATTTTCCCGCCTATGAACTTATGCTGGATGAGCTTAGGGACTATAGATTTTACGCTGAAGATATGGTGCATCCTAATAGTCTGGCCATGGATTATATCTGGGAAAAATTTAAATATGTATGGGTTTCCGGGAATACAGAAAAAGTAATGAAAACGGTCCAGGATATTCAAAAGGGGTTAAAGCATGTACCCTTTAATGAATCATCGGTAAAGCACCAGCTCTTTCTTAATTCACTTAAGAAGAAAATAGCCAAATTAAAGAAGGAATATACATTTATGAATTTCGATAGATGAAACGAGTTTTATTGGGAATAGTCATTGCTATGGCCATGATTTTGATTTTTCAGTCCTGGAATAAAGGAAAAGAAGAAAAGGCCATCCTAAAGGAAAATAGCTTGCTTATTCAGCAGCAGATAAATAATGTTGCAAAGTTAATAGTTACTGAAGGACACTTCACAGAGGTCTACACCTATCACGACTCACAACAGTTGTTTGGTCCTTATTTTACTGCGGATAAGAAAGCCCTGGTCGTTGTAAATGCCGAAGTTACCATAGCCTATGACCTCAGGGAAATTAATTTTGAAGTGGATGAGGCTGACAAGACACTAAGAATTAGGAATATACCGGAACCAGAGATCAAGATTAACCCTGATTTTGAATATTATGATGTCACTGCTGATTACTTTAACAGCTTTGGTGCTGAGGACTATAATAAGATCAAAAAAAATATAAATGCATCATTGCTTAAAAAAGTAAATGCTTCTTCTCTTAAAAAAAATGCCGAAAACAGACTCCTAAGCGAACTCTCCAAATTCTATATACTAACCCATTCAATGGGGTGGACACTTTCCTATAAAAATGAGATTGTTGAAGAAAACATGTTCGAAATAAACCCGGCTAACGAATTCTAATACCCCAAAAGCACTACTTAATTAAAATGCATAAGGGCCCATTTTATATATTGTTCCCAGTCGTATGCAGTAACATCGTGTTTGCCGGTTCTTACATGATATGAGACCGTATTAAAGATGGGAGAATTTACATTGGGCATTTGATTGGAAGAGATCCCCTTTTTTCCAAATAGTTCATAAACCGGCGAGGCGTAATAGGAAGAAAGGAATTCACCTCTTGGGTCTGCCCATTCATCTTCCCGGGCACTAGCCACATACAATGGCCTGGGGGCAATTAGGGCCAATAACTCGTGTTGATCAACCGGTAAGTGCTCTTCAGCATTATTAAATTTTTTAAAATTCCCTGAAAACCAATAGGGAAAACTTTCATTAATACGAGCCACAGTTTCACCAAATCTTCGTTTGGACAAGGCAGCTCCTCCACAACCTGAATCGTTGGAAATAACCCCTGAAAATCTTGTATCTGTTGCACCGGCCCATAATGCAGCCTTACCTAATCTCGAATGTCCAAATACAACAACAGGTTTTTGGGTAGTTTCAGTGTCTTCTTCCAGGTAATCCATGGCCCTGCTTAAAGCCCATGCCCATGCCCCAATACTGCCCCACTCATCTTTGGCAGGCCTTTTTTGGTCCTCAGCGTAAAACAAAGGATGAATGCCATCCGTAAAATCGTTTTTATCTGGGTCAATTTCGCCATAGTAAATAGTAGCCAGACCATATCCGGCTTCAATCATTTTGGCAATGGCCCATCTGGAAGATCGCTTTCCCCTGTTTGCTTCGGTTAAGGTATTGTTGGTAATACCAATAGATTCGTTATTAAGCGACCAGGCTTTGGAAATAATTATCTCCGGATCATCAGTCACGGTATGATTTCCGTGGAAATTATAACCTAAAAATAAACCATTGAGGGCAATCTGCTTTGGCAGATATAAAAGCATGGTAAAACTTAATGTTTTTCCATTTTTTGTCAGGGTGACTTTAACCTGTTTTCGTTTGGCTCTGTCCCCCAGCGCTGAGTTTCGCTCTTCCAAAACCTTAAAAGAATTCGCATCTATTTTTCCCGGAACCTTGCCATATACATCAGTTTCAAAGAAACTGATCAATTCTGGTCTCCTTAATTTGTTCCAGGAGGCGCTTGTCTGAACTTCCTTTTTAGCAAAAGTGGTTAATGGATCGGGCAGGTCAAATTCCGGCACTTTAGATTCATCATAATTGGCAACGAATTGCGCATTCATAGTTCCTAGAGCAAAGATTATGCATATAAATAAGCTACAATATCTCATAGATCAAATTTTAATTGACCAATTGTCCATCTACTAAAGATAATCCATCATCTATTAAATGACCCACTTTTGGATTATTGAGTTTAACGGTTTCCAAATGAGAATGGATTTGTTCTGCAAAACCATGATCACCATTCATTTTGGCCAATTCATAGAGTTCTACTGATAAAAGCCAGTCATTCGGATACTCTTCACGAATTACCTTAAACACTTTGTTTCTTGAGATTGTTGTGTTACTACCTTCGCGATAGTGGCGTATCTGCTCGTAGTATTGTTCGAGTTTTTTAAGAGGTTCAGATTTCACAGGTTTTATGGTCGAGGAGGAAATTTCATGGGTTATTAAATCAAAACTATGGAGGTCAGCTGGTCCATTGAAAGCGGATATCACACGTTCTCCGACGGCCATATGGTATAAGCCATATTCCGGTTTAAAAAGTATTTCTTTGCCATGGCTCACCGTGCAATTCCGAAAAGTAATCAGGATTATTTTTCCCATCAGATTTCGTGTTCCCGTAATGATGTCTCCTTTAATTTTAATATCTCCTTCAAATTCAAGGGAGATAGTTTCCCCTTCATAGATGTTATATGCCTTCAGATCTCGTGGACTCATATCCTCTATAGCCAGATTAATTCCTTTTAATTTGCCTACCGGAGAACCAAATCCATTTGGGTGGTCTTGGGTGCTATGGCCCACAAGTTCTTTTTCCCTGTAGGACAAGGCTGTTTCTCCCTCGGTTTGAAGATAAACCGGTTTCCCTTCATGCGAAATTACCTTGCTGAACATCCCGGAAATCTGTAAGCCTGTGCTGAGCTCTATTGTGCCGAGTTCTTTTGCGTTGATTAATTTAGTAACACCCGAAAGACCACCTTTTCTCAAAGACATTGTATTTGCAAATTCTTCAAGAACCTGACTCAGAAAGGCAAAATCCGGTGTAACAAAGAGTTGTGGCTGAGGTTTAGTGATGTCAAAAGATGTGTGTGCGGCCTCAATGCTGTAGGGTATTTTTTTTACCTTATCTGTCATGCACCATGCACTCTCACCAATAGAAGATAAAAGGCCCGCGCCATATATTTTAGGTGCCTCAACGGTACCGATTAAGCCGTATTCCACCGTCCACCAATGCAAATTTCTAATGAGGGCCATTTCACTGGGTTCACCCATGTTTTGCTGTAATTCTTCAATATGTTTTTCTGCTTTTTCAATAGTAGCCAAGGGGGTTCCCGGAGCTTCTTTTATGATTGAAAGATATCTTACCGCTTCATAAAGTTCGTAATCCTTTGCACTGGAAATGGCTTTAGAACCTATTTCGCCAAACCTTCTTAAATATTCTGCATATTCCGGATTGGCTATAATTGGAGCATGGCCTGCGCCCTCATGGATAATATCCGGAGCCGGGGTATATTCAATATGCTCCAGTTGCCTGATGTCTGATGCAATAACAAGGACATTATAAGCCTGAAACTCCATAAAAGCAGCCGGCGGGATAAAACCATCTACAGCAACCGCAGCCCAACCAATTTCTTTTAATATGCGATTCATCCCATACATATTAGGAATATGATCAACAGAAATCCCTGTTTTATCTAAACCCTCTACGTATGATTTATGGGCTACCTTACTCAGATAATCCACATTTTTTCGCATCACATAGCGCCAAACAGCCTGATCAATTGCGGAATAATCCTCATAATCCTGTGGCTTTATATACTGTTTAAGATGAGTGGGAAGTTTATCTAAAATTGGATTACTTTCGTAGGACATTGCGCTTAATTTATGTCCTATAAAGATACAAAAAACCGCCCAAAGCGGGCGGTTAAACTTTTAGTTGGCAGCAATAACCTCCGGAGGATATTGCTGTAATATTTGAGATACAAACTGGCGAATGCGCTTCTCTTTCTTTTCAATGTTTTTTGTGTTATTCAGAGTGCCAACCCCTCTTCCCTGCCAAACGAGTTCTTTTTTTACAGGATCTATCAGATCAATATACAAGGAGCCTTCAGTTCTGGTACTCACATTATTGCCATAATAACCCGGGCCATAAAAGTAAGGGTTATAGAAGCCCGGATAACCCCAGCCCCAGCCGTAACCCCAACCCCAGCCGTAACCCCAGCCGCCGTTGTATATATCAACCTCAACTCTCTCTTTTGTAAATATACTGATAAGAATATCAGGCTTATCCGACTTTACAAAACCAAGAGAATCCATTTCCGTTTCAATTGCTCTAAGGATGCGTTTTTTGTCTAAATCAGAAATTTGAGCTCTGTCAATTCCTGTTTTGTAAAATGCATAGCTTTTATATGTAGTAAAATCGGTCTGCTTATCATAATCGGATAAAACATTTACCGAAGCGCATGAACCTATTAAGAGTAAGAAGAGTGCTGGAATTGCAAGAAATGTGATCTTTTTCATAATACTAGTTTTTGAGTTAGTCAATCCTAAACCATCAACAAATAAGCACAATTATCATGCCAAAGGGGTGGTTTTAATTTTGCGAATTTGTCTTTGCATTATACCCGTAAGGACAATGCCTGCATCCGCTCTCACAACAATACCCTCGTTTAAGATGATATTTTTTCGTGAAAACCCTATAGCCTTCTTCAGACCAGTAATAATCGCCTTCTTCCAATGGGATTATTTTTTTCATAGGCATAAAATTACGAGATTATTGCAACATATGGCTCAAGATATAATTTAATCAGGGATAAGCGGTTCATTTACCAAATACGATCAGCTTATCGTAAATGTTGGTAGCCCATCCGCTTTGAGATGCCAATGTAAAATATAAGAATTATATTTGTTTTCAGCTCTTTATAGTAGTGCCTATGATTGTGATAGTGAGACATTTTTTTTATAAAAATTATGTGGGTTTGTCTTTATGGCCTTTCATTATTCTCAAGGATGTTCAGTTAAAACAAGACGCTGTTCTAATTAATCACGAGAGGATTCATTTAAAACAGCAACAGGAACTTTTTATAATTCCTTTTTATTTCCTTTATATTTCTGAATGGTTATTGCGATCATTGCTTTATTTAGACTCCTACAGGGCATACCAGAACATTAGTTTTGAGCGTGAGGCCTATCAAAATGAAAAAGAGTTGGATTACCTGGACAATAGGAAACCTTTCAGCTTCATTAATTATCTTTGTAGGGAATGAATTCCTAAACCGTTTTGGTAAGCAATCAAAAAATAATCCTTCCCCTTTTAGAGAAAAAGAAAGTAACGCTCAGTATAAAACGCGAGGATTTAATTCACCCGCAAATTTCTGGAAATAAATATCGTAAACTTAAATATAACCTGCTTAAAGCCAGGGAATTGAATTATGATACCTTGTTAACTTTCGGTGGTGCGTACTCTAATCATATTGCAGCTACGGCTTATGCAGGCAAGTTAAACAACATAAAGACCATCGGGGTAATTCGCGGGGAAGAGTTATGGGATTCATGGTCTAAAAACCCAACCCTTTCGGAGGCAGCAAAACGAGGTATGAAGTTTAAATTTGTCACGCGGGAAGACTACAGGAAAAAAGGGACTAAAGAGTTTATATCAAATTTAAAGAGGGAAATAGGTAATTTTTATATGATTCCCGAAGGAGGGACAAACGATTTAGCTGTAAAAGGCTGTGAGGAGATACTCAGCTTAAAAGATGCCGAATATGACATAATTTGTTGTCCGGTTGGAACAGGAGGTACCATAGCCGGGATTATTAATTCTGCTGCAACAAATCAAAAGGTTATTGGTTTTCCAGCACTTAAGGGAGACTTTTTAAAGAAAGATATTTGTAAATTTGTGCAAAATGGGAATTGGGAATTGTGTACAAATTACCATTTTGGAGGTTATGCAAGGGTTAATAAATCGTTAGTCTCATTTATTAATGAAATGAAACAAAACGTTGGAATACCCCTTGATCCGGTCTATACGGGTAAAATGATGTACGGCATTTTGGATTTGATTGCCAAAGATTTTTTTAAGCCTAAGACCAAAATATTGGCCATTCATACCGGTGGATTACAAGGAATTGCCGGAATGAATTTATATTTGAAAAGCAAAAATTTACCCATAATCGATATATGAAACGCGTTAGCCTGGCAGTTGTTTTGGTTTTTTTACTAGTAAGTTGTGGAACTAAAAAAAGAACCACCTATTCCAAGAAAAAATCTTCTGAGACTGTAAAGTCCAATAAAACTAATAAAGAATACTCAGGATTTCCTTTTCCTGAAGATGCCAAAAAGTTTACTTATTTTTCAACATCTTCCATTGAAGAGTATTTGGATACCTATTCCGAAATAGCCCAATTTGAAATGAAAGCCTATGGCATCCCGGCAAGTATTACCCTGGCACAGGGGATCCTTGAAAGCGGCTATGGGATGGGAAACCTTACCCGAAAGACTAATAATCATTTTGGAATTAAATGCCATAGTGGTTGGGAGGGCCAGTTTGCATATCATGATGATGATGAAAAAGGGGAGTGTTTTAGAAAATACAATCATCCGATGTACTCCTTTCGGGACCACAGTATTTTTCTCTCCTCAAGGGCAAGGTATGCATCTCTTTTTGATCTAAGGAGAGATGACTATAAAGGATGGGCAAAGGGACTTAAAAAAGCAGGTTATGCAACTGATAAGGCTTATCCCCAAAAGTTAATATCGTTTATAGAGCGATATCAACTTTACAAATACGATAAGCAGGTGCTGGCGCAGGGATATTTGGTTCAGGCGGAGCCTAAGACCTATAATTACAAAATGCATGTTGTTCAAAAAGGAGATACCTTATATTCTATTTCCAGAACCTATTATATTACCGTAGATGAGATCATGGAACTTAATGATATGAACTCCAGTAACTTGTCCGTTGGACAACAACTCAAGGTTAAGTCGGAACGGGTAAAATAATCAAATATGATTTATAAAAGAAGTAGCGCCTTATTTGCTGAGGCCAAAAAATTTATTCCCGGAGGTGTAAACTCACCGGTAAGGGCTTTTAAGTCAGTTGGGGGCGATCCAATATTTGTAGAAAAGGCTAAAGGCGCATATCTATATGATGTGGATGGAAACAGGTTAATTGATTATATTTCTTCCTGGGGACCACTTATTTTAGGACATGCCTATGAACCGGTCATTGATGCCGTCATTAAGAAAGCCAAATTAGGCACTTCATTTGGAATGCCCACAGAAATAGAAACAGAGTTGGCCCAGTTGGCGGTTTCTATGGTCCCTAATATTGATAAGATCAGATTTGTAAATAGTGGCACAGAAGCTTGTATGAGTGCTATTCGCCTGGCACGGGGGTATACGGGTAAAGACAAGATCATAAAGTTTGCGGGATGTTATCACGGCCATTCAGACTCTTTTTTAATTCAGGCCGGAAGTGGCGCAGTTACCTTTGGAAGTCCAAATAGCCCCGGTGTAACTCAAGGTACAGCAAAAGATACCCTTTTAGCGGAATATAATGACCTCGAAAGCGTAATGACCCTGATAGCAGCGAATAAAGGCGAAATTGCTGCCGTAATTATAGAACCTGTAGCCGGGAATATGGGATGTATTATTCCTTCAGATTCTTTTATAAAGGGTCTGAGAAAGATTTGTACTGAAGAAAATATATTGTTGGTATTTGATGAAGTAATGACCGGTTTCCGGTTAAGCAGAGGAGGAGCGCAAGAAACCTTGGGAATAGACGCGGACATTGTAACTTTTGGGAAGGTTATTGGCGGGGGGCTACCTGTAGGTGCCTTCGCATCCAGGGATGAAATAATGGCACATTTGGCTCCCGAAGGTCCTGTATATCAGGCAGGAACTCTCAGTGGTAATCCTCTGGCTATGAGTGCAGGCCTTGCTATGCTTACAGAATTAAACAACAAGCCTGAAATATTTGAAAGCCTTGCCAAAAAAACATCTTACCTGCATGACGGACTTTCCTCTGTACTATCGGAGCATGGAATTCCCAATCAAATTAATCGAATGGGTTCCATGATATCTGTTCATTTTACTGAAACCCCGGTAATAGATTTTACCAGTTCTGCTAAGGGTAATAATGAATTCTTCAGGAAATATTTTCACGGCATGTTGGAACAAGGCATATACTTACCTCCAAGTGCTTTTGAAAGCTATTTTTTAAATGATGCAATTACATATGAGGATTTGGATTATACAATTGAAGCGCTACAGAATACGGCTTCGGATTTGAAGTAAGAAAAGAAAGTTAAAATTTACGGAGTAATGATAACTGCCTTTGAAATCATTACTCCGTTTTCTTTCATGTGTTATTTACTGTGTCCCCTTTGGCCCCTGTGTTCTTTATTTCTATCTTTTCTATGATGTCTTTGATGTTGATGGATGCGCTCCCATTTTTCAAATTGATCTTCCGATAAGATTTGCTTCATCTTAGCTTTTTGGGCAATCATTTTGTCTAATCGTTCATTTTGAAAATCAAAACGTTCTTTAGCGCTTGGTTTAGAATGTTCTTCATCCATCCTTTTTGCATCCCTTTCCATCATCATGGCTTTGCGGTCCTCAACATTTTCAAAATTTATCTTTTGGATTTCCTTTTGTTGTTCACTGTTTAAATCCAGGGCCAATGTCATCTTTTTTGTCTTAAGGATTGCGATTTGTTCAGAGGTCATTTCTTTCATATTTCTATGAGCATTATCAAATTGGTGACCTCTTTGGGAATAACCTACCAGGCCAATTAATAAAACGGTAATTGCGATTACTTTTTTCATGTGTTTATGTTTTATGTTATGCCCTTTAGATCACAGATTTTCTATAAGGTTTAAATGCAATTATGATATTATAAAAAAATTAACACTGCAATCAATAATTCAATTGGTATTGACAGGAATGACATCCATTCATGGCCTGTAAAATGAAAAAGGGCCCGGTTTAGACCGAGCCCTTTTGAATTGGGATTAATATTTTGGTTGATATACTAGTTCAAAGCAACGGATTCTTTTGTGGATTCCGGGTTTAATTTGTCATCAGATATTTTTTCAACTTTTGTCTCTTTTGTCTCCGTGTATGACTTTGTAATGGTTGTATTATCTTCCAAAGCGTGGTAGGTAAACGCGGAGAATACAAAACAAATAAAATAAAGAAGACTTTTAGTTTTATTATTCATTTTTTCGGGGTTTTTGTTCATTACTAAATTATAACCAATACTTACTGAGGCAGAAATATTGTTGTAAAGGACACTTTTATTATGGTAAACAACGCATTATTTGTGGTAAGCGTATATTCTAGCATAAACTTCTTTAAATATCAATTACATTTAATTAGTCAAATAAGGTATTTCATCGATCCAATTTAGCGTGTTGGTATGGGATTCAGTATTTCATCTATGCGCTCTTCTACATCCTGTAAATGGTACTTACTCATGATATCCGAAGTTTTAGGTATAGCAGTGCGAATACTTCTTTTAAGGCTATTTAATTCCGCCCTTGAAACAGAACGAATATCAGATTGACTGGTGTTAACGACTGTACCTTTTCGGTATCCACGCAGATTAGCTTTCTTTACTTTGCTCTCAGCAGTCATGAGATATGCCAATCGGTCTATATGAGCTTTCTGTAGATTTCTTCTATAGGTATCAATTTTAAGGCCTCCTTTGAGTTCGGACCATAAGCCGTTTCGCAAGTCTTTCATCATAGCATTTAAAGAATATGCATTATTCCCCAATTGTGTTTCCTGTTCAATGAGGCGAGCCATTTTTCCCAAACTAAGGACATTGTTCAGAGTTCGTACTTGCAAGGCCCTCAATCTTTCAACAGATCCCGAGTATTCTATTCTTCCGAATAATTCATCGTCTAATAACCATTCCGGAGTTCTGAATAATTCCTCATGAAGAAATTGCAAACAGTTCTTTTGATGTCCTTTGGGTACAGGAGTATATATCTTACCTTCCTGGTCATAGGTCTTATAATGTTCATAAACGCCTCCAATATTATTTGAGACATGTCCCATATATCTGTTGAATTGTCCAACCACTTGTCCGTATAGTTTTTCAAGATCTTCGTAATCCTTTCCATCTTCTTCCGTCCATTTAGTTAGGTTCGGTACTATCCTTTTTAAATTTGCTATTCCGTATTTACCTGCCTTGATGGCGTCATCTCCTAAATCTTCGGTCTGTGAACTTGGATCTACCACATCACCAACCTGCTGATGCCCAAAACGGTAAAGTGGGTCCCCTGCGTGTTCGAGAATCCAGCTATCCAGTGTTTTTTTCTCTTCTTTAGCCGTTTTGTCTAAAATGGGTCTGTAACCCCAATTAATGGCATATTTGTCATAAACCCCGATATTTGGCATAAGTGCCACATCTCCATCCCCCGGTTGTGCTACATAGTTAAAACGGGCATAATCCATAATTGAAGGGGCTGTTCCGTTATTTCTTGTGAAGGACTCAGAACGCAGTGAATCTACAGGGTACGCTACACTACTTCCCATATTGTGTGGCAAGCCTAAAGTATGGCCCACCTCATGAGAAGAAACAAAGCGTATCAAACGACCCATTACTTCATCCTTGAAAGCCAGTCCCCGGGCATCATCATTTATCGCTGCCGTTTGAACAAAAAACCAATTGCGTAAGAGAGACATGACATTGTGATACCAGTTAATATCTGATTCTAAAATCTCACCGCTTCTGGGATCGCTAACATGGGGTCCATTGGCATTTGGTATAGGAGAAGCCAGATAACGGACCACTGAATATCTTACATCTTCGGGTGACCATTCCGGATCTTCTTCTTCTGTTGGAGGGTCTTTTGCCAGAATAGCATTTTTGAAGCCTGCACTTTCAAATGCAACCTGCCAGTCCTCAATCCCCTTTTTTATGTATGGGACCCATTTGGTTGGAGTAGCTCTGTCTACGTAGTAAACGATAGGTTTTTTGGGTTCTACTAATTCACCTCTTTTGAACTTTTCAATGTCTTCTTCTTTAATTTCAAGGCGCCACCTGTCCAGAAATTTTATTGTTTTACTTTCCTGCGCATCCAGTCCGTAATCTGTTTGACCCCTGGAAAACCAACCAACCCGTTGATCAAAATAACGCCTCTTCATTGGTGTTTTCGGTAAAAGGACCATAGAATTGTTTATTTCTATAGAGATAGATCCCAGGCTGGCATTTGAAGGTGGGTTAGCAGCGCTATAGGTTTTAACATGTCTCGCTTCTAGGTTTAGAGGATAGCTTTTTATAGATTCAATATAACTTCTGCTTTCGTCCAATTTTGTGACCTTGTAACGCTTTCGGTAAAATCCGGGCATGCCAATTGCCTTAACATCCTTGATAAATAATTGTTGGACATCTATTACGGTTGCAGGATTTAGAGAATCTTTCTTGAAAGCCTTAATATCAAAGGCATATAAGACGGGTTCAAAATTAGAATTTACCACCGCTTCATGTACAGGTAGCGAGTCATTTGCAACTACATTATAACTCACTACGCGTAATAAAACTTTTTTAGGTTTCTTTTCCCAGCGCAATACCTGAGTATTAATTTTTCCACCCCCAAAACCAATTCCTGAGGCTGTTTTGGAAATTCTGCTCACCATCAACATTTCCCTGTTAAAAAGTGAATCGGGAATTTCATATAGGTGTTTGTCGTCAACAATGTGCACGTTAAACAGTCCTTTATCTGTAATCGCGTCTTTTGTAACAACTTTGGAATAAGGTTGTATTTTATCCTTTTTGGAATCTTTTTTATCTGCAGTTTGTTCCTTTTTGGCCTTTTTCTTTTTAAAAACCTGTGCCTCGGTTTGGTTTGGGTTACCCAGAGCAATAACTGCCAATAGGAGTAAGGGGAGAAATCTTTTTGCCATCAAATAGTAATTTTTTTGATTAAAATTCATCAAAGAACTGAAAAATTAATGGAAACTATTGTTAATTAATTCATAAGCATAATTTTTTTCTATTAATTCTACTAATGAATATAACTATCAGATATACAGATATATAACACATTAAAGCAGCCTATTATTTGGGGTGATCAATTATAGTTTTAGCTGTTAAACAAAAACTAATAGTGTAACAATTTTATTTTTCTGCCGTCTTATATACAAACAACGATCAACAAAAAACGATATTAAAATGAACAAATTATTAATAGCATGTGGATTGGTAATGCTGGGCACAACCACCACGCCGCAGGAAAATACAATGACTACCAATTGTTCCACATCGGAGGATAGTATTCATGTAAGTATAGCCGAGAAAAATGGCCATGAACTAATGGCTATGGAAAACAAAACAATATGGAGAGCGCCTAAACTTATTAGCAGAGTCGTGGAAAATGCTCCGGAGGAAATTAAAGTATCTGAAATCGCATATCTTGAAGAAGACACTTCTCTTGATTTAGGATTTGATACAGCGGATTATTTACCTGAAGGTTTTGATCCTTATACTATTTATTTTGACATAAATTCCATTGCATACATTGATGATGAAAACACAGATTTAGGTTTCGATACGGCAGCTTATTTACCGGAAGATTTTAATGCCTATGCGGACCCCAAAGGTATAGAAGGGATTAATTATATGGAAGAAGAAGTAGTTGACCTTGGGTTTGATACCGCAGCGTATTTACCTGAAGGATTTGATCCATATGAATTCTACCTTGATCTGGATTCTGTGGAGTATATTGAAGAGGAAGAAGAATTGGATTTTGATTTCAATACAGAGGATTATTTGCCTGCTGGATTTAATCCTCTATAAAAGTAATAAACAGATAGGAGATCTTATTTCTATCGATTTATTGGGTTAGTCACCATAAAGCCTTTGCTCCGCAAAGGCTTTTTTAATACAAAAGTATTTTTACCGCCTAATAAGTCAGTTCAAAGTTTAATTAACAAAAATTTAACCTAAAAAAATCGATTTTCAAATTGTCAATAAGAAGGTATAGACACCTAGGTATTGATAGATATTATCAAGATTTTATGTAAAATCCATAAGTTTTGTCTATAGTAACTGAGAGAATCATTTTTCAACTGAATTTGGGCAATTGTTAATAGTATCTGAAGAGCAATAATAAGCATATTTTCATGTTGTATTTTTACATAAATATTTAACCTTTAGCGTTATGAAAAATTTAAAAACAATAGTAAGTAGCTTTCTGGTAGCGGTAGCTATCACTGGCTTAAATGCTCAGAATCCAAATTGTGATGAAAATCAATTTGACCTAAATAGCATTGAATATATAGAAGAAGAAAATTTTGATCTTGGATTTAATACTTCGGAGTACCTTCCGGAAGATTTTGATCCTTATTCATATTATGTAAATCTGGATTCAATTGCTTATGTAGAAGTCTTGGAAGTGGATATTGAAACTGAAAAGAATTTACCAGCAAATTTTGATGTCTATGCAAATCCGTCTGATTTTAGAGATGTGAGTTACATTGATCCAAATGACGAAATACAATTGGAAATAGAAACAGAGGAATATTTACCAGCGGACTTTGATCCGTATGCAACAGAGGTATCAATTGACAATAACACTTTGTAGAAATTATTAACCTTTAAGAGTCAAAGCCCCGATCATTGTATCGGGGCTTTTTTTTTTAAAATAAAAGAGGGATAACATATTGAAAAACTACAATCAATAAACCAACAGCGATCAGATTCAAAATTATTCCAACTTTGGCCATTTGGTGAACCTTTATATAACCGCTGGCAAAAACTATGGCATTGGGCGGTGTAGCCATGGGCAGCATAAATGCGCAGCTGCTGGCAATAGTTACAGGGATTAACAAATAGACTATGGGGATATCAAGACCTATGGCAATTCCGGCAACTACGGGAGCTAAAACGGCAACCAGGGCAACATTACTCATTAATTCTGTCATAAATAGCATTAGTAGTATAAGAAGAGAAGCTGTAAATAATATACCTATCTCACTTGTAGCAATTGCATTGGAGACGACATCAACGATGCCGCTCACAGACATCCCTTTTGCAAGGGCAAGTCCGCCACCAAAAAGAATTAGAATCCCCCAGGCCAATTTATGAGTGTCATTCCACTTGATGATAAAATCACCTTTCTTTATATTATAAGGTATCGCAAAAAGAGAAATTGCAGCAATCATACTTATAATAGTATCTGAAAGCTTAAGGCCGGGAATAAATTTATTGATAAGCGTTCGGAATATCCATAGAAATACCGTAATCCCGAAAATGACCAAAACCATTTTTTCCTTACCTGAAGTTGGCCCCAGTTTATGTAGTTCAGTGTTGATTACTTCCTTGGAAGCCTTGAACTTCAACTGTTTATTTGGATACATCCATTTTACAAGCACCAGGTAAGATATACCTAGCAGAATCATAGAGAAAGGAAGACCTAAGGTCATCCATTTTAAAAATGAGATCTCAATGTTATATTCATTTTCCAATAAACCTATCATAACTGAGTTGGGAGGCGTACCAATGACCGTAGCAATACCGCCGGCATTGGCAGAGAAAGCTATCCCCAGCATTACGCTGAGGGCAAAATTCTGATCATTTTTTGTAAATCCATCTTCATCGTTAATGAGCAATCCAATTACAGACATGGCTATTGGAAGCATCACTACGGTGCTTGCTGTATTGCTTATCCACATGCTCAACGAAGCCGTTGCAATCATGAATCCCAGAACTACTTTATTGGGAGTAGTGCCTGTTATTTTAATGATATTGAGAGCAATACGTTTGTGAAGGTTAACTTTTTCCAGTGCCAAGGCCAATACAAAACCTCCAAAAAACAGGAAAATTATTGGACTACCATAGTTGGCGCCCACATCTGCAATCGGCATTATTTTCATGATGGGGAATAGAGCAAGAGGCAGAAGTGCTGTTACCGAAATAGAAACGGCCTCAGTAATCCACCAAATGATCATCCAGACTGCAACCGCAATGACGCTATTGGCAGTTTCATTTTCGGGGATAAGTGCAGGTAAATAAGTAATAATGAAGAAAAGTAGGGGACCGGCTAGAAGTCCGATTTTCTTGTTTAGGCCCATTTGGTTTATTTTAGGCTCTAATCTATATCTTTTACTTTAGTTTAAAAAATAAAAGCCATGGCTAAGCTTCACTGTCACCTTCAATATGCCCTAGAATTTTAGTCATTTAAATTAATCGGGTTGAGGTTTGTATCCGTTTGGCCATAGAGTAATTTTACTTCCCCTTCCGTTTCATAACCGGCTACAAAAAATAGATCCCCGTTAACCTTGAGTATTTCAGGTAAATATTTTCCCGGATAGTAGAACTCTTTAATCTGATTTCCGTTATTGTCAAACTTTCTTAAATTTTTATCACTGGACAGGATAAAGGAATCTCCCAGGGAAATCATAGCCTGATTATTCTTTGTTCCTTCAAAATAAGATGATAGCACCTTTGTGCCTGAGGCATCTGCCAATATGAGTTCGCCATTGGCGTACATAGCAATGTTACCGTTTGAAAGCTCTTCCAGATGGTAACTTCCATTGAGATCGTTAGCAGAACTGATCTTGGTATCTAAGACAGAGTCTTCATAAATTACATGCGAAGTGACATTCAGAGCGGAATCGAAAAAGACAAGTAAGGGTTTATAATCCGTTATTTTAGGATTGGTATCATTTTTACTAAAAACCGCTCCAAAGGCGATATATCCACCACCTGATTTTATCATATCACCAATCATGGAATCTGAATCTCCAAACGAATTCAGAGCAACTGCGAATGCATCGCCTGTAGAATTTCTAGTCTCAATTGCCGTCTGGTAAATTCCGCCATTTTCTTCTGTTCCAAAATACAGGTAATTAGCACCATCTTCGAGGTACCCATAGCTGAGTTTGGTGGATGAATTTATCCCATTCAGAAAACTCCAGGAATTGTTATAATTTACCTCCTGCGTTCCATAGAGACCGTCCAGGGTTCTTGAAAATACAAAATTCATTTTTCCACTGGGATAAAAATTTATAAAAGCACTATTTGAATTATAAGGTTTATCTGCAATATAATTCGAGGATTGCATATAATCTTCATCTAATTCTGTATAATAGAATTTCTCTCCACCGGTACCTTCAAGATCTTCCAAAAGTTTTATATAGTAGATAGATCCATTCTCCGGGTTAATTCCTGTTTCCAAAGGAATTCCGTTAAATCCGTTGGCTACTTCGGGGAAAATAAAGAAGTCCTCTACCACGGCATCATTCACCAGGACTTGTTGTGAAAATGTCTTTGTCTCCATAGCTGTATTGGAAACTGTTAGGGCGATCGTATAGTCACCAGCTTTTCCATATACCACAGTGGGGTTTTTTTCCGTTCTTGTTTCCCCATTACCAAGATTATAGGAATATGAACTGGCTCCAACCGAGCAATCGTTTATTTGCAGGTTTTCACCAACCATAAGGATCTCTTTACTCAATTCAAAACAGGCCACCAATGATGAGTCCGGATTGGGATCAGCAGGAGATTCGTCTTTAGAGCAGGAGGTGTATAAAGCCACCAAAATAAGCAGGAAGTAGAATTTCTTCATTAGTACAGATTTGGGGTTCTACTAATAAAACGGGAATGCCTAAGTGTTTATTTTAAATTTTAACACTCATTCGATGAAATGCATAAGGCGTAATATATTGATAATGAATTATATAAGCAAAGGAAGATGATGCCATCACTCAATTAAACTGCAAAAAAGGGTGTCTCCTTCTTTAACTACTTTAGTCACCCCTAATTTGTTCAAACCTTTAAGACCTTTATCCCACGCTTTATTACTCAATCCGGCAGCTTCTTTTAAATCAGCCAAAACCATGGATTTATTGGTTTTTAAGATGTTAAAAATCGTTTTTTCATTTTCATTTAGCTCCAGGGGCTTTTTTTCGGGTCGCAT
The DNA here is from genome assembly GCF_947258925.1 of uncultured Eudoraea sp. Taxonomy (GTDB): domain Bacteria; phylum Bacteroidota; class Bacteroidia; order Flavobacteriales; family Flavobacteriaceae; genus Eudoraea. The sequence continues at coordinate 23,201 of NZ_CAMYKG010000026.1, read as the reverse complement.
TTGAGGAAAAAACAAAACTTCCTGGATAGAGGCATTGTTTGTTAACAGCATTACAAGACGGTCTATACCAATGCCAATCCCTGATGTGGGGGGCATTCCGTATTCCAGGGCCCTCACAAAATCCTGATCGATAAACATGGCTTCATCATCTCCTTTTTCCGACAGTTTTAACTGTTCTTCAAAGCGTTCACGTTGATCTATTGGATCGTTTAGTTCTGAGTAGGCATTGGCAATTTCTTTGCCGTTAATCATGAGTTCAAACCGTTCGGTTAAGTCAGGATTGGACCTATGCTCTTTTGTAAGCGGACTCATTTCCTTTGGGTAGTCTATTATGAAGGTAGGTTGAATATAGTGGTGTTCGCATTTTTCACCAAAAATCTCATCAATGAGTTTGCCAATTCCCATACTTTCATCCACTTCGATGTCAAGTTTTACAGCCACTTCGCGAAGTGACTTTTCATCCATCCCGGACACTTCATAACCAGTATGTTCTTTAATGGCATCAAGGATTGGAATACGCGGATAGGGGGCTTTAAAATCGATTTCTTTATCACCCATTCTAGTCTTTGTCGAACCATTGGCATCTATGGCTACTTTCTCCAGCAACTTTTCCGTTAGGTCCATCATCCAATTGTAGTCCTTGTAGGCCACATAGAGCTCCATGATGGTAAATTCCGGATTATGGGTCCTATCCATTCCTTCATTTCTAAAATCCTTGGAAAACTCATATACCCCATCGAATCCCCCTACAATTAATCGCTTGAGATAAAGTTCATTGGCAATTCTTAAGTATAAAGGGATGTCTAAAGCATTGTGATGTGTGATAAACGGCCTTGCGGCCGCTCCGCCCGGGATAGGCTGTAAAATAGGAGTTTCAACTTCCAAATACCCTTTGTCATTTAAAAATTCGCGTATGCTATTGGTTATTTTAGTTCGCTTTATAAACGTATCCTTAACGGAAGGATTGACGGCAAGGTCCACATAGCGTTGACGATAGCGCTGTTCAGGATCATTAAACTCATCATAAACATTGCCTTCAGCATCTTTTTTAGGCAGAGGTAAAGGTCTTAGAGCTTTGCTCAGGATGGTAAAATCTTTGACCATGACCGTTTTTTCTCCAACCTGTGTGGTAAAGAGTTCGCCTTTTATTCCAATGATATCACCAATATCAAGGAGTTTTTTATAAACCTCATTGTATTTTACCTTATCCTCACCAGGACAAATTTCATCCCGGTTAAAATAAACCTGAATACGGCCTTCACTATCCTGCAATTCTGCAAAGGAGGCTTTCCCCTGGATTCTTCGAGACATTAACCTTCCGGCAATGATCACCTTTTTTCCCTCTGCGTAGTTGTTGGAAATGCTCATAGAAGTAGCATTTACAGGATAAAGCGCTGCCGGATATGGGTTAATCCCCATTTCCCGAAGCTTATTCAGTTTTTCTCTTCGTACGATTTCTTGCTCAGAAAGTTGCATAAGCTGGTTGTTAAAGCTGCAAATATAGGTACAATGCACTAATCTATCAATCCCATGTTTTCATACTATTATGAAATAGGTTTCTCATATTAAACTAATATGAAATCATGATAAATATCATAGAATTACGTCTGATTCAGCCTTTATTTTGATCGGTTATTTTGGTCATGGCAAGGATGCTAATATTTTATAATTTCTATTACATCGTAACCATCTAAAATTAGTTGATTCAAAATGTTTAATATAATATTAAATCCATCTACAAAATGAAAAGTTTTATTATAAGTGTTATTGCTGTTTTAGGTTTTAGTTTTAGCTCTTCTGGCCAGGATTTGGCCCCGTATATCAAAATTGTTGAGACAGACGAATCTATTGAACAATCTTCTGAAAAAATTATCAGCGTTCTAAAAGAAAATTCATTTCAGGTATTGGGAAGTTACCATCCTGCGAATCGGAGTTCTTTAAAAGTGATTGTTTTTACCCGTAGTGATTTAAAAAATACGGTTATCAAAGTTGCTGATAGAGGTGCTCTTGCAGCGGCATTTAAGGTAGGTTTAGTACAGAAAAATGGTAAGGTTACTATTTCCTATACCAATCCTGATTATATCTTAAGAGCTTATCTAAGAGGAGATTATAGCACGCACCAAACTGCTTTTGATAAATTCAGCAGCGATTTAAAAACAACATTTTCCGCTATTGGTACTGATTTTGTTCCTTTTGGAGGAACTGTAGAGGCTGATAAACTAAAAAAATATCATTATAAAATAATGATGCCCTATTTCACCGATCCTGTTGAACTAAATGAATATGCTTCATTTGAAGAAGGTCTCAGGGTAATTGAATCCAATCTAAAAGCCAATAAAGGAGAAACAGTGCAAGTCTATAAGATTATTTATAGTGATGAAAAAGTTGCCGTATTTGGTGTCGGTTTAAAGAGTAAAGAAGATGGCGAATCCCATTTTTTACCTAAAATAGGAATGGATCATGCAGCAGCTATGCCCTATGAAATTATTCTGCAGGGTAAAGAGGCAACAATGTTGCATGGAAAATATAGAATTGCATTACATTGGCCAGATTTGACCATGGGTACATTTATGAAAATCATGAGTACTCCTGGCGACATTGAGGACACCCTGAAGGGAATCTGTGAAATGCCTGTATCCGATAAAAATTCAAAATAATTTAATAGTAGCAGTATTAAAAGTTGTTTAGTTTTTTTCATAGGCCCTGCGATTGCAGGGCCTATTTTATACAATAATTATTTAACGCCCTATGCTGTAACAAAGCAGCTAAATTTGCGACATATAAGTACAGTTGTCCTTTACCAGGACAAATCATCAATCAAATTCCAAATCATATGAGTTTAATACGCGTCTTATTGGCCATATTGTTCCCACCCCTTGCCGTCATTGGGAAAGGTTGCGGTTCTTTTTTAATTGTATTGCTACTAACCTTTTGCGGATGGGTTCCCGGAGTAATAGCAGCCCTTGTGATCCTCAATAATCCGAGCTGAAGGTTGTATCTTTGCATTTGATGAATAAGAAAGTCGCTATTCAGGATTTAGGCTTAAAGGATTACAAAGAAACCTGGGACTACCAGGAACTCTTGTTTCAGCAAACGGTGGATCTTAAAATAAAGAACCGAAGGGAAAATACCCAATTAGCAACCCCCAATTTTTTATTATTTGTTGAGCATCCTCACGTTTTTACATTAGGTAAAAGTGGTGATATTCAGAATCTATTGGTCAACGAAGAAACCTTAGCCGAAAAGGATGCAAAATTCTACAAGATCAACCGCGGAGGTGATATTACCTACCATGGCCCAGGCCAGATAGTAGGTTATCCTATCCTGGATCTGGATAATTTCTTTACCGACATTCATAAATACTTGCGTTTCCTTGAGGAAATGGTCATCTTAACTCTGGCGGAATACGGATTAAAAGGGGAGCGTTCCGATGGGGAAACCGGGGTATGGCTTGATGCAGGTACACCTTTTGCACGGAAAGTATGCGCTATGGGGGTCAGAGCCAGCCGATGGGTGACCATGCATGGTTTTGCCCTGAATGTGAATGCAGATTTGGGCTATTTTGATCTGATGATTCCTTGTGGGATCAAAGGAAAGGCCGTGACTTCACTGAATGTAGAACTTGGTCAAAAAGAAGTTCCAATGGGTGAGGTTAAGCAAAAACTTTTAAAACATTTCGCAGAATTATTCCATGCCCAAATTATCAAAGATAGAACTGAGGTATAAAAACTAAAGATTCATACTGTTTTAATTACTTCGGGCAGTGAGTACTGTACTGGACATGAGTTTCCCACTTTTATTAAAACTATCCTGTTTTACCATACCAACACCTTCGGCCAGCCATAGACGATTGGGAAAGTTTTGACTAGCCATCATCATTTTAGACTGATTCTCGCTATAAATCACAAAGCAATCAAAAGTGCCTGCAGGTGTGGTAATGGTTTCTTGTTTTTCCACTTTTCTGTTGGTCATATTCATTGTTGAAGTCATATTCATACCGCTCATGCTCATTTTCATGGACATATTGGCATCCGGTAATTCCTGTCCGACTGCAAGATCATTCGGCAACTCGATATCCGTTCCGGATAGTTCCATTTCCATATCTCCAAATTGCTGAAGCATTTGATTGGACATTAGGGATTGATAGTCAATCGTTACAGTATTCCCGGTACAGGAATAAGTGAATTCCGAACTAAAAGCTTCTTTGCCTTTAGCATCTTTATAATTCATAGCCATAGTGGCTGAAGTAGTACCACCCGTATCCACAACATTGGTAACTGTGTAACTAATTGTTCCCTGGATTTTGCCTTTACCATTATAAGAGGTGTATTCCATACTGGTACCCTCTTCCATCGGGTAATATTTGCTGCAATTTTGGCCGGCTGCCGAAAATGCATACAAGAGGACCATTCCGATAAATAAAAGTTTCAATTTCATTATTTAGATTTTTATAAATTCAACTCTTCTGTTTTGTGCTTTTCCATCAAGCGTGCCGTTATCACCAACCGGTTCAGATTCTCCTTTTCCGGCTGTTGTTAGTCTCCCCGAATCAATATTGTATACATTGACCAATGCGCTTTTTACCGCCTCGGACCTGGCTTCAGATAATTTCATGTTGGCAGTGTCGTCCCCATCAGAATCCGTATGGCCAATAATATTTAAATTCATATCTTTTTCCTGCAGCAATACCTGAGAGATCTGGCGGATAATCCCCATAGATTGAGGTTGTATATTCGCTGAGCCAGAATCGAATAAGATACCATTTGTAGATACTTTTCCCTCAGAAATTAATGTTCTCCTTAAATCCAGGCCTCCTTCAGCCACTTTTAGATTTGTGATGAACAACCGTTCTTTACCATCTTTAAAATTGTTCAAATGAAATTTCAGTGTATTCGAGACCCCGCCCTGCGGCACAATCCTTGGAATGTCAATATGTTTTTCTTCGTTCACCCATAGTCTAAATCGTTGCTTGTTAACGGCAATAGAAATATGTGGTTTGTTCAATACCTCTTCCCTTAGGTCGGCATTTACCGTACTATAGATTTCCCTTTTACCATTAATGCGACTTTCCATCGTTATTCCAATGGCGGAATATTGGCAAAATGGAAGAAGTGCCTGCACAAAATTGTTGCCTTCCTTGAATTTATCATCATCGCTTAAGTCTATTCTTAACTTGGCGGTTGAAGAAGTCTTTCTATCTAAACCAATGGCCATCACATCAAATTCTATGGTGTATTCTTCAGGTAATTTTGGCACATCGGGAATAAAATATACACCATATCCTGATATCAGTTCTATCCATTTTTCAGGTGAATCATCAAAAGTTACTAACTCACCACCTCCATTGGTATTCCATTTGGAAGGGAAATCACCTATAAAGTCATTTGAAAAATCGTCGAAGAACAATAATTTGTCTCCGGGGACATAATCGAACTTGCTATAGACCTGTATGGTTTTAGGTCCACTTGCTCCTGTGGCAGATGGATTATTTTCTCCACCCCCGCCATCATTGGGAGTTTGTCCTTGTGGAATTGGCATACCGTCCTGATTGGTCGGAGCTTTACCTTGTTTCCCTTTAGATCCGGGTTCTAAGATGCTATCTAATACAGCGTCTGTTTTTTCCGCGGTTTCATTTTCCACCCTTCTTTCAATTGTGCGTTCCGCAGCTCGTTCAGCTGCCTTTCCTAATTTTTTTAATAACTGCGCACTCGTATCGGGCGGTATACACAGGAATACTATCAATGGAAGGATAAGACGGAAAAGCCGGGTGAGTGTTTTCATGATCATTGTGGTGTTAAGTGCCTTTTAAAGTACAAAATAATAAGCAATAAGTATAGCATTATTCAAGGCTTTTTTATATCAAAAAAACCTTACAAATACCTAATTGTTAGCGCTTTGGTAAAAATAACTAAAAAGGAATATCCTCTAATTATTTATGTATGGATGGGTAGCTTTAATGTGCAGATGGTCATTCAAATAGACCTAGTTAATTTTATACAGGACAAGTACATTTTCCTGGTCCTTACAAACAAATTCTATTTTCCGATCATTATCAATATCATCAAGGTCAATCATTGAATAACCATATATTGGGAAATTTTTAAAGGGTATGGCGTTACTGTCAAACAAATACACCTTTTGACTTTGGATGTCGGTTACACTGACATAAATTTTATCATGGACATAAAATATGGCGGGATGTGTGTACACACCCAGATCCAGCGATACATCTTTCCCTTTAATACTCAGTATATTTTCATTGTTCGTAACCAATGTTTTACTTGTGGCATCCAGCCCGTGATCTTCAGAATAATTGAATTTTGTCTTTGTAATTTTTCCTTTCGTATCAATAGAAAAGAGGGTTCCTTTTTTATCGGTGACAATAAAATTATTCTTATACAGATAGGTTTGATTGCTCGAAAAATCTATTTTCTCTGCTACCCTAACCCTTGTATTGCCTACCCGATTTAAGATTTTAAGATCTCCATTTTCCAGCATAAAAATTAGGTAGTCCTTATTCCCGATTCGTATGTGCTTGGGAGCTGATAATACGGCACTGCCCGTATCTGTATATTTAAATCCCCTGACGATTTTACCTTTTGAATTATACATATAGACTTTTGATCCCTGGGTGACTACAAAGCGGTAATTTCTTTTGTTCTCATAGTCAAATACTGCCAGTTCGTTTAAATTGCCACCTGGAAAATCCATTGTAAAGGGTTTGACTTCTTTACCATTTCTATCTAAAATCAGGAATTCATTTCCTGTGGTGAAGGCCAGTTGTAATCGACCATTTTTATAGAGGTCTACCTGACTTATCTTACCCTGTACTCGTCCTTTCAATTGCTTTTTCCACAATATTTTACCCTTGGTAGAGATGAGATACAGATTGTTCTCCTGATCCTGTACCACAATTTCTTTTTTGTTGGTCCTGTGATTTTTGACGAATTGAGGGTTCGTGGCTAAATCGTTGTCCAATTCAACACGGAATAAGGGAGAAATGGTATTCCGTTCTTTTTCTTTATGCTTTTTTTGAATAATCAGGTTAGAATGAAAAAATTTTGCATCGGCAACAATTTGTCCGGCAAAAATATAATCGGAAGCTGGTGTTTTCTTAAAATCGGTTAGGAGTTCCTTGGTGCAATTCACTTTCAGGATATCTTCCATTCCCTTGGAATTAGCAATGAAAATAATACTCGATTCATCTGCCAGAACTTTTTGAGCAGTTTCATTTAGCATACTTTTATCAAAAGTAGAACCACTATTGTTATCCCCAATTATTCCTCTGAGGACTTCAAGATCTTCTGTAAAAACAAAGGTGTTTTCAAGAATGGTGTAATATTTGGCTTTAAACTCCTCTATTAATGGTTTAAAGTAATCGAGAAGAAATTGGTCGTTTAGAAGTTCAATGGTTTCATGACCCTGATAAACAGCACGAGTACTGCTTTTCGTTTCTAAGAATTGCGTGATATTTTCTGCACCATATGTGCTTAACATAACTATTTTCTTGTCTTCAACAAAAACAAGTCCAATTTCTTCAACGGTATTAAATACACTATCTCTCTTAAATGTTGATTCTAAATAGTGCTGCTGATTCTCAGCAAAGACTTCCTCATTGTCAAAAGCAAAGGAAAGAAAGGCATCGGCTTTCGCAGGTATTTTCTTGCTTAAGGCGCTAACAAGGGGTTTTGTGTTCCTGAATAGGTTAAGGAATTTTTTAGTTGAATCATTTGCAACAGTTATACCATTCAACTGCAGGTGGTCTTGAGCTGGTTCTATATCGAAAGTTACCCAATCGGCAAAGGATGAAAATCGGGCTTCAGATTCCGTGTTTAGCACATAATCGTCCAACCATTTACTTTGATCCAATTTAATATATATAGAAGCAGATTTCTCGCTGTTCGAAGTTTCAAGCAATGCTTTAAGTGTAGGATCAACTTCAACATTTCCGGACTTTCTTATGATTTCATCCATTGAGTTAAGTGACGATCCCAGGATGATTTGATGGTCGAGTTCAATACTAAAGAAAGTACTTTGATTTATTTCGTATCTGTTATAGGTTCTTCCTTCAAAAGTGACAGGTTCTATAGTGGGACTGGTGTCCTTTTCAGGATTTACAAAAGTCATGGGTTTATCTGAAACATAAAAAAATTCTGATTTCAGAGAATCAATTTCCATAAAGGCAAGGATACCTGTGGTGTCGCTTTGAACATATTCAAGGGCATTAATCCTACCAAGGACGTGGTCATAATTAGTGACATCCGACAAGGGTTTTATAAACTCATTGTTTTTAAGTTCACTTTTTAGATTAGTTAAATTATTGATTTTCAGTATTACCGAGGCATTTTCAGGTAAATAGTTTAGAAGTGGCGTCGTGTGGTCTTTTTGTTTTTGGCAGGAAATGATGCAAAAAACTGTGAGGATAATAACTAATTTAAATCTCATCTATGATGCTTTGCCGCAAATTTAGAACATTATCTAATTTTTATTGACTGTGTACAAGGAAGTTTTTCAAATTGGAAAAAGGGAATGTATTCAGTGGATTGATCCGGTAGCAGGTGACTAAAAGTTGAGACTTAGTTGCTCAGGCAAAAGCTTAAAACTACTACGGTGATATTTTGTGATACCGTACTTTTTAATTGCCTGCCTGTGTTCTCTGGTAGGATACCCTTTGTTCTGCTTCCAGTTATACATGGGAAACTCTTCGTGAATTTTTTCCATAAAAGCGTCTCTGTGGGTTTTAGCTAAAACTGATGCTGCAGCAATACTTTCAAATTTACTGTCTCCTTTAATGATGCATTTATAAGGAATTTCATTAATAGGCTTGAACCTATTGCCGTCTACTATTATGAAGTTCGGTGTCACAGTCAGTTTCCTAATAGCCTGATGCATTGCAAAAATAGAAGCATTAAGAATATTGATTTTGTCGATAACCTCATTAGGGATATGCGCTACACCATAGCTTAACGCATTATTTTCTATTAGCGGGCGTAATTTATTTCTTATGGGTTCGGATAGTTTTTTGGAATCATTGAGTGACGCCTCTTTAAATTCTTCGGGTAATATTACCGCAGCAGCTGTAACTGGCCCGGCCAGACATCCCCTTCCTGCTTCATCCGTTCCGGCTTCATGGTCAAGATCCCTATAATATTTTAACATTTTAAGAGCATATTATAAACCCGTTTCTAATCAATGCTTAGAAATACTCATTAAGTAGCACAATAAAATAAACATATTCTAAAAAACATAGTTAAATATTATCAAATTCGTAATTATCAACAATATTTTAACATAATTCGTTAACGATACGATTTATCTCTTGCATAGTTAACTATTAATTAAGACTTTTGACGCGACTAATTCAAAAAATTCTATTTAAATGAGATCAAAGTTAACTTGGATGTTAACACCTTTATTGGTGTTGGCAATGTCTTTTGGTTATGGACAACAGAAGACAATTTCCGGTAATGTGACAGATCAGAATGATCTGCCTTTACCAGGAGTGTCCATTGTGGTTGTTGGAACCACCAATGGAGCACAAACAGATTTTGACGGTAACTATACAATAACTGCCGGTGTCGGCGAGGTATTGCAATTTAGTTATTTAGGTCAAAAAACGGTGGAAAGGACTATAGGTGCTTCTACTACAATTAATATAAAAATGGAGGAAGATGCAGAAACCCTCCAGGAAGTTGTAGTAGTAGGTTATGGTTCTAAAAGAAGCGAATTGAATACTTCTGCTGTCTCAACAGTAAGTACCGAGACAATCGAAGCGTTTGTACCTTCTACGAGTATTGATAATATTCTACAGGGACAGGCTGCTGGTGTTCAGGTTACTGCTGCAAACGGTAGACCCGGTCAGACAGCATTTGTGCAGATCAGGGGTGTTGGTTCAATTAACGCAAGTACTACTCCTTTATATGTTATTGATGGAATCCCCGTTGGAGCGGATTTTATTAATAACCTAAATCCAAATGATATTGAGACATTCTCTATCCTTAAAGATGCGGCTACGATTTCCAAATATGGATCCAGGGGTGCAAATGGAGTTGTTCTGATTACAACCAAGACCGGTAAAACAGGTGATGCACAGGTTTTACTGAGGTCTTCTTATGGTTTCACTCAGCGAATTAAGGATCCCTTCGATATAATGAATGCAGCACAAAAATTGGAACTCGAACGTCAATTCGCGAACCTGGGCGTTAACGCTGCTCAAAGTCTTCCGGGAGCTTCTGCTTCCCCGGAGGAATTGCAAAACTTTTTGGCAAATGATACCAATTGGGAGGAAGAACTTCTTCGTAAAGGAGTAGTTCAATCTATCAATTTGTCTGTTTCAGGGGGAGAGGAAAGACTTACGTATTTCCTTGGTCTTGGTTACGACAAAAACTCAGGTATTATTGACAGGATTAAAGGATTTGAAAGATATTCCGCCCGTTTAAATACAACCTATCAGGCTAAAGAATGGTTGAATATCGGCACTAATCTTTCCTTCGCAAGGAGCTCTACGGATTTACCAAGAGATAGGAACAATGTACAGAACCCGTTTAGGGCTATGTATGATTACAATCCATGGGATCCACTTTTTTTGAGGGATGCTAATAATGATATTGTATTGGATGAACAGGGAGATCCTGTCTACAATCCAACAACTACTGGTTTTCCTATAGCCCTGGCATTGCAAACAGAACCTGAGAGTGAACGAAACTTCCTTATCATAGGTAGTTTATTTGCGGACATTAAGTTTTCTGATAAATTCTCAAACCGTTTTTCCATTGGTGCTACGAATAACAGGTTCAACAGAACCAGCCGTTCTCTTGCCGGAGGTGTATTACAGGGATTTGTTGGGGATGCTAACTTCCCCGGAACACAGACAGATAATTTCGATAATACTTTGGAATACAACGTAAATAATTTATTAACGTATAGTGATACTTACGGTGGATTCCATAATTTGACGGTAAGTGGTTTATTTGAATTTAACGAACGCATCTTTACCGACTTATTTGCTACGAGTAGAGGTTTTCCATCTCCGGATTTTCCATACCAGGATGTAGCAGCCGAACCAACTAGTGCAGGTTCAACAGAAGCAAGGAGAAGATTATTTTCCTTAGGTCTTTTTGCTGACTATGATTATGACGGTAAATATGTTGTTTCAGCTTCCATCAGAAGGGACGGTTCTTCAAGGTTTGGACCTGATAATAAGTATGGTACATTCTACAGTGGTAGTGCCGCATGGAATATTGCCCGTGAAAGCTGGATGGAAGGCTCTGTTTTTAACAATTTAAAACTTAGGGCTTCTTACGGAACGTCAGGTAACCAAAATATTGGGGACTTTGAATACTTAAATTTATTGGGCTTTAGCACCTATAACGGCTTTACTGCCGCGGTACCTCTTGGAGTTGGGAATCCTAATATTCAATGGGAATCACAGGCCATCCTGGATATTGGTTTAGAATTTGGATTGCTAAACAACCGTATTAGCGGTGTATTTGATTACTTCAAGAAGAATTCTAAAGACCTTTTATTAAACAGGCCCATTACACAAACAATAGGGGACGAGGATAATTCAATTTTGGCCAATATTGGTGAGATTGAGAACAGCGGTTTTGAAATTTCTTTAAATGCTGATGTTATCAGGAGTCAAAACTTTACCTGGACCTTAGGTGGAAACATTACTTTCCTGGATAATAAGGTAGTATCCCTGGTTAATGGAGAGGATATAATTAATGGGAATACCATCCTTAGGGAAGGCGAAGAAATTAATTCTTTTTATCTGGAACGTTACGCCGGTGTGAATCCTGCTAATGGAGAACCTTTATATCTGGACACAGAAGGGACAGTTACCAATGAATACAGTCCTGGATTCCAGGTACTGCTTCCGGGAAAATCCCCTCAGGCAGATTTGGAAGGTGGCTTTTTTACAAATTTTAGATTCAAAGGGATTGGCTTAAGAGCAGATTTTGTCTACAAAAAAGGAAATTATATTCTTAACTTCCAAAGACAGCAAGGTGTGGCTATTGGTAATATAAACAGGAATCAGAGGGTTGAATCCTTTAACTACTGGAAGCAACCAGGAGACCAGGATGTATTGCCAAGTCCATTGTTTCAAAATACGGCGGATCAGGGAACTGATAGATTCCTCGAAAGAGGTGACTATGTAAGGTTAAGAACCCTTACATTGGATTATCGATTACCCGGTAAAATGCTTGACAACACAGGATTAAGTTCTTTCCGTGTATTTATTACGGGCCAGAATTTATTGACATTTACAAAATACAATGGTGATCCTGAAATAGGTTTAGGTTCCGCAGAAACAGCTGAACCTGGTGATGCTGGATTTGTACCAGGGGAATTCTCATTATTCAGTTATCCTCAAACACAGTCTTATACCTTTGGGGTAGAAATTGGATTTTAATAAAAAATACAGATAAAGAAATGAAAAATAATATTATAAAATTATCGCTTTTGTTTTTGTCATTCGGGTTTTTTGCCTGCGATGATGAAATCAATGAACTACAGCCTTTTACTGAAGGTAACCCGGAGACATTTTTTAATTCTGTGGCTACTTTTCAGAATGGTGTGGACGGAATATACCGACAATTTTTTCTATGCTATGCCAATTCTGGATCAGGATTACAGGGAATACCTGATATCCTTTCAGATAATGTGATTTTAGTACAGACCGGACGGACGTCAAACGAAGATTATTACGATTACCGCTATGTGCCGAATACCGGAGGTGCAATTCCACTTTACTGGAGTGAGCTCTATGAAGCAGTTAATGCGGCTAATCTGGTAATTGGACAAATTGATAACCTTGCTGATGGCCCTGAAAAAGACAATATCTTAGGACAAGCTCTTGCTGCAAGGGGATTGGCGCATTTTGACCTGGCACGTATTTTCGCAAAAATACCTACCCAGAGTGGTGATGCCAATAGTTCACCCGGAATCGTTTACGTTAAGGTTGAAGATGGTGATACCGGAGATCCTTCTTTTGAACCTGCAAGAGAACCAGTTGCAAGTAATTATTCAGAAATGATTGATGACCTGGAGCGTGCAAGTACTTTGATTGGTACTGATAATGGTCAGGGTAGATTAGACAGGAATAGTGTTTTTGGAATTTTGTCCAGACTATACCTTTATAATGGAGAATATGCCAAAGCAGTTACTGCAGCAAATCAGGTTACTACGCCATTGGCTACAGCGACAGAATTGGAAGAAGTTTATACGGATGCAAGTGAAGCGGGTATTGTTGTGAAATGGGCGGTAAACACCACTTCTGAAAGTAATTTCCCTAATGTAGGGGTACTTTACAGTCAGTCCAATTCTGATGCGACAATTTCAGAATACGCTATAGACCTTGAGTTTTTCTCGAGCGTTGATCCTAATGACCTTAGAAGGAATGTTATGCAATTTGTAGGGACAAACCAGGGGAATGATTACAATGCTGTCAAAAAATTCTTAGGTGAGACCGGCCAGGTAAATGGCCGTGTGGATATCAAAGTGATGCGTGCAGCAGAAGTTCTTTTGAACAAAGCAGAAGCCCAGTTTGAACTTGGACAGGAAACAGCGGCATTAGCTACATTAGATGAATTGAGAGATCTTAGATTTACATCGTATACCGGCGGTGAAACCGGACAGGCATTGGAAGATGCCATTCAATTTAACAGAAGGGTTGAGCTATCATTTGAGGGACATCGTTTCTTTGATATTAAACGTAGAGGTGAGGCAGTTAACAGGTCAGCTTTCGGGGATATAATTGATGGTTCAGGAACTCCAGCGGAGGTGCAAACGCTAGCTGCCGGAGATTTTAGATTTCAATTGCCTATTCCGATTGACGAGATTAATGCCAATGCTAATATGGAACAGAACGAAGGCTATTAAAAAATAAAAAGTAAATCATGAAAAATATAATTAATAAATTTTCGGTACTTTTCATCGCAGTGCTAGTTCTTTTCTCTTGTACTGAAACGGAAAGGCCTATATTCGATACAATAAACGGTCCTTCGATTGCCGGTTTTAACGGGGGTACTAGTAGTACCAGAATCACATTTAACCCGGCGGAAGATACCCAAAGTGTTATTACAGTTGGTGTTTCTACGCTTTCAGAAAGCGGAAGGAACGTTCAGGTTGTTGTTGATACAACTAACTCAACTTTAGATCCTTCTTTTTATAGCATTGATAATTTAAGTCCGGTCATTGAACCGGGTAATTTTACTGCTGATATAACTATAACCACTTTGGCAGGGACTGCTTTGCCTGGAGCTTCAGACGCTCTGGTTCTTCAATTGGTCTCCGTAGAAGGAGCAGAGTTTGGAACCGAGAGTATTAGTGAATTGTCTATAGGACTTGATGTTCAATGTCCGTCAGTAGATATTTCGGCTCTTGTTGGTAGTTATGATGTTGTTGAATCTACTTTTGCAGGTTTCTTTGGTGAAACAGACTTCACAAGAGAAGTTGTAGCAGGACCAGGAGCAAACCAGGTAACAATTGTTGATGGTACTTATATCGTTGAAGGAGCAGAAGACCTGATCCTTACTATAGATCCGGATACAGGAAGTATTATAGCTGTAGATGAAACCAAAATTAACTCTACAGTGAGTTTTGGTCCTAATTTCTATGTACTACAACCCGCAAGTAGGGTATTAACTTGTGTTGGAATAATTGAAGTTAACCTGGATTTTAGTGCAAACATTGCTGGAAATCCTCATGTGTTTAACTTGGTTAAACAACCATAGATTTTAGTAAATAATTATAAAGACCTCTGTTTAAGCAGAGGTCTTTTCATATATATTTGGATAGCTGCGATATTTTTAATGTTTAGAAATACATTTTAATGAGAACCTGGAAGATCATTGTTTTTAGTTTATTACCCGCACTTAGTTTGGCGCAATCCGGTCCCATCAGCCAGGTAAACCCCGAAGGTGCTCCGGTTTCATTTATAACACGGAATATAGATTATGCGGATATAAAAGCCAATGGGTCACAGTACTTCGATGAGGAATTTGCGTATGGTGAAGTATTCTCAAAGGATAGTGTTGTTTTAAGGGCTGAAATGCGCTTTAATGCCTTTAGGAACGAAATACAGGTTCTGCAACAAGGGGATGAATCATATCCGCTGCTTAAAAGGTCCTATATAATGGCTAAAATAGGCGCTAAAAGATTCAACATATATATTTATGAAGATGCCAGGGGTAATAACAGATCCAGTTATTTTAATCCTTTAAATGAAGGAAATGCAGTCTTGTTATACAAGCCGGAAATAAAATTAAAACAAGGAAGGATACCTGCCACTTCTTATGACAGAACTGTGCCTCCTACTTATATTGATATAAGCGCCTATTATATTAGAAAAGGAGATGGTATCGCAAAAAGGATCAGACTCAAGAAAATTGATATCCTTGAAGTATTAGAGGATAAAAAAAGTGAAATCCAGGCGTATATAAAAGGCGATAATCTAAGCGTGAGAAAAGAAGCCGATCTTATCAAAATAATGGATTACTACAATTCCCTTTAGGAATATACCATTAAAATACACTCTTTTTATTGCAGCACACTGAATTCAAATATTTCAGATTCAGAACTATTCCCCTGGCTGTCCTTACTAATCACACGCCAGTAGTAAACTCCGGTTGCAATAGTGGCATCAATAAAGGAATCTGAAGTAGTACCTAAGAGGTTGGCAGGATCAGTTTCCGTACCAAAAAATACATCATATTCCGCAATATCATTATCCACATCACTCCCCGACCATTCTAATTGTACCGTAGCTGAATTAGCTATTGCCTCACCTCTTCCCGGATAAATAGCCTCAGCAGGGAATGGGGCATAGTTTTCGACCCCAGGGCCCTGATTATAAAATTTCCAGGTGCTGCTTGTAGCAGTTGCGTTGGTTCCATTGGCTTTAGAGACCACAAACCACTCATAGGGTACACCGCGTTCAAGTGTAATACCAGCAGAATTGCTATTGGAATTAGTTGTTGAATTTGCATTGGAGTTCAGGTTTCTCAGCTTTACCTCATAGCTATCGGTGTTTTGAGATGCATTCCATTCAAAAGTAACAGTGCTTTGAGTATCGTTGATGACTACGCCTTCATTGCACTCCTCATTATTATCCGGAAATATTAGTGTCGCGGCTGAAGGTGCTGCTACCGGATCCGGATCCGGATCTGGATTAGTATTGTTATCATCCCCACCTCCGCATGCGGCAATTAATAAAACGGCAAATACGAAAATTCCATATTTTAATTTCATCTTCTGATTATTTTATAATTCAACAGGGATTTGTTTGTTTTAATATTTAACATGTAAATCCCCTTTGAAAGTCCATCTACATTAAATTTTACTTCATTATTCGAAACTCTATATGTTTTTGTGAAAACTTTGGCACCATTAATTGAAAACAGAGATAATTCCACATCATCTAAAAAACTATTCCCCAAATAGACACTGAGTTCACCATTCTCTGCTTCCGATAGAGAATCCGACGTAGGGCAATCGAACATCCAACAGCAAACACTCAACATCCAACGTCCAAGTATGCTGTGCCATTAGAGTTGGAAGTTCGGTATTCCTTGTTATTTAAGTTAATGATATAATTTTTTCCACCTGCTAAACCAAGAGTAACCTTATTGGTCGCCGAACTTATCTTGGAAGTTACCGAAAGAGCTTCCGGTTCGGTGATAATGATATCATAACATAACTCGTAACCGCTTTCACCTTCCACAGTTATACAAATAGTATAATCACCGGCCGTAAGGTCTGAGAAGGACACCGTGTCTGTAAAATTTAATTCCTGGTTGGTCCCATTCCCACTGAGCGTAGCTGTATAATTTAAATTAGCCTGAGCTGTAATAGTAACGCTTCCATCATTACTGACACTGCAGGATTCGCCGGTGGTTTGTAATTGAAAATTAGTTGCCGCTAATGAAAAAACCGTACAACCAGTAATATCAACAACATCATCTTGAGGTGTATTTGGACAAACATCTGTTCCGTTGGGTACGCCATCATTATCTGCATCATCGTCACAGACATCACCTATAGAGTCATTATCGGAATCCGCCTGGTCTGCATTCGCTACAAGGGGGCAGTTATCTTCAGTATCCAGAACCCCGTCGTTATCATCATCAAGGTCGCAGGCGTCACCTTCACCATCACCATCACTATCCAATTGATCTGCATTCCCAATAAGGGGACAATTGTCATTCACATCCAATATTCCATCATTGTCGTCGTCGTCGTCGTCCTGAAAGCCTGTGACCACTAAATCATCAATTACAACCCCTTCCTGGTTAACTGCCGGATCTGAGACAAAAGCTATCCGGAATACTACGTTTTGTTCATTGGTCAAATCTGTTTCCCCTCTGGCCGCATTCAAAGTAAAATCATACGCGTATTCGGTCATCGTGGCATTGGTTTCCGTCCATTGAGCTCCCGGGCAATTCTGGCAATCATCGTCATCCCCGGAGGAAGCGTTGGTTCTGTCGCTGGTATACCAATTGGGTTCACTGTCTACTGTACCAAGTACAGTCCAGGAAGCACCGTCGTCAAGGGAGTATTCTACATAAACTATGTCAAAATTCGTTTCTAAATCATACGCCATATTAAACTTGAGTACCGGAGCTATAATAGAGGATAGTTCGTAACAGTTACTTACAAGGTATGATGCAGTTTCGTCCGGATGATTGCCATCTAAATTAGTGGCATAGACCTGTACTCCAGATGCTGCCTCATTTAATAAAGTCCCTGTGGGTTCTCCTTTTTCCCAAACACTGGTACCTCCTGTTTGGTTATAAGTGACCAGGGTTTCCTCTGGTGTTTCAAAAGTGTTTACAAAATCACCTATACCAAAATCGTTCACATAAAAAAGACTGGAGCTACTGTTATTGTCATCATAAGTGTCGTTGATAATGCTGATAGTTACCTCCAGTAATGCTTCGCCAATGTTATTAATATTTTGGGAAGGCAGGGGAATAGTTACAATTTCCTCGCTGGCAATAGTACTGCTATTCCAGGCAATATCTTGCGGGGGTCCCCCATCGATGGAATAGGTAATATCAATTTCTGAAATAGGATTGAGACCTTTATTTTGAACCGTAATTTCCGGGAAAATCTCGCCACATAGCACAGCGCCCGGTTTGGGAGTCAAAGAAACTAATTTCACGTCGTTATCGGGAAGAACAACATCTATCGGCGATTGCCATACACCTCTGCCATAAGTACTTGCTACAATTACTTCATCATCAATACTGATTTCCAAATCACTTACACCGGTGTTGGGTAGGTTGGTAAAATAATCTTCCCATTCAGTAAGCGTATCATCCAGCCGATAAACCCCTGTACTCGTGCCAACAAATATTGGATTTAGGGCGTCCCGATCCTGATGGACAATAGAGAAAAATGCCTGGTCCGTTGGGAGATTATAAGTAATGTTTTCTTCAGTTGCGGTACTTCCATCAATAGTAACTTTATAAATGCCTCTTTCACCAGGTTGATCTTCTTGTGCTATACCTACCCTTATGGAAGTCGTCACATAAACAATATTACTGTCATTTCCATTGATGGCAATATCCGAAATATCTGCCGGAAAACCTTTTAAAAGAATAAAAGTGGCTCCCCCATTTTGACTTCGATAAAGATTATTCCCTTCTGCCAAATAAATATTCTGTGAATTGTTAGGATCTATTTCCAAATCATCAATTGCATCCGAACTAATATTGGAAGACACTTTTTCCCAGGTGTTTCCTGCCAATTTGTAAACAGCATCGAATCCGGCATATACCTCTCCTTCACTATTTATGGCCAATGGGGTGATCCATTCTCCGGAAATACTATTGCCATTGCCGTCCAGGGGTGCACCAATTGCACCGATATTTTGACCGGAATTATTGGTAATAAAAAGGATGCTGCCAAACTGACTAAAACCATAAATAACATCGCTATTGGCGGGATCAATTTCGTAATCCATCCCATCGGCAAGCGTATAAATATTCCAATTTTGGTTATTGAAAACAAAACCGGAATTATCCTGGGTACCTCCGGCTATCTTGTTGGCGTTATTTTTGCCTATAGAAATTCTATAGAATTGAGATACTGCCAGACCGGAATTATAATCGGTGAAGCTTAACCCTTCATCTTCGCTGACATAAAAACCGCCATCTGTTCCTGCAAATAATCGGTTATTAAAGAACTTCAGCGTATGTGTATCTACATGTGTATACGCAGGTGTAACTTCGGTATCGTTATTGTTTAATCGAATAAAAGAATCTCCACCATTTGTGCTTTTCCAAATATTAATGGCTCCGGTATACAATAGATCCTCATCCGTTGGAGAAACTGCTATTGCCATATTGTACCATGCCTGGTTCCGCTCCATTAAGTCTGCAGTATTCGCCGTTTTCACGAAAGTGGAACCTCCGTCGGTAGATTTATATAACCCCTGAAAAACATAGTCATTAGCCCGTGTTGCCGCACTAAGAACGTAAACAACGTCTTCATTGGCTGGAGTTACTCCAATGACGAGCCTTCCGGAAGCATCGGGTAAAGGTTCTCTGATTCTTTCGAAAGTAACTCCTCCATCCGTAGATCTGTGAAAGGTATTTGGAGTTACCAAATATACAGTATTGGGAGTTCCGGGTTTTAGCTTAAAATCTTTTACTTCGCTATCAAAAGTCCTATCCCAACTGGCACCCGCATCTGTAGATTTGTAGAGGCCTTTATTGGTTCCAACCCAAATTACCTGAGAATTGGTGGGGTCTATCGTTATTTCATTCATGGACCAACTAAAATCAGAAATACTGGCATTCAGTCCGGTTTCATTCCAGGTAGCTCCGCCATCCAGGGACTTAAATACACCAACGCTATAAGAATCACCCGCATCATCATCTCCAGTTGCGATATACACAATATTGGAATCATTTTTATCTATAGCAATTCCTGAGACCCCAATCTGAGCAAAATTGTCAAAAAGATTGGTCCATGTACTACCTGCATCAATACTCTTCCACAAGCCTCCTGAAGGGGCTCCTGTATACCATATGCTTTCGTTATTCGGATCAACAGCTATCGCATTTATTCTACCTGTTCCTGGCTGCCCAATAGCTAATGTGCCGGATGTAAAAGGACCAATTGCTGTCCAGTCGCTGGTTGGGTTTACTGCCTTGTTGGTTTGTTTATTTTTCCAACTATTATGAAGTTGTTTAGATGTGGGGAGATATCCGTCGCTATTAACGAAATGCTTCCAATAATTTTCCCATCGTTTAAAAGGCTTGTATCCTATTCCTTTTTTAGTAATATCCTTTCCCTTCCAATACGCATCAAAAGCATTGGTTATTTCGTTAAAAGTAAAATCTTGTTGACCGGATTTCGCAGTTACTGACTTCTTGCTTTTTAAGTCTTGCATCCAGGGAGCACTACTATTAAACTGAGCATACGAAAAGGAACCCACCAGTAAGAGGAGAACTGTGAATCTTCTTATCATGTAATTTTTTTTGCTAATATCACTAAAAAACTAGGAATATTCAATTTTTTCTGTCGAACGGCACCAATTATAGTCATGGTATTTTTGGAATTTATGCATGTTTGATAATTTACCACTTTTAATCTACTTAAACTTTCACATTTAGTTAGGAACAAAAAAATTAACTTTGCGAACAAGATCGAACAATTTTTATTTGCCTTTAGGAGAATAATGCTGTGACAAATTGTTTCGTTAATATTATGAACATTTGGATATGAATCTGGCATTTTAAAAACTGTAACCTAAGTCTTTCAATGAGATATCTCCTTTTGTTAATTCTAATTTTGTTGAGCCACGCTCTTAGTGCGCAAAAAGATCCGGTTACTCCCGAAGGAGCTAAAGATACTTCATTGTTGAGAAAGAAGAAATCAAAAAGGGCTATAAAGAAGGATAGCCTGGGAATTACAATTAAGGATTATAAAATTGTTTCTTACGCCAGGGACACCACCTATTTAGATACGACCTTAAGCATACAAAAAGAATACAAGTATAATTTTTTACGAAAGGATGATTTTGAATTAATGCCCTTTTCCAATGTAGGCCAGCCTTACAATCATCTCGGCCTCAATTTTGAGCGCAATACCCTATACCCCTCTTTAGGTGCAAATGCCAGGCATTTTAATTATATGGAGGTACAGGATATATCCTATTATAATGTAGCAACACCCATGACAGATCTGTTCTTTAAAACGACCTTTGAACAGGGTCAGCTTCTGGATGCTATGCTTACGTTTAACACCTCCAGGCGATTTAACTTTTCTGTTGCCTATAAAGGAGGCAGATCTTTAGGTAAGTACCAGTGGAGTCAATCCAAATGGGGTAATTTCAGATCCACAGCCAATTACGTTACCAAGGATGGTCGCTATAGATTAAGAGCACACTGGACCTCCCAGGAATTGGAAGGTGAAGAAAACGGCGGTATTTCCAATAAAGAATTACAGTTTGAGTCGAAAGACCCGGATTTTAAGGATAGGTCCAGGATAGATGTTTTTTTTACCGATGCAGAGAATATCCTAATTGGGAAAAGATATTTTCTAGATCATCAATATCGATTTTTGAAAAGTGAGACGGATTCTGTTCGATCGAAATCTAATTACTTAGGGATTGGCCATATCTTTACTTACGAAACAAAGAATTACCAGTTTTCACAGGATAGTGAAAATGAGTTTTTTGGTGATGCATTGGTAAGTCCAATAAGTGATCGGGCTAACTTAAAGACCATGTACAATGAAATTAACACTGAATTTTCGAATAGAACCCTGGGGGTATTAAAGGCATCGATTAGCTTATATAATTATAATTACTTTTTTAATAGCACGGTCACTACCGATGAAGGCTTTATACCCAATCGATTAACAGGAGAAGAGATTGCATTGGGGGCAAAATATAATAAACAGATTGGGGGTTTTAAGATAGCAGCTGATGTTGCGTTCAACCTCGTGGGTGATTTAACTGGAAATATTATTAATGCCTCTGCCAGTTATCAGATAAATGAGAAGAATAAGATAAGTGCAAGTTTACATTCTTCTTCCCGATTACCCGACTTCAATTTTTTGTTGTACCAATCTGACTATGAGAATTACAATTGGTACAATGAACCGGGTTTTGATAAAGAACAAATAAGTAGTCTGCAGTTTAATTTAGAGTCACAGGTATGGGGGGATCTAAGTGCAAAATATACCACGACGGACAATTATACCTATTTCAGGTCCTTGGCAAATGATGAACAAGCGGATACTAATTTAGAAAATGCGTTTATAAAGCCTTTTCAGGAAGAGCAGAGTGTGAATTACCTTAAAGTTCAATACTTCAAAGAATTCAAATTTGGAGACTTTGCTTTGAGCAATACTTTGATGTATCAGAATGTCTCACAGAATAATGAGGTATTAAATCTACCAACCTTTCTTACCAGAAATACATTTTATTATTCCAAGCATGTTTTTAAAAAGGCAATGTTTTTACAAACCGGGATTACCTTCAAGTATTTTAGTTCGTACAATATGGATGCCTATAATCCCTTACTTGCGGAATTCTACACGCAGAATCGGGAGAAACTGGGGGGATTTCCATTATTAGACTTTTTTGTGAACGCCAAAGTCAGAACTGCGAGGATCTATCTCAAAGCAGAACATTTTAATTCTTCATTCACCGGAAATAATTTTTACGCTGCCCCGGATTATCCTTACAGGGATTTTGTGATTCGTTTTGGGTTGGTATGGAATTTCTTCTCTTAGTTATAATTTGCCTCAAAATGGAACATAAAAACCGGTTCAGATTGAAGAGCTGACTTTTCCATGCGGTATTATTATAGATTTGTTTAGTGAGCATGTGGATTATTAGCTATAAAATTTAAATATTTTTTGTATGAATATGAATAATAAACACTTTATTTTCAGGGGTTTATAATTTAAATATTTTTAGAAGGTAATTTTTTTTGATTTAGTGTTGTGCAAGCAGAAAAAGTGCTTTATATTTGCACCCGCTTATCAGGAGAGGCAGATGATAGATTTGGTGAAGAAGGATTTAGGATAAGCGATTAGAAGTTCATTGACATATTGACGAACAGCGTTTTTTTGTTTGGGGCCAGTGATGGTTTTGGGCAAAGAAATTTGAATTATTTTGAGATTAAGAGGATAAAAACGAGGGTTGGGATTAGGATTTTCGTAGTTATATAGGCGTA